>CAZRLU010000009.1:0-20317 GCA_964600995.1 uncultured Oscillospiraceae bacterium | reverse complement strand
CAGATCGCGAAGATCTACTATTTTGATCATGGCAGCGATATTTCCATTGATTCCACCCTGAAGAGCTTTCCCGGAATCACCCGGGAGGATCTGCCGGACGGGTTTGGCTGGGCTTCCGAGTTCGCGGCCTTCACCACCCACACCGGGACCCATATGGACGCGCCGCTGCATTATCATCCCACGATGAATCACGGGGAGCCGGCCTGGTCCATCGATCAGTTTCCCCTGGAATGGGGCATGGGGGACGGGGTGGTCTTTGACTTTTCGGACAAGCCCACCGGCTACATGCTGCAAAGCCGGGATTATCAGGAATATCTGGAACGGATCGGCTACCGGCTGAAGCCCGGGGACATCGTGCTGGTGCACACCTGCGCACCTGAAAAATGGGGAACGGCGGAATACTGCCGGACCGGCTGCGGCACCGGGCGGGAGGGAACCCTGTGGTTGGCCTCCCAGGGAATTCACCTGGTGGGGACGGACGCCTGGAGCTGGGATCCGCCGCTGTACACCGAGGCGGAGCGCTTCGCGAAGACCGGGGACCGGAGCGTGATCTGGGAGGGACACAAGGCCGGCATGGACTGCTGCTATTTCCAGATGGAGAAGCTGTGCAACCTGGACAAGCTGCCGCCCTTCGGCTTCACCTTCATCGGGTTCCCCATCAAGATTGACCGGGGCTCCGCCGGCTGGGTCAGGCCGGTGGCGATGCTGAAAGACTGACAAGGAGGGACACCATGGCAAACAGGACGATCATTACCTGCGCCCTGACGGGCACGGGAACGCCGAAGAGCAAGAACCCTGCAGTTCCGGTGACGCCGGAGGAGATTGCGGAGGATGCCTACAGGGCCTGGAAGGCCGGGGCCGCCATGGTTCATCTGCATATGCGGGACGAAAACGGCGTTCCCACGATGGAGGCGGGGCGCTTCGCGGAAACCATCCGCCTGATCCGGGCGCGGGAGGACTGCGATGTGATCCTGAACTGCACCTCCTCCGGATCCGCCGGGCTGCTCCCGCCGGAGAAGCGGATGGAGCATTTCGAGCAGATTCCGGACATCGAGGTAGGATCCTTTGACTGCGGAACCATCAACTGGGACTGCGCCGGAATCTTTCTCAACGATCCGCCCTTCCTGGCCAAGCTGGCGGCATGCATGGAGCGGAACCGGGTGAAGCCGGAGGTGGAGCTGTTTGACGCCGGCATGATCGCCAACATGAAGTACTATCTTCAGACCGGCGTGCTGAAGGGGCCGGTCTGGTGCCAGCTGGTGCTGAACGTGCTGGGAGGCGCGCCCGGCACGGTGGATAACCTGGTGCACCTGGTGCGGCAGCTGCCGGAGGGAGTGCAGTGGTCCTGCACGGGCATCGGGATCTCCCATGTGCCGATGATGTTCGCGACACTGGCCCTGGGCGGGCATCTGCGGGTCGGGCTGGAGGACAACCTGTACTATGCCCGGGGCGTGAAGGCCACCAACGAGATGCTGGTGGCCCGGGCCGCGCGGGTGGTCCGGGAATTCGGAAACGAACCGGCGACCCCGGCGGAGGCACGGGAGATGCTGGGACTGCCCCAGCTTTCGAGGTGAGGGCATGAGGGAAGCGACATATCCCCTGACCGGATACACGATCGTCGATTTTTCCACGGTGGTGGCAGCGCCTTCGGCCTGCCGGACCCTGGCGGATCTGGGGGCCCGGGTGATCAAGGTGGAAAGCCGGACCGGCGACGCCACCCGGTATCAGGATGCGCTGCCGACGCTGAAGCCTGAATCCTACTGCTTCACCAACTGCAATGCCAACAAGGAATACATTTCCGTCAACATCAAAACCGAGGGAGGACGGGAGGTTTTCCTGAAGCTGCTGGAGGGCGCGGACGCGCTGGTGACCAACATCCGGTACAAAAGCCTGGTGAAGGAAGGGCTGGACTATGAATCCCTGAAGGGGCGGTTTCCCCGGCTGATCTACGCCCACTTCAGCGGGTACGGGCAGAAGGGAGAGGACACGGACCTGCCGGGATACGACATGACCGGCTTCTGGAGCCGGAGCGGCGCCATGCTGGACGGGCACCTGGACGACTCCCGCCGGCTGTATGAGCCGGCCTACGGCCTGGGAGACCTGTTCTGCGCGGGCTATTTCGCGGCGGGAATCCTGGCGGCGATCCTGGGAAGGGAGACCACCGGGCACGGGACCTTCGTGACCACCTCCCTGCTGCATTCCGGGGTCTGGGCCAACGGGCGGAACATCATTCCGGCCCAGGAAAGCATCGGGGATCCGATTCCGCTGCCGGAGAAATGGAATTACAACATGTTCTACCGGGCCTACCGGTGCGCGGACGGAAAATGGCTGTGCCTGGGACTGGATTACCGGAAGGATTTTCATAACGCCTGTGACGTTTTCGGCTTTGAGGACATCAAGGAGGATCCGCGGTATCAGAACCAGGGGGCCTTGCGGGCCTGGGAGGTGTGCGAAGGCCTGGCGAACCGGCTGGAGAAGGTGATGCTCACCCGGCCCCGGGCGTACTGGATGGAGCAGATGCGGGAGCGGGACATGGTTTTCGCGCCGGTGCAGTCGGCCCTGGAGGCGGGGGAAGATCCGCAGATCCTGGAAAACGGCTACCTGGAAACGGTGACCTTCTCCAACGGGAAACGGGTGAAGATTCCCACGGTACCGCTGCAGTTCAGCGACTACGGGGTGCGGAAGGTGAAGCCCTGCCCGGGGGTGGGGGCCGATACCCGGCGGATTCTGGAGGAAATCGGATACGATGAGGAAAGAATTCAATCGCTCACGGATGACGGCTGTGTGCGATGAAATAAAAGAGAAAAGGAGAGAAACTGAAATGAAAAAGTACCTGTCCCTTCTGCTGGTGATGCTGCTGGCCCTGTCGGCCTTTGGCCCCGGCGCTGCCCTGGCGGAGCCCCGGACGGACATCAACCTGCAGCTGTATCAGGAGCCGACGCATCTGGATCCTCATTACAGCACCAGCACCTATGACATGAACGTCATGTACCAGATCTACGACAACCTGTTTGAAATCGTGAACGGCGACTATGAGCATCCCCAGCCCTCCCTGTGCGAGAGCTTCGAGGTCAACGACGACTATACGGAGTACATCTTCCACATCCGGCAGAATGTGCCGTGGCAGAACGGGGACATCCTGAATGCGGACGACGTGATTTTCTCCATCAACCGTATGCGGGCCTCCGCGGTCACCATGATGCGGGTCAACTTCATCGCCGATGTGCAGAAGGTGGATGACTACACCGTCAAGATCACGAACCAGTACAGTGCGCCCCGGCTTCCCGCGCTGCTGGCCACCGCCAGCATGAGCATCGTGAACAAGAAGCTGGTGGAGCAGTACGGCGACAAGGCGCCCGAAACCATCGTGGGCACCGGCGCCTACAAGATGGAAAAATGGGAACCCGGACGCGGCATTATCCTGACCTCCTTCGACGAAGGCTGGCGCGGAGCCCCGGCCATCAAGACCATCAATTACACGGTGATGAGCGACATGACCGCCGCCCGGGTGGCGCTGCAGCACGGGGACCTGGACCTGTATGTGGCGACGACCATCGATGATTACAACCTCTTCATCAACGATCCAAATTACGTGAACGGCCCGGTGACCATCTCCAGCACCGCCTCCCTGATGATGAACACCACCCGGGGCGTGCTGGCCAACAAGAAGATCCGGGAAGCCATCGAATACGCCATTGACTCCAACATGGTGAACGTGGCGGTGACCGGCGGCCTGGCCACCACGACCCTGTCCATCTTCCCCACGGACGCGCTGGGCTATACCGAGCAGGTTCCCCAGTATCCCTATGATCCCGAGAAGGCCATGGCGCTGCTGAAGGAAGCCGGATACAACGGAGAGCCCATCGGGCTGCTCTACAGCACCACCGCGCAGCGCACCACCGCCTGGGCTACCACGGTGCAGGCCTACCTGATGGCCGTCGGCATCAACGTGCGCATGGACGGCGTGGACACGGCCACCTCCTATTCCCGGTCCGCCGCCTATGACTACGACATGATGTACTGCGAGTACACCACGAGCCTGGCGAATCCCGGCACGGCCATGTGGGGACTGTTCCGCTCCGACGGCGCCTACAACTACAGCCGCTATACCACCGAGGACCTGGACAACCTGTGCCTGGGCGCCATCGCGGCCCCGAACACGGACGACCAGAAGAAGTATCTGGAGATGATCAATCAGATCACCCTGAGTGAGTGCCTGTACGTTCCCATGTGGCAGAACAACACCCACTACTTTGCCACCAAGGGCTTGACCGGCATGGATATGGAGCCCCTGTGCGGCTGGTCCAAGGTGTGCTACTCGGCCTGGACCGAATAACGCAGAAAGCTCTTCCCGGGGGCGGGAAGAGCTGACCCGAACCGGTTTTTTCGATCCGTCCGGAGCGGTTCCGTCGGCCGCTCCGGACGGGGAAGGGAGCATACATGGGCAAGTACATTGTCAAACGCGTCCTGCTGATGATTCCGACGATGCTCATCGTCACGGCGATGGTCTTCCTGCTGATCAACATCACGCCGGTGGATCCCGCCCGGATCATCCTGGGAATTGACGTAGCGCCGGAGGAAGTGGAAGCGCTGAACCGGGAGCTGGGATTCTATGACCTGCTGCCCGTCCGCTACCTCAAGTGGCTGGTGAAGGCGGTGCAGGGCGATTTTGGAAACTCCTACTACACGAACCGTCCGGTCTTTCAGGAGATCATGGTGCGCTTTCCCTATACGCTGCGGCTCTCCCTTCTGAGCCTGGGAGTGGCGATCGTGGTGGGCATTCCCCTGGGGGTTTTGTGCGCCACGAAGCAGTACTCCATCGCCGACAGCGTGTTTTCCGTGCTTTCCATGGCGCTGGGAGCGCTGCCAATCTTCTGGCTGGGGCTCCTTCTGCTGCTGGAGTTTTCCTCCCGGCTGGGCTGGTTCCCGGCCATGGGGGTGGCCTCCGGAGGCTGGAAGGCCTGGGTGCTGCCGACGGTGACGCTGGCGCTGGGAAACACGGCCAGCTATCTTCGGTACACCCGGAGCATCATGCTGGACAGCATCCGCCAGGACTACATCCGGACGGCCCGGGCCAAGGGCTGCTCGGAGAGCGCAGTGGTCTGGAAGCATGCCTTCCGGAACTCCACCCTGACACTGATCACCATCACCGGCACGACCCTGTCCGGGCTGATGGGCGGTGCGATTGTGGTGGAGCAGGTGTTCACGATTCCCGGCCTGGGGGTCATGATCGTGACGGCTATCCAGCGGAAGGACATCCCGGAGGTCATGGGCTCCCTGGTTTTCCTGGCGCTGTTCTTCCTGTTCATGATGCTGATTGTGGACCTGCTTTACGCGGCGGTGGATCCCAGGCTGAAGGCCCGCTTCATCACCGGAGGCAGAAAGGCGGCGAAGGGGAAGACCGCCGGAAAAGGGACGGAGGCGAGAGGATGAAGAGGAACAGAGGCGCCAAGGGCGTCAGCGTCTGGGGCGAGGTGGGCATCCGGCTGCTGCATAATCCGCGGGCGGTTTTTGCGATGCTGATCCTGCTCCTGCTGCTGGTGATCGTGCTGTTTGCGGACCTGATCGTGCCCTATTCCAAGGCGGTGACCCTTTCGATTCCCGAGCGCTTCCAGAGCCCGGGACCGGCCTATCTTTTCGGCACGGACATGTACGGCCGGGACCAGTTTGCCAGGACGCTGCACGGAACGAGAATCTCGTTGCTGATCGGCTTCGGCTCCGCCACCATCGCGGCCATCGCCGGCACGCTGATCGGCGTTACAGCGGCCTATTTCCCCGGGAAGGTGGACGACATCATCATGCGGATCCTGGACATCTGGATGGCGATGCCCTCGCTGCTGGTGACGCTGGCCATCATCGCGGGACTGGGGGTTGGAATTCCCCAGACCATTCTGGCCCTGGCCTTCGGCGCGACGCCGGGCTTCGCCAGAACTCTGCGGGCGGCTGCGCTGAGCGTTTCCAGCCAGGAGTTCATCGAATCCTCGGTGGCTCAGGGGGCGTCCCACTGGCATATCATGCGGCATGATCTGATTCCCAACGTGGTCAGCCAGATCCTGATCCAGTTCACCATGAATGTTTCCTACATGATCCTGCTGGGATCCACCCTTTCCTTCCTGGGACTGGGAGCCCAGCCGCCCACCCCCGAGTGGGGCGCTATGCTGGCGGAGGGACTGCAGAACTATCAGTTCTATCCCTATGTGGTCATGTTCCCGGGGCTGTTCCTGGCGATGACGGCCCTGGCCATCAACATTCTCGGCGATTCGCTGCGGGACGCCTTCGACCCGAAGCTGAAGGGAAGGGCATGAAGATGAGTGAAAAACTGCTGCAGATCAAAAATCTGAGGGTGCGGTATGTGGTGGGCTGGGAGGTGTCCGAAGCGGTGAACGGGATCACCCTGGACATCGCCCAGAAGGAGACCCTGGGGCTGGTGGGGGAAACCGGCGCGGGAAAAACCACCACGGCCCTTTCCATCATGAACATGCTGCCCCAGTATGTTTCCCGGGTGGAGGGAGAGATCCTTTTCAAGGGCCGGGACGTGCTGAAGATGAAAAAGGCGGAGCTGCGGAAGATGCGGGGCAAGCAGATCTCCATGGTGTTCCAGGACCCCATGACGAGCCTGAACCCGGTTTACCGGGTGGGGGAGCAGATCGGCGAGGTGCTGACCATCCATGAAGGCAGGATGCCCAAAGAGCAGCTGCGGAAAAGAGTGGGGGAGATCCTGGAGACGGTGGGCATCCCTGCCAGCAGGCAGGACGAGTTTCCTCACCAGTTCTCCGGCGGCATGAAGCAGCGGGTCATCATCGCCATCGCCATCGCCTGCAGGCCGGAGCTGCTGATCGCGGACGAGCCGACGACGGCGCTGGACGTAACGATCCAGGCCCAGGTGCTCGACATGATGCAGGAGCTGCGGGACACGCTGAATTCCTCCATCCTGATGATCACCCACGACCTGGGGATCGTGGCTTCCTTCTGTGACAAGGTGGCGATCATGTATGCCGGGGAGATCGTGGAGTACGGCACGCTGGAGGAGATCTTTGACCGGGGCGGGCTGCATCATCCCTATACGGAGGGACTGTTCAACGCGATTCCCAACCTGAGGGTGAAGACGCCCCGGCTGAATCCCATCCAGGGCATGACGCCGGATCCCACGGATCTGCCGAAGGGCTGCCGTTTCCATCCCCGGTGCCCCTACGCCACGGAGAGATGCGCCCGGGAGGCGCCGAAGGTTTATGCCCGGGGCAGCCATCAGATCATGTGCCACCGGGGGGAGACGTGGCAGGACGGGATCCAGGGAAAGGAGGCGGAAGCATGAGCGTGCCGGTCATCGAGTGCGTGCAGCTGAAGAAGTACTTTGACACCCCCTATGGCAAGCTTCACGCGGTGGACAACGTCAGCTTCACCCTGGAGGCGAAGAAAACCCTGGGCATTGTAGGCGAGTCCGGCTGCGGGAAATCCACCCTGGGGCGGACCATCCTGGGCCTGCACAAGGCCACCTCCGGCAAGGTGCTCTTTGAGGGCAGGGAGATCCAGAACCTGAGCGCGGAGGAGATGAAGCCGCTGCGCAAGGAGATGCAGATCATCTTCCAGGATCCCTACTCCTCTCTGAACCCGCGGGACACGGTGGCCGAGATCATCGCCCAGCCCCTGAAGATCCAGCGCATCTATCAGACCCGGGAGGAGATCAGCCACCGGGTGGAGGAGCTGATGGACACGGTGGGCCTGGGGAAGCGCTTCGCAAACATGTATCCTCATGAGATGGACGGGGGGCGGCGCCAGCGGATCGGCATTGCCAGAGCCCTGGCGATGAACCCGAAGTTCATCGTGTGCGACGAGCCCGTCTCCGCCCTGGATGTGTCCATTCAGGCCCAGGTACTGAACCTGATGATGGATCTGCAGGATCAGATGGGGCTGACCTATCTGTTTGTGACCCACAACATGGCGGTGGTGAAGCACATTTCCGACGACATCGCCGTGATGTATCTGGGACAGATGATCGAGAAATCCGGTACGGACGATCTGTTTGATCATCCGCTGCATCCCTACACCCAGGCACTGCTGCAGGCGATCCCGGTTCCGGAAATCGGCCAGCGGAATCGGATCCGGAACCTGCTGAAGGGGGAGATCACCTCGCCCATCGAGCCCAAGCCGGGCTGCCGCTTCGCGCCCAGGTGCCCCTACGCGAGGGAGGAGTGCCACCGGACGGAGCCGGAGCTCCGGGAGGAAAGGCCGGGCCATTTCGTGGCATGCCATCTGTTTGACGGGAAATCCCAGGGATAAATCCGAAGAGGAAGAGAGGGAAGAGGCAGTGCGAGAAGTAGTTTTTGTGGACGGGGCCCGCTCCGCTTTCTGCAATCTGGGCGGCGGGCTGCGGGAGCTGAGCGCGACGGAGATCGCAGGGTTTGTGATCCGGGGACTGACGAAGCGGACGGGAATCCTGGAGCGGGGAAAGGTGGACGCCTTCCTGGCGGGTAACGCGCTGCGGGATATGAAATCCGCGGATCCGGCCAGGTATGCAGCGCTGCTGGGGGGCCTGCCGGAGGAGACGGAGGCCCATTATGTGGAAATGCAGTGCGGCAGCGCCATCACCGCCATCAACCACGCGGCGGCGATGATCGGCGCGGGCTACGGAGATGTGATGATCGTCGGCGGCATGGAATCCTACAGCACCATGTGCATCGATTTTTCCATGAACATTCCGCCTTATACCCTGCAGCCTCCGATCCCGATCACGCCGAGACTGGCGCCCCAGCAGGAGGAGGACATCCCGATGACGATGGTCAGCGACCGGATGGCCTCGGTCTGGGGTGTGACCAGGGAGCAGGCGGACGAATATGCCTGCCGGTCCCAGCACCGGCTGGCGGAGGCCTATCAGAAGGGCATCACCGGGGATGAGATCATCCCCTATACGATTCCGGCGACCCGGAAAACCCCGGAGATCATCATCGACAAGGACGAGTTTCCGCGGCCGAACACCACCATGGAGGGGCTGGCCAAGCTACGGACGGTGCATCCGGAGGGCGTGACCACGGCGGGAAATGCCTCAGGGCGGAATGACGGCGCGGCCTTCGTGCTGATGATGAGCGCGGAGAAGGCGAAGGAGCTGGGCTATGAGCCCCTGGCCCGCTGGGTGACCGGGGCGGATATCGGCGTCCGGCCGAGCCTGATGGGCATCGGGCCGGCCCATTCCAATCTGCTGGCTCTGAAGCGGGCCGGGCTGACGGTGGCCGACCTGGATGTCATCGAGTGCAACGAAGCTTTCGCGGCCCAGCAGCTTTCCGTGATCCGGGAGATGGAGAAGCAGAGCGGCCTGCCCATCGATCAGGAGAAATGGAACCCCAACGGCGGCGCCATCGCCATCGGGCATCCCAACGGCGCTTCCGGAGCGCGGATCTGCATGTTCGCCATACGGGAGCTGGCGCGCCGGGGCGGACGGTACGGTCTGTTCAGCTCCTGCTGCGGCGGGGGCCACGGGACGACCACCGTGATTGAAAATCTGAGGAAGTAATGGAGGGACAGACGATGGATATCGTAATCATTGACGGACTGAGAACTCCCTTCGGCAACTTCGGCGGCAGCCTGAAGCAGTTCACGGCCACGGATCTGGCCGCGATGACGGTGGACGCCCTGATCGACAAAACCGGGATCCTGGAATGGGGCAAGGTGGACAGCCTGATCTGCGGCTGCGCCCTGGGGGACGCGAACACCAAGGCCATTGCCCGGTACATCGTGCTGCAGTCCAAGCTGCCCGTGGAAACCTCCGGCATCTTTGTGGAGATGCAGTGCGGCAGCGCCATCACCAGCCTGAACCACGCAGCCTGGCGGATTATGGCGGGCATGACGGAGGTCGCCATCGTGGGCGGCATGGAATCCTACAGCACGATGACAGCGAAATTCCCCATGTCCCGGCCCCAGTATTCCCTGATTCCGCCCTATCCCATCGCCCAGGGGCTGACCCCGAACCCGGACCGGAACGTGGACATGATCACGGTCAGCGACCGGATGGCGGCGAAGTGGAAGGTGACCCGGGAGGAGGCTGACGCCTATGCCTGCCGCTCCCAGGCCCGGCTGAAGGCCTCCTATGAGAAGGGCATTGCCGGGGCAGGGGTGATTCCCGTCACCATTCCGGCAACCCGGAAGACGCCGGAAACCACGGTCACGGCGGACGAGTTTCCCCGGCCCAGCACCACCATGGAGGGGCTGGCCCGGCTGCGGCCGGTGCATGCGGACGGGGTGACCACCGCGGGCAACGCTTCGGGAAGAAACGATGGCGCGGCCTTCCTGCTGGTCATGACGGCGAAAAAGGCGGAGGAACTGGGATACAAGCCCCTGGCCCGCTGGGTGGGCGGAGCCCACTGCGGCGTGCAGGAGGACCTGATGGGCATCGGACCGGCCTACTCCAATCTGAAGGCGCTGAAGATAGCGGGCCTTTCCCTGGAGGATGTGGACGTCATCGAGTGCAACGAGGCCTTCGCGGCCCAGCAGCTCTCCGTGATCCGGGAGATGGAAAGCCAGACGGGCAAAACAATCGATCAGGAGAAATGGAACCCCAACGGCGGTGCGATCTCCATCGGCCATCCCAACGGCGCCTCCGGCGCACGGCTGGCGATGTTTGCCATGAACCAGCTGAAGAAAACCGGCGGCCGTTACGGCATCATTTCTTCCTGCTGCGGCGGAGGCCACGGAACCACCGCCATCCTGGAGAACCTGAGAAGATGAACATAGGGAGGAGAAAGCAAGATGGAAATCAAAAGGGTATGCGTGGCCGGCGGCGGACAGATGGGACGGCAGATCGGACTTTGCGCGGCGATTCACGGGTATGAGGTGAAGGTTTACGATTCCTTCCCCGGCGTTCCGGAGAAGGTCCGGGCCTGGGAGGAGGAATACCTGGCCGGGCGGATCGCCAAGGGTCGGATGACGGAGGAGCAGGTGGCCGCGACGAAGGCCCGGTTCTCGGTGACAGAGGACATGCAGGCCGCCGCGGCGGACGCGGATCTGATCATCGAGGCCATCGTGGAGGTCTATGAGGCGAAGAAGGAGCTGTTTGAAAAGCTGGACGGCATCATCCGGCCGGACGCCCTGGTGGCCACCAACTCCAGCTACATGGTTTCCTCCCTGTTCAAGGGCTGCTTCCGGGATCCCTCCCGGCTGTGCAACTGCCATTTCTACAACCCGGCGCTGGTGCTGAAATTTGTGGAGGTGGTGCAGGGACCGCACACCTCGGAGGAAACGGGCAAGGCAGTGTATGAATTCTGCCGGAGCATCGGGAAGATCCCGATCCTGATGAAGAAGGAGATCAGCGGCTTTGCGGCCAACCGGATCACCGGCGTGGTGAACCAGGAGGCCCGGTATCTGGTGCAGAATGGCTATCTGACGCCCCAGGAGGTGGACATCGCCTGTGAGGAAGGGCTGAAATATCCCATGGGACCCTTCCGGCTGATGGACCTGACGGGCATCGACCTGTCCTACGACCTGATGAAGGCCATGTACAAGAGCAGCGGCACCAAGCCGGACTGCTATGACCTGATCGAAGGCATGGTGAAGGAAGGAAAGCTGGGGCGCAAAACCGGCCACGGCTTCTATGACTATGAATGAGACGGGGAAAGCCGCTTCCTGAGGAACCGGGAATATTCCGGATCCGCAGAATCGGGACGAAACAGAGAAAGCCATCTCCGGCAGCTGCCGGGGATGGCTTTTTCGGAGGTTAAAAAAAGAAATGAAAAAAGTCCGGGAAAATTCGCCACAGCGCTGCCACCGCCTTCCGGGAAGACGTATATCCTCATGTCGAAAGGCACGAAGCCTTTCGGGGAAATAAAAAAACGACCGGAGCCCGGGAGGAAAGACGCCCGGACGGAACCGATGAAGTAAAAGGAGAAGATCAAAAATGAGCATGATGGGAACAGAAACAACGAGAGACAGAAGCTTTCTCCGGGCGAACCCGGTGCTGAGCAGGCTGAGCAAGGTGACGGAGCGGACGGATACCAACGCCGCCACCTATCGGGGGATTGCGGCGAAGACCAGCTTCTTCCTGCTGCTGACCCTCATTGGAATTATGCTGCAGATTCTGGTGCGGACGGCGATGGTGAACGAGCCCGCCTGGCAGTCCTTTGAGTTTTTCAAGGGCTTCACCATGTCCATCACGATGAAGGAAGCCATGATCCTGCTGGTGGTGGTGATCGGCGGATTCGCCGCGGAGCTGACCGGCATCTTTGTCCGCAGAACGGTGCCCGTGACCGGCAGCATCTATGCCGTCGCCCAGGGCTATGTGATTTCCTTCATGGTCTTCACAGCCCTGAAGGGATATGAGTATCTGGGGCTGGAAGCCCTGATCGTGACTATGGCGGTGATCGGGATCATGAGCTGGCTTTATACCTCCGGAAAGGTTCAGGCCAACGGGAAGTTCCAGGTGGTGCTGTTCTGCCTGATCCTGGGATCCATTGCCTTCGGAGTGTTCACCCTGGTGGGATCCCTGATTCCCGCCACCCGGCCCCTGGTGCTGTCCATGACCCACAACGTCGGCCTGATGATCGTGGTGGACCTGGTGGGCATCCTGATTGCCTCCATGTTCCTGATCAGCGACTTTACCACGATTGACAACTGCGTGCGGGAAGGCTATCCCAAGGAGTATGAGTGGTCCGCCGCCTTCGGGCTGATCTTCACGGTGCTCTGGCTGTACATGAAGGTTCTGGACCTGATCGTCCGGATCGCCGGAAAGGCCAAGGAATCCTGATTCCGCGGAAAGCTCCCGGGAAAAACGGGAGGCGGAGGGACAAAAATAATGCGGGAAACTGTACGGCTTCCCGCTTTTTGAGAAAAAATGTGACGTGGGGGGAGAGTCGGACCGCCCTGAAGGGAGACGATCAGGGAATGTCCCTTCTCGTCTCTTTTTTTATCCGTCCAGGCGGGCGGAGGCTTTCTTCAGCAGATCGATGATGGGCAGGTGCTGGGGGCAGACGCCCTCGCACTGACCGCAGCCGATGCAGTCCCCGGCACGCCCGAAGCCCTGGCCCAGGAGCCCCTGGTAGAAATTCTTCGGCCGGAACTCATCGTGATAGAGGTCCATGGTGTTGACGGCGCGGAACACATCGGGAATGGAGATGTGCATGGGGCAGCCGTCGGTGCAGTAGCGGCAGGCGGTGCAGCCGATCTGGGGCACATTGAGCATGAGAGCCGTCACATCCTCCACCAGCTTCCTTTCCTCTTCGGACAGGGGCACGAAGGGAGAGAAGGTGGCGATGTTGTCCCGCATCTGCTCCTCGGAGCTCATCCCGGAGAGAATGGTCATGACCCCGGGGAGGGAGCCCACGAACCGAAGGGCCCAGGAGGCGGCGGAAGCATCGGGCCGGGCGGCCCTGAACTTCGCCTCCAGCTCCGGCGCCAGCCGGGCCAGAGTTCCGCCCTTGACGGGCTCCATGATGATCATGGGAATCTTCCGGCTGCTAAGAATCTCATACAGCCGCCCGGACTGAACCACCGGATTTCCCCAGTCGGCATAGTTCAGCTGGATTTGCACGAACTCCACCTCGGGATGGACATCCAGCAGGCGCTCCAGATATTCCGGCGTGCCATGGAAGGAGAAGCCGAAGTGGCGGATCTTTCCCTCCGCCTTCTTCTGCCGGCCCCATTCCCAGCAGTTCAGCCGGTCATAGGTATCGCCGTTGCCGCCGTCCTCCACGGAGTGGAGCAGGTAGAAATCGAAGTAGTCCAGCCCGCAGCGCTCCAGCTGCTCCTTGAAGATCCGGTCCCGGTCCGCTTCGCTGTGGAGGCTCCAGGCGGGCAGCTTCGTGGCAACCATGAAGCTTTCCCGGGGATGGCGTTTTGCCAGCGCTTCCTTCACGACCTTTTCGGAATTCCCGCCGTGATATACGTAGGCGGTGTCAAAGTAGTTCATCCCGGCGTTCAGATATTCATCCACCATGCGGCACACATGGGGAAGGTCGATTTTCCCGTCCGTCTCTGGCAGGCGCATCAGACCGAAGCCCAGCTTCGGCATGGCATTCAGATCCACAGGCATTTATGTCCGCTCCTTTCCGCAGTTCCTTCTTATGACGACAGAATAGACAGTTCTCCGGGAGGGAGGCGGATTCCTTCCGGCAGAGGGGATGCGGGCAGAATAAAAAGAAAGGGCGGCGGGGAAAAATCCGAGCAGGGCAGAGAATCGGCCCCGGAAGACGGATGAAAAAACTCCGGGGGAAAGAAAAAGAAAGCGATGACGGGGAAAGAAAGTTGACATTTCCGCCATCTGTGATACCATGGAGCCAGACGGAAAGAGAACAGGACGAAACGGGGAGAAACCCCGGAAACACAGGAGATTTCCGGCGAAAGCCGGGAGGACGGCCGGGACGGGACGGTGTGTTTGCGATATGACGGGCGTTGTTTTTGACATCAAGGAATTCGCGGTTTTTGACGGGCCCGGCATCCGGACCACGGTGTTCATGAAGGGCTGTCCGCTGCGCTGCCGGTGGTGCCACAACCCGGAGGGCCTGGAGCCGAAGCCCCAGCTGATGGTGAGCCGTGCGGCCTGCGTTCACTGCGGGGCCTGCGAGCGGGTGTGCGAACATCCGGATCAATGCATCGCCTGCGGAAAGTGCGTTCCCGTCTGCCGGGGCGGCTTCCGGAGGATCGTGGGGGAGGCCTGGGAGGCGGAGACGCTGGCCCGGCGGCTCCTGAAGGACCGGGACGTCTATGAGGAGAGCGGCGGGGGCGTGACCTTCTCCGGAGGAGAGCCCCTGATGCAGTGGGATTTCGTTTCCGAAACCATCCGGCATCTGGCGGGCGTCCATACCGCCGTGGAGACCAGCGGATACTGCTCCGACCGGGTCTTCCGGGAGGTGATGGCGGCGTGCGACCTGGTGATGATGGACTGGAAGGTTTCGGACCCGGAGGCCCACCGGCGCTACACCGGGGTCTCCCAAGAGCGGATCCGGCGGCACGCGGAGATGCTGCGGGAGGGGGATACGCCCTTCATCCTGCGGATGCCGGTGATCCCGGGGGTGAACGACAACGAGGCGCATTTCGCTGCGGCGGCGGAGCTGGTCCGGGGAGCGAAAAGTCTCGTCCGGGTGGACGTGCTGCCCTATCAGCGGGCGGCCGGCGCGAAGTATGAGATGATCGGGGAAAAGTATCTTCCCGGATTTGACGAGACCAGGGAGCCGGAGATGCATACGGAGATTTTCGAAGCCTTGGGAATTCCCTTCCAAAGGTTTCGCTGAGAAAGGAAAACGGAGGAGATCAGGCATGACGGACCGGATACAGGAGCTGAAACGTCTGCAATGGGACAAGACCCACCACGCCGCGCGGATCCCCGTGCCGGAGGGGGTGGAGAAGGCCTATCGCCGGAAGGAAATGAAGGACTTTGAGCGGACGGCCGCGAGGCTGGAAACCGCGCTGGAGCTGGAGAAGCCGCTGCTCTTTCCCGGGGAGCTGATCGCCTTCACCCGGACGGTGCCGAACCTGCCGGGCATCTATGATCCGGCGGAATGGGAGGAGATCTGCGCCACCCACTACATCCATGAGCTGGGGAACGTCAGCAACCTTTCCCCGGACTACGGCAGGCTGATCGCCGGCGGGCTGGAGGCGGAGGCGGATCGGCTGGGGGACGGGGCCTATCACCGGGCCATGAAGCGCTCCATCCGGGCCGTGCTGAAGCTGACGGGCCGCTATGAGAAAGCCGCCCGGGAGGCGGGGATGGAGGAGCTGGCGGAGGTGCTTCACCGGGTGCCTGCCCGGGGAGCCTCCACTTTCCGGGAAGCGCTGCAGAGCCTGCGAATCCTGCATTACTGCATGTGGTGCGAGGGAGATTACCACAACACCCTGGGGCGCTTTGACCAGTACATGATGCCTTATCTGCAGGCGGATCTGGAGGCGGGCCGGGAAACGGAGGAAAGCGCCTTCGAGCTGCTGGAGGCCTTCTTCCTGGCCTGCAACCGGGACAGCGACCTGTATCCCGGCATGCAGCAGGGGGACAACGGGCAGAGCATGGTGCTGGGCGGAATGACGCCGGAGGGGACGGACGGGTACAACCGGCTGTCGGAAATGTGCCTGGAGGCCTGCGGAGAGCTGCGGCTGATCGATCCCAAAATCAATCTGCGGGTGAACGGAAACACGCCCCTGGAGATCTATGAGAAGGGGACGGAGCTGACCCGGCTGGGGCTGGGGTTTCCCCAGTATGAAAACGACGATGTGGTTATTCCCGCCCTGGAGGCCCTGGGCTATGAGCGGGCGGACGCCCGCAACTACGTGGTGGCGGCCTGCTGGGAATTCATCATCCCGGGACGGGGCATGGAGATTCCCAACATCGGGGCGATGCCCCTGGCCAACCTGACGGACGAGGTGATCCGGAAGGAGCTGCCGGGCTGCGGGGACATGGAGACCCTCCTGGCAAAGCTCCGGGAGCGGATCCGGGAGGAGGCCCGGAAGATTCTCGCGGAGCGCAGGAACCTGTACATCATCCCCTCGCCCTATCTGTCCCTGTTCTTTGAAGGATGCGCGGAGCGGGAGCAGGATATCTCCCTGGGCTGCCGGTACAACAACTGGGGTTTCCACGGAACGGGCCTGGCCCCGGCGGCGGACATGCTGGCGGCGGTGGACGCGGCGGTGTTCCACGGGGACGTGACCCCACAGCGGCTGCTGGCGGCCATGGACGGGAACTTTGAAGGGGAGGAGGAGCTCCGGGACCGGCTGAAGTATCACTGCCCCAAGATGGGAAATGACGAGGAGGAGGCGGACCGGTATGCCTGCCGGCTGTTGGCGGATTTCTCCGACGCCCTGAAGGGGCTGAAAAACGAGAGGGGCGGGATTATCCGGGCCGGGACCGGCTCCGCCATGTACTACATCACCCATGCGGCGGAGCTGGGAGCCACCGCCGACGGGCGGGAAGCAGGGGTGCCGCTGCCGGCCAACTATGCCCCCTCCCTGAACATCCGCCTGCGGGGACCCGTTTCCCTGATCAAATCCTTTACCCGGCCGGATCTCTCTGAAGCCATCAACGGCGGCCCCCTGACCATCGAGTTTTCCGAGAGCGTCTTCTCCCAGGAGGAGTCCATCCGGAAGACGGCCATGCTGGTGCGCATGTTCATCCAGCGGGGAGGGCATCAGCTGCAGCTGAACACCGTGAACCGGGACCGGCTGCTGGACGCCCAGAAGCATCCGGAGAACTACCGGAACCTGATCGTGCGGGTCTGGGGATGGAGCGGATACTTCGTGGAGCTGGATAAATGCTACCAGGACCATATCATCCGCAGGGCGGAGCTGCTGCTGTGAGCTTCCGGTTCCGGGATCAAAAACCGGCCGCCCGAAAGGGGCGGCCGGACGTATATCCGGATTCCGTGAAACAGGGAGAAAAGCTTCCGGATTCCAGCGGGGAGGGACCGGCAGAGGTCACTCCACCTTCAGGAGGGGCAGGATGGCTTCCACCGCATCGGCGGAAGCGCCCGGGGCCGCCTCAAAGATCAGGATGGTTCCGTTCTGCGCGCCGAAACGGTAGACAGCGGACTCCTGGGAGGCAGTGTACCAGAGGACGTCTCCGACCGTTTCCTCTCCTAGCTGATCCGCCTGGAGGCCGATCATGGAAGCGAAGGCGGAACGGAAACCGACGCTGATGAAGGCGGCACGGTCATAGCCGCTGGATGCATACTGATCCTGGCCGGCTTTGCCCAGCTGGCGCCAGAAGTCGATGGTGGTGAGCCGGAAGGTATCCGAACCATCGGAGAAGGTCCAGGTTCCGTTGACGCCGCCCTGCAGGGACCAACCCTCGGGCACGGGGAAGGAAACCCCGGTGGTGGGATCGTCGAAGACGCCGCCGGCGCGGCCGTTTTCCGCTTCCCGGGCCGCAGCGGCTTCCGCTTCCTCCCGGGTTCCCCGGACCGCCTCCAGGATCACGGGCTGATCCTCGGGAGGGACGGTGCCGTTGGAATCGGTCACATGGGTGTTCAGGCACATGGCATCCACTGCGCCCATGCCGGCGATCACCTGGCCGAAGGCCGCATAGCTGCCGTCCAGGTGGGAGGCGTCGGCATGCATGATGAAGAACTGGCTGGAGGCGCTGTTCGGATCGGAGGAGCGGGCCATGGAGATGACGCCCCGCTTGTGGGCCAGGGGGTTTTCAAAGCCGTTGGAGGAGAACTCCCCGGGGATGTTCGTTTCGCTGCCGCCGGTGCCGTTTCCCAGAGGATCGCCGCCCTGGGCCATGAAGCCGGCAATGATCCGGTGAAAGGTGAGGCCGTTGTAGAACCCGCTGTCCACCAGCTTCAGAAAGTTTTCCACCGTGGCCGGGGCCGTTTCCGGAAAGAGCTCCAGCCAGATTTCCCCGTCCTGGGCGGTACGCAGCACCACCACGGGATGCTCCGCCTCCGGGGCTTCGGAGAGGCTGGCCAGGGGCAGCAGAAGCAGGACCAGCAGCAGGGAAAACAGCTTGTTGATTCGCATCATATTCATCATCCTTTCATCAGACCGCATCCGGCTTTTCCGGAGAACAGCATACTCCATCCGGAAGGGGCTTGCAACAGGAAAATTCCGGGAGGCTTTTTCCGGGAGTTTTCAGGAAGGTTTTTCCAGGGGGAACGGCGAATCATCCTTCCGGGACCCCGGCGGAGAAACCTCCGCGACACAGAGAATCCCACAACACCGACCAGGAAAGGAAACAGGGAAGGCATGAACGTTACGCAGCTGGCGGACCGGCTTCGGCAGGATGCAAGCTTTATGGAGAATGTGACCAGATGGGAAGTGATTCCGCCCCGGCCCGCCCGGATGGTGGATTTTCCCGCCTGCCTGGACGAAAGGCTCCGGCCGGCGCTGGCCCGGAGAGGGATCCACCAGCTGTATTCCCATCAGGCGGAAAGCGTGGAGGCCACCGCCCGGGGAGAGGACGTGACCGTGGTTACGCCCACCGCGTCGGGGAAAACCATGTGCTACAACCTGCCGGTGCTCTCGGCGATCCTGGAAAACCCGGACGCCCGGGCGCTGTATCTGTTTCCCACCAAGGCCCTGTCCGCCGACCAGGTCAGCGAGCTGTATGAGCTGATCGAGCTGATGGGGGTGGATATCAAGACCTATACCTACGACGGGGACACTCCCGCCGCGGCCCGGAAGGCGGTGCGCCAGGCGGGGCACATCGTGGTCACCAATCCGGACATGCTGCATTCCGGCATCCTGCCCCACCACACCAAGTGGGTGAAGCTGTTTGAGAACCTCCGGTACATCGTCATCGACGAGATCCACAGCTACCGCGGCATCTTCGGCAGCAACCTGGCCAACGTGCTGCGGCGGCTGATGCGGCTGTGTGAATTCTACGGAAGCCATCCCCGGTTCATCCTCTGCTCCGCCACCATCGCCAACCCGAGGGAGCTGGCGGAGACGCTGATCGGACGGCCGGTGACCCTGGTGGACAACAACGGGGCCCCCATGGGAGAGCGGCACTTCGTGTTCTACAATCCCCCGGTGATCAACCGGCAGCTGGGCATCCGCAAGAGCGCGCTGACGGTGACCCGGTCCATCAGCGGCATGCTGCTGAAGAACGGGATCCAGGCCATTACCTTCGCCCGGTCCCGGCTGACGGTGGAGGTGCTGACCAAGTATCTGAAGGACATGGTGCGGGATCCCCTGGGGAACGCCGGGCGGGTCCGGGGGTACCGGGGCGGCTATCTGCCCACGGAGCGCCGGGAGATCGAGCGGGGCCTGCGGGCGGGCCAGGTGGACGCGGTGGTTTCCACCAACGCCCTGGAGCTGGGCATCGACATCGGCGCCCTGGACGGGTGCGTGCTCTGCGGCTATCCGGGGACCATCGCCAGCGCCTGGCAGCAGGCGGGCCGGGCCGGAAGGCGGCAGGGGGCCAGCATCGTTTTCTTCGTGGCCTCCTCCTCGGCCATCGACCAGTATATCGTGACCCATCCCAACTACTTCCTGCACCAGAGCCCGGAGAACGCCCTGCTGAACCCGGACAACCTGTACATCCTGATGAGCCACGTGAAATGCGCGGCCTTCGAACTGCCCTTTGAGGAGGGGGACCGGTTCGGCAACGCCCCGGGCATGGAGGAGCTGCTGGACTACCTGGACGAGGAGCATATCCTGCATCACGTGGACGGGAAATACCACTGGTCGGCGGAGGATTTCCCTGCCAGCGAGATCTCCCTGCGGTCCGCTGCGGCGGAGAACTTTGTGATCATCGACATCACCGATCCCGCCCGGCACCGGGTGGTGGGGGAGATGGACCGGTTCACCGCGCCCATGCTGCTGCATGAGAACGCCATCTACATGCACGAGGGGCGCCAGTTCCAGGTGGAAAAGCTGGACTTTGACGCCTGCAAGGCCTTTATCCGGGCGG
>CAZRLU010000008.1:2715-27224 GCA_964600995.1 uncultured Oscillospiraceae bacterium | reverse complement strand
AGCCGGAGAGCCTGATCACCTATGTGACGGACCGGAAGGGCCACGACATGCGCTACGCCATCGACCCCACCAAGATCCACCGGGAGCTGGGCTGGCTGCCGGAGACGAAGTTCGCCGACGGCATCAAAAAGACCATCCGCTGGTATCTGGACAACAGGGACTGGTGGGAGGAGATCGTCAGCGGGGAATACCGCAATTACTACGAAAAGATGTACGGAAACCGGTAAAAAGGCATTTCAGGGCCGCTCGGGAGAGCGGCTTTTTTTCTATGCCCTGAAAAGCTTTTCAGGAAAAATGCAAATGTGTGCAGCCTGCATCCCTTTTCCGAATCCGGCTTTGCTATAATGCAGAAAAGCTGTAAAAATCCAAACCTGAAACCTGAAACCGGAAATGGACATGGGGGAACGGAATATGAAAAAGCGAATCTGGATTCTGCTGACAGCGCTATTGATGGCGCTTTGCTGCGCGGTCTGGACCGGTGCGGCAGCGGCGACGGCAACAGGGGAAAACACGGTGACGCTGAAGCTGAACGGCAGCACGGAGGCCCGGCAGGAGGCGCAGGCCAACGAGCGGCTGAACTTTACCATCGAGGCCCCGGGCGCCACGGCGGTACGGATGTTCCGGGCGGACTGGGACATGACCTGGACTCTGGAATGCTGGAACAACCGGGACTGGAATACGGCGCTCCTCGAGCGGAATGGGGAGATGCTCCAGGAGGGGTCCTATGAATTCTGGATCCAGGCCCGGTATGATGATTATCCCGAGGAGACAGACCTCTGGTCCAACGAGGAAGAGGCGAACTGGGAGAGAGGCACGGAGAGCAATCGGATCACCCTGCAGGTGTCCTCCGAGGGCCAGCTTCCGGAGCCTTCGGCGGCCTGGATCGGCGGGAACACTGCTTCCGGGCTGGAATGGCTGAAGGCGGAGATCATCCAGGGCCAGGGAGAATGGTACTGGGCGGACGTGGGAATCCCCGGGGAAGAGGACACCGTGGAGTGGTTTGACCAGCTGCAGTTTGCGGAGGACCATACCCTGACCTTCCCGGCCTGCTGGTATGAGCCCGGTCATTATGTGATGGATGTGTTCGCCGGAACCCTCGGATATCAGAACAAATCCACGCGGCTGGAGTTTACGATCACGGAGCCGGCCCAGCCCCTGGAGACGGCACTGTGCCTGAGCAAAACGCAGGTACAGGCCGGGGAAAGCCTGGATATTGCGGGATACCTGCCGGAGGCGGACCGGCTGTACTTTTTCATTCAGAAGAACCAGGATCCCACATGGCTGGATCGGCAGGATCGGAACGGCCCCCTCGGATGGCTGGAGAACTGGAGCGTTTCGGAGCCGGGGGACTACACGGTCCGGCTCTGTTCCCGGGAAGGAGACAATTTTGTGGAAGCTGCGTCCGCGGCGCTGCAGGTGCTCTCCTCGGAGAACGGGCGGCTGGCGCCGCCGGACTTTTCCAGGCTGCCCGCGGTTTTGAACCCGGAGGAGGGGCTGACGGGCGTCATCGGGCTGGACGAAAGAACCAGGGACTGCGGCATCCGGGTGGAGTATTGCCCGGAGGACGCGGACTGGCAGGAAATCTTCCGGACGGACCGGCGGGTCTCCGGCGGACAGACGGCGCTGAATCTGCCGGCGGGCCTGTTCGGGCAGGACGGGCGGTACAAGCTGAATGTCTGGGTGAATACTCCCGGCTTTGAAGGCAGCGGCGGGGACTTCTGGTTCCTGCGGCGGCCGGAAACGGCGGCGGGAGCTGTCACTCTGACGGTGAACGGCGGCACGGAGGACATTGCCTCCTGGCCCAGCAGCAGCGATCTGATCATCCGGGCCCAGGCAGCCGGCGCCACGGCGATGCGGCTGCTGCGGGGCGGGGAATGGGATGTTCGGGACTGTGAGAACGGCGCTTGCGAATGGCGGACCGGCTTCGGCGACGGGGACTACGCGCTGGCCGTCCAGATGACGGACGCGGAGCCGGTCTGGCGGGCAGAGGGCTTCGACTGGGGCGGCTTCCGCTGGGAGGAGCTGGACTGGGGAGAAATCAGCAACACCGTGCGGGTGCATGTGGAAAGCCCGGAGGGCGCCAAGGCGGAGCCGGAGGTAAATCTGTCCGCGGACAGCCTGCACCGGGGAGAAACCCTGACGGTGACGGTGACGCCGCAAGGAGAGGACGAGTGGTACTGGCTGGATATCCTGGTCCTTCAGGACAACGGGGACGGAGCCAGCTTCCATTGGGAGAACATCAGCCACAGGGACTTCGGCAGCAATCCGCAGCTGCGGATGAATACCCTGAACCTGGAGCCGGGAGAATACTGGCTGCAGGTGGGCATCGACGCGGAGGGCTGGAGCGGCAGTCAGACCCTCCTGCCCTTCACGGTGCTGGAGCCGGAGGGCGAGCTGCCGGAGGCGGTGCTGGAGTTCAGCCGGGAAACCATGCAGGCCAGCGAGGGTATGAATGTGACCGCCGTCGCTCCGGGCTGCAATCATTTCCGGCTGGAGATCCGGTGGGACCGGGACCCCAACTGGCTGGATGAACGGGACGACTGGGGAGAGAACGAGTATACCTGGGGTTGGGGCTGCGGCTGCGGCGGGGAGTATACCTTCACGCTGTACTACTGGAAGCCCGGCGAGGAGGAGCCCGGAACCCTGACCCGGACCTTCACGGTGATTTCCGATGGGGAGCTGAACCAGCCTGAATTCACCGGGGTGCCGGCCGTGCTGGATCTGGGCGAAGGGATAAATGGCAGCTTCACTCCCGTGGACGGAGCGGAATGGTACTCCTTGGGCATTCGCTATTCGGAGAACGGCTGGGACTGGGAGGACCTGGTGAACGAGGACCGGGAGGCCTCGGATCCGGGGGCTAAGGAGCTGGTCTTCGGCAGCGAGGCTTTCAGCAGAACGGGCTTCTATCAGCTGTGGGTCAGCGCCAACGCGGTGGGCGTGGACAACGGATACCGGGACACGCAGATCCTGGTGATTGATCCCGCCACGGTCAGCGAGGAGCTGGTGATGCGGGTGGAAGGCGAGACCGACGGCAGCCTGGTGGAGGCCTATCTGCACCAGGAGCTGCAGGTCACGGTGGAAGCGCCGGAGGGCGTGACGGCGGTGCGGGTGCGGAACAGCACCAGCGACTGGGAATACCGGTTCTATGGGGATGAAACCTACGAATGGCGCCTGGGAGTGCATGAGGGTGGAGCCAATACCTTCCTGGTGCAGGCCAGCACGGATCCGGCCATCGCGGACTGGTGGAATACCCACGGCAGCCTGTGGGACTTTGACTGGAACAGCCTGGACTGGAACCTGACGGGTAACCGGGTGACGGTGAACGTGATCAAGTACGGCGACCTGGAGGCGCCGCCCATGGAATTCCCGAACGGAACCACGGTGGCCCGGGGCGAAATGCTGGTCTACCGGATCACACCGGTGGAGAACGCCTGGGGCTATGGCATCCAGGTGCGCCGGGTGGGGCCGGACGGCAGGGATGAGGACGAACTGCTGATCGATATGCAGCTGGAGGACCTGAAGGGGCCGCTGCTGACAGCGCTGCCCACGGACGCCCTGGAGCCGGGGAACTACCGGCTGTACGTGGATCCGCGGATGTACGGCTGGCATGGGGACCAGCAGGGGTACGGTTTCACCGTGACGGAGGCGTCGGGCTGGCAGGAGGAGCCGGTGTTCAAAGCAAGCAAAAATGCATACCTGACCCAGGAACCCATG
The DNA here is from genome assembly GCA_964600995.1 of uncultured Oscillospiraceae bacterium. Taxonomy (GTDB): domain Bacteria; phylum Bacillota; class Clostridia; order Christensenellales; family Aristaeellaceae; genus Aristaeella. The sequence continues at coordinate 23,510 of CAZRLU010000008.1, read as the reverse complement.
ATCTTCTCCGCCTGGGCGCCGGGGGCGGCGGAGATGCGGCTGTGCTACGCGAGCCCGGACAACATCTGGTTCGAAGCCATGGGGGACACCTTGGTGGACCGGGTGGTGCCCAACTGGGAGCGGGTGTACCGGGTGATGGCTTATGCTTATTATCCCGGGGAGGAGAACTACGAGGACGGAAACTGGGTGCAGATCGGGGAAACCCTGGAGATCTCCGTGACCGCGCCCTACGGCGAGATGGGGGCCGCGCTGGAGGCGCCGGCTGCTGTCCGGGCGGATGAGAGCTGGACCATGGAGCTGACCTGCGACTTCAAGGGTACCGAAGGATACGGGGAACTGTATCTGGAAGATCTGGAAGGCAACCTGATGGACTATCACCTCCTGGAGGAGCGGGAAGCGACCGGCGGATACACCGCGGTCTGGCAGGTGGACGCGGGGGCCCTGGAGCCGGGCGTGTATACCATTACAGGCTATGTGTTCCCGGGAAGCATGGGTTATGCGCTGGGTATCGCGGAGCAGACGGTGACGGTCTCCGCGGGGGAACCTGCGGGAACCCTGACGGTCAGCAAAAACGAGGCGGAGGTCTTTGAAAACATTGAGGTGACGGTAAACGTGCCCGGGGCCACGGCGGTGGGCATCCACGATGGCTGGGGCTGGACCTGCGCGGAGGGGGAGACCCTGACGGATCTCTGGCCCATGTGGGATGAAGGCTACCATGTGTTCTATGGCCGGTACACCACGGAAGTGGTGAACCCGGAGGTCCCCGGCTTTGACTGGGAGAATGTGCACTGGGAAGGCTTCACCAACGCTGAAACGGTTTATGTGAACCCGCCGGTCGGCACCTTGGTAAAGCCGGTCTTCACCGTGGCAGAGAACGAAGTGGAGCGGGGAGAGGATTTTCTGGTGACGGTGACGAGCCGGTATGTGGGCGTGGAAAACGTGGCCTTCGGGGCGCATCTGATCCCCCTGGGCGAGGAATTCTCGGACCTGCCCTGGTTCGGGGCGGATGAAAACGGCGTCATCCGGGTAAATACCCTGGAGACGGAGCCGGGAGAATACTGGCTGGAGGTATCCGCCAACGCGGTCAGCTGGTACGGCGAGAGCGACCGGGTGCAGGTAAAAGTGCTGCCCAGGTCTGCTGCTGCAACGGTCCTGCGCCTGCCTTCCGGGCTGACGGAAATTGAGGCGGAAGCCTTCGCGGGAATTGCGGCGGAAAAGGTCATCGTCCCCAATGGCGTCACCCGGATCGGGGACCGGGCTTTTGCGGACTGCCCGAACCTGAAGGAAATGGAGCTGCCGGAAGGCGTCACCTTTGAAGGAGCGCCACTGGAGGGCTCCGGACCGGTGTTTGTGTACGGAACCCCCGGCAGCTGGCTGGAGGCCTATGCGGACGAGGTGGAGGGGCTGTATTTCATTCCGGTAACGGAATAATCAACAAAGCGGATATTTCCAGGCAGGCCGGGAGCTGGACGGCCGGCTCCCGGCCTGCTGTGATCAGCTCCCGCGCCTCCCGGATTTTCCGCGGAGGCGTGTTTGCAGGGACACGGCTTGCCTTTCCGCTGCGGCTGTGGTATAAAGGGCCTGAGATCAGAAACAGAGAAAAAGAAAAAAGAATGAATGAAGCTCCCGGAAGGTGAAATTCCGGGAGGACAGAGGGAGGAGATCCCCGTGTCGGAAAAGACGCCAGAAAAAGTCAGCACCGATTCCCTGCTGAAGAAGATCCTGCGCACGAAGAACCTGAACAGCTTTCTGCAGCGCAACGAGCAGTACCTGCGACCGGAGGCCTTTCCGGAGATGCTGCGGTCCTTTTGCGACAAGCGGGGCCTGGTGCCGGAGCGGGTGATCCAGCGGGCCCAGATTGACCGGACCTACGGGCACCAGCTCTTCAACGGCACCCGGCGCCCCTCCCGGGACAAGGTGCTGCAGCTGGCCATCAGCCTCGGGCTTTCCCTGGAGGAGACTCAGCAGCTGCTGCAGGCGGCGGGAAGAAGCCCGCTCTATCCCCGGCTGAAGCGGGACGCGGCGCTGATTTTCTGCCTGAAGAACGGATACGACATGATGGAGACCCAGGAAACCCTGGGGAAATACGATATCACGCTGCTGGGGGAATAACCATGAATGAGCTGGAGACCCTGCTCCTGCCGGATGAGGGGGAATATCCTGCGGAGCTGACGGAGAGCTTTGAGCTGCTGGAGCGGATATCCGGCTCGGAGGATACGGAAACTTTGCTGGCCCGGGACCGGCGGATCGGCAGCAAGGCGACGGTGAAGTGCTTCCGGCGGGAGCATCCGCTGTATGAAAAGACGGAGCCGGAGGCCCTGCGGCGGCTGCAGGCCCCGCCCCTGCCGGAGTTCATGGGGGAGTTCCGGAATGAAAACATGCGCTGCACGGTCCGGCAGTATGTGGAGGGGGAATCCCTGGCGGAGCGGGCGGCCCGGGCGCCGCTGACGGAGGAAGAGATCCGGGAGACCGGGATCCGGCTCTGCGGGCAGCTGGAGACGCTGCACAGCGCGGAGCCGCCCATTATACACCGGGACGTGAAGCCCCAGAACATCATCCTCCGGGAGGACGGAACCCCGGTGCTGATCGATTTCGGCATCTCCCGGGTCTACGCGGAGAAGGATACGGACACCCTGATCATGGGCACCCAGGGCTTCGCCCCGCCGGAGCAGTACGGTTTCGCCCAGACGGACGCCCGGTCGGACCTGTACAGCCTGGGCATGGTACTGCGGTGGCTGTTGGAGCGGGGAGGGAAACCCGCATCCGCCCCGCTGGAGAAGGCGCTGCGGAAGATGACCGCCTTTGACCCGGAGCAGCGGTTTCAGTCCGCCCGGCAGGCGGGAAAGGCTCTGGCGGCCGCCCGGCCGGCGACCCGGAGGAGACGGGGCTTCCTGGCTGCCCTGGGGGCGGCGCTGCTGCTGGCCTGTCTGGGGATCGGCATCGCGGCCGGGATCCGGGCCGCGCGGCAGAAAGCGGTCTTCTCCGAGCCCCTGCTGGAGAAGGCGGCGCGGCTGAGCCTGGGCCTCGGGGAAGGGGAATTCTTCCCGAAGGAGCGGCTCTCGGAGGTCCGGGGCATCTATATCGTGGCGGACGAAGCCTTCCCGGACGCGGACGGCTTCTATGCCGGGGTGAACCGGTGGTACGCGGCGGGGCGGCAGTCGCCGCGGGGAACGCTGAAAAACCTTTCGGACCTGGCGCAGATGCCGAACCTGGAGCAGGTCTGCGTGGCGGTGGAGCAGCTGGAGGATATCTCCGCCCTGGAGGAGCTGGAACAGCTGAGCAAGGCAGAGCTCAAGCACAACGAAATCCAGAATATCTCGGCGCTGGCAGGGAAAAAGCACCTGAGCTCGGTGGGGCTGAACGACAATCCGGTGCGGGACCTTTCCCCCCTGGAGGAGTGCCCGGCCCTGGCTTTCCTGGATCTGTGCGATGTGCGGAACTATGATTCCCGGATTCTGGAAAAACTGGGCAACTTTGACTATCTGGATCTTTCCAATCCCACGGAAAGCTGGCGTTTTCTCGGACACCGAAGGGTAAGTTCCCTGGCCCTGGCCTGGACCGGCCTGACCAGCCTGGAGGAGCTTTCCGGAGTGACCCGGCTGGAGGATCTGGAGATTTCCCACACGGCGGTTTCAGATCTGAGCCCCATCACGGTGCACAGCGGCCTGCGGCGCCTGCGGATGGCGGCGACGCCGGTGAAAGACCTGAGCCCCCTGCTGGAGCTGCCCCTGCTGGAGACGGTGACCCTGAGCCGGGACATGGAGGGCCTGGCGGAGGGGCTGGAGGGCCGGCGGTTTGAGATCGTCTATGAGTAGAGGCCGGGCGAAACTGCCGAATACAGTAGGCTACACTGTGCTTTATCTCGCCAAGCCGTTTTTAAAACGACTTGGCGGGATTTTATATAATCTGCTTTTCAAGTGTGAATGCATTAAAAACAGGTCTTCCCCGGGCTTGGGGAAGACCTGTTTTGATGGGTTGATTATTCCCTTATTCCCTGTCGATCCACAGGCAGTCGGGGCAGCCTTCGAAGGCGTTGTCCGCGATGTCGGTGACGCCGGCAGGAATATGGATGTAGTACAGCTGGCTGCAGTCCGCGAAGGCCCGTTCGCCGATGGAGGTGCAGCCTTCCGGAACGAAGACCGCCTGGCTGTCCGTGCCGGCGAAGGCTTCACCTTCGATCGCGGTCAGCGAGCCGGGAAGATACAGCGACTCCAGACGGAACTCGAAGGGCTTGATGTCGCAGATCTCTTCCATGTCCACGATGAAGAGCTTGACCTGATAGCTTGCCGGCCTGAGCACCTGACCTTCCCCGGTTCTCATTGTGACGGTCAGGGAGCACTGGCCGTCCGGCCTCGTGACATTCCAGATCCAGTCATATGAGAAGAAATCAGAGAAAAGGTTCCCTTCGGAATCCAGAATCATGAAGCCCACCTTAACCCCTTTAACAGGGTTGCCCGCCTTGTCAGTAACGGAGGCCGTCATCTTGAAGGGCTCGTCCAAGCTGAACACATCGGTGTTCAGCGTCAGCTCCACGCTGCATTCCGACAGAACTGACATATCCGGCCGCACGGCGGTGTATTCGAAGAGCTCCGTTTCCGCGGTGAGCCCAGCCACGTTGGTTTCCACCCGGATCCTGTACTGCCCCGCGGGCATTCCGTCATTCGCAAGAGGGAAGCCTGCGGACATCGTCAGTCCATTGGAGGACTGCGCGATGAACCCGTCAACAGCGTCTCCGTTCTCATCCACCAGGGTGGCGGTGATACGGGCATCCGGATACTGCTCCGCCAGACCTTCCGTGGTGCCGTCCGGGTTGGTGATCGCCGCGGTCATTTCGACGCGATCCCCGTAATCATAGGACTGCTTGTCGGTGGAAACGTTCAATACTGCCTGAGGTACATGTTCCTCCACCGTAAAGGCGGCGAAGTGGACACTGCCGATGTTTTCATGCCATCTGGCCTGGGAGATTACAGACACTGTATAGGTACCGGGCTGCAGCCCGGCTGTGGGAATTTCCGCGTACAGGTCCGTGGTTTCCAGGGAGCCGCTGCTTCCGTTCCCGGACCAGGATACCTTATAGCTCTCCGCGTGGGCCGCCGGCTCCCAGGACACCCGTACGGGCTGGCCCGCCGCGCCTACCGTCACCTGGGGAACAGGGTTGAACAGCGGATCATTTGCCCTGGGGTTCATCCGGAAGATCAGGTCATTGCTCCAGGCAGTCCACTGGCCGTTCACCTGGGCCATGACCCGGACCTTCATCTGTCCGCCCATGGGATGCGGGAAGGAAATGGGGAAAGCTGAGATGGTTTCGCCCGCCGGAATTTTGCAGGTCTCCACTCCGCTCCAGGCAAACGTTCCGTCTCCGAGCGCATTGTATCTGGAATACTCCCAGACCACCTGGCTGGCCTGCACGCTGACGAGGGAGATTTCCGTTTCCTCCTGAAAGTTCAATTCCGTTTTCTCCGCGGTGACGGTCAGCGGGCCTCCGCCGGCATCTTCTTCCACGGTGTAATAGGGGCTGGTCTCTACAAACAGATCAGACCTGCCCGGAATTCCGGCACAGTTGTGGAACCAGTATGTGCCCGCTTCGGAGAAGAGACCCGCGGGAATCGTGACTGTGCCGGGCCCATCATAGCTTCCGGCAAAGAGAATGGATTCCGCCATGCCTCCGGAAGCATGCAGAGATGTGTAAAAATTCACCTTATAGGTGGAGATTCCCTCCACGGGCAGTAAGGTGATCTGCAGGTCCTGCCCGGGGACGATCTTCGCCGGCAGGATTTCCCAGTCCTGATCAATGACGGTTGGCAGAGTCGGACAGGTAATCGTGCTGTAGTTCGTCCAGGCGCTCCAGACGCCGTTTACCAAAGCGCGGAAGCGCACGCTGATGCTTCTGGGCGCGTAGGTATTGATCTTGATCGGAACCTGCGCTGATCCGTCCGTAACCGGATAGCAGTCCCCGTAGGGCGCCACATACACCTCCGTGGCGCCGGGCGCCTGCACCTCGGCATAGATGGTCTCTCCATAAGCTCCGGTGGTGGCGCTGAAGGAGACGGTGGGCGCCGGGGGTGTTTCCCCGGAAACCGCGATCTCCAGAGAAGCCCTTCCGGATTGCTTCATGGTTGCTGAGACGCTTGCGCTGACGTAATTGCTGCCGGCGGTCAGGTATTCTCCGGGCACGGTGATCACCATGGGCTCCGTGAGCTGATAGCATGTCCAGTAATAGGATCCGACGCTGATGCTCAGGCTTGTGGCCTCCGGATCGATGTCCGTGATAGTCAGAGTCAGATCCTCGCCCAGGGCATATGCAGTCTTATCCGCCGAGATCGTGGGGTTGCTCAGCTGCGGCATCGGAATGACGGTGAACGTCACCGGTTCGCTCCATTCGGACCAGAGACCATTTGTCAGCACCCGGACCCGGAAGGAAAAATCCCCTGTCTCATACAGGATTATGATTCTGAGCCGGGAATAGGTCGCTGCGGGCCTGTCCAGCTCAAAGGATCCGGACCGCCATTCGTAATTGTGCGGTTCCCCGATATGGATGGAATACGCAACTGCCTGTATCTCCTGAGGATAAGCAACGCTGAAACCGAAGTATGCGGAAGTGACATAGATCCCTGCCCGCTCCTCCTCCGTCATGGGTGTCCCGTCGGAACTGCAGAGGGATACTTCCGTCGGGGCGGAGGGAGTCTCCGTCTGGTAGACCGTCAGATTGGTGAATTCCGTGACGGACTCTTCATATCCGACGCCGTGTGCGGTTACCTTAATCCGATAGGCGCCGGGTTCGGCACCATCGTCCCAGCTGTTGAAGACAAGGGTAATTACTTCCGGCGGGTTGCTTTCATTCACGTAGTAGACCGCGCTGGTGACATTTTCTCCGGAAAGCTCGCTTTGCAGCACCGCGTTGTACCATCCTGCGTTGGCCACCGGCTGCAGCTTGACGGAGAAGCGGCTGTTCAGCCCGATCTCCCCGATGGACTCCGCCAGCTCAGCTTCCGCAAGCTTCGGGGCCTGTGCCACCGTGAAGGAGAGCGTTCCGGGAAGAGACCAGGTATCCCCCTCGAGGCCGCTGACTACCACCTTCCACTGCCCGGCAGAAAGTTTAGCCCACCAGCCGAAAACATCAGCGTCATCATATTCTGAGCTTAAATAGCTGGTATACTCGCCAAAGCTTCCGCTCTCGTTCAACTGGTAAAGCCTGGCATAGTACTGGTCGTATTCCCGACCCAAAGCAAATTCATAGTTGGTGGAGATGGAGGTAGGGGCCGTAATGTTCAAGGTGATCTCCGGCGCGGCCGGGCGGTCCGGATTATCCGTTACCGTAAAGGGAAAGCGCTTTTCCGCGTAGGGGTCTCCTGTATACCAGTAGGCATATATATTGTAGGAACCAGCCTCAAGATAATGACCCGGGATGGTGAAGGTGTACGGCTCCGTATCGGAGCTGCCCCAGTCGTTCCAGGAAAGGAGCTCGCCGGTTTCAGCATCCTCCAGAGAAACACTCAGATTTTGGCCGATTTCGCCTTCCACAGGAGTCCAGATAATGCTCAGATCCTTTCCGGCCAGGCCTGTTTCCGGAACATCCAGGGAGATAATCTCTCCCGGAAGCTCCTCTTCGGCGCAGACGGACGCGCAGGAAAACAGCGCCAGCATGCAGCATAGGGCAGCCAGCAGGATCCACGGACGTTTCATGACATAACCTCCCTTATCCATCAGAAACCCTGATTCCTTGTTCGATTGTTCATTGCCCGCGGGACGGCCGGCCCGGGCCTGCCGCGAAAGTTATCAGGAAAAAATATACCACGGAACGCCTTGAAGGGCAAGGGATAAACGGAGAAAAGACGGATTTTGGAACAATCAGAAGAATCCGGGAAGGCGGACGGCGGGAAACGGGGACGACTTCTCGGAAAGGTCCGGAAGCAAATCGAACATATTGCAGACAGTTGCTTCCAACTGTACGGAATGGTATAATCCCGAAGCGGACAGGCTTTTCCCAAAGAAGAAAGCTGTTTTGCACCGGGCTTTTTATATCAATGGACAGCGGGGACGAGAATACAGCATGACAAATGTGAAAAAGACCGCGGAAAAGGCTGTGCGGTATCTGAGGGAAAAAGGGATTCGGGAGACCGCGCGGCGGACCGCGCTCCACTTTGGACGCAAGCGGGCGGAAAAAAACTTTGTGAAGAGGATGCGCCCTTCTGCGGAGGAGCTGGAACGGCAGCGGGCAGCAAAGTTCTCCCAGCCACTGCGATTCAGCGTCGTTGTCCCCTTATATAACACGCCGGAGAATCTGTTGAAGGAAACGATCGATTCGGTTTATCAACAGACATACGCCGACTGGGAGCTGTGCCTGGCAGACGGAAGCGATGAAGCCCATGGCGAGGTCGGAAAATACTGCCTTGAACGGGCAGCGGCGGAACCGAGGATTCTGTACCGGAAACTGGGAAAAAACGGAGGCATTTCCGAAAATACGAATGCCTGCCTGGATATGGCCACGGGAGATTATATTGCGCTGTTTGATCATGATGATCTGCTGATGCCCAACGCTCTTTATGAGATGCGAAGCGCAATTGAGAAGACCAATGCGGATTTTTTATATTCGGATGAAATGATCTTCCAAAGCCCCCGCAGGGATAAGCCTGTCGGAATCCGGATGAAACCCGGCTTCTCACCAGACAGTCTGCGGGCCAACAATTATATCTGCCATCTGACCGTTTTCAGCAAGGAACTGCTGGAGAAAACGGGGGGATTCAGGAAAGCCTTTGATGGAAGCCAGGATCATGACATGATTCTGCGACTGACGGACCGGGCGGGAGGAATTGCACATCTTTCCAAGGTGCTGTACCTGTGGCGGTCGATTCCAGGATCCACCGCGTCGGACATCAGCAGCAAGACGTATGCCATTGAGGCGGGACGCAGCGCGGTGGAGCATTTCCTGAGAGAAGAGAAGGGAATCAACGCAAGGGTGGAAAGCACCAAGGTTTTTCCTACGATGTACCGGGTATTTTATCCCATTGAGGGGACACCGGGCGTACGGGTGATTGTGGATGCGAGAAGAGAGCAGGAACCGATTGAAGAGAAAATACAGATGCTGAAGGCAGAGGCAGGCTGGGAAAAGTGCAGCTGGACCGTATTGGGAAAAGGTGACGAAGACGACCTTTCAAAAATCGAAACCGAGCATCCTGAATATGAAAGAATCCTGCTAAGCCCGCAGGTAAGCCGGCGGAAGGCCTGGAATCTTACGGGTGAGCAGGGCGAGGAAGAATACCTGCTGTTTGTGGACGGCATCCCTCAGGCAAAAGAGACCGGATGGCTGAAGGAAATGCTCAGCCATGCACAGCTGGAGCATACTGGGGCGGTTGGCCCGAAAATTCACTTTATCCGGGGTGATGTACGCCACGCGGGAGTCGTCATCGGGATGGGACCGGAAGGCGCAGCCGGCAGAGCTTATTATATGGCAGATGCAGACAGCGCGGGGTATTTCGGACAGATGGCTGTGGTGGAAAATGTTGCCGCTGTGACGGATTGCCTCATGGTTTCCAGAAAAAAATGGAAGGAAGCGGGCGGCTTTTCCGAGGAATATGATGACGCCCTGTTTGATATAGATTTTTGCCTGAGATTGCTGGAAATGGGGTATTATAACGTATTTACTCCGCATGCATGCCTGAAAATGGGCAAGGCAAAGGACATTTCCTTCGATGTGGGAAAGGAATTTGCCGGTTACGCGAAGGACGTGGCAACATTCCGAAGAAGAAATGAAGCATGGATAAAGGCCGGAGATCCCTGCTTCAATCCGAATCTGTCGTTGAGGTATGAGGATTGGCGGATCCGAAAACAAAAATGAAGTGAAGAAAGCGCACATTTCCGGGGAAGGAGAAAGGACACCGTGAGGACAGACAAAAAACGCATTTCTGAAATGATCCGCTTTGCTTTGACCGGGGGAATCTGCTTCCTGGTGGAATTTGTCTGCCTGGTGGCGCTGAAGGAAGAGCTCGGACTTGACACGCTGATCGCGACGCCCATCGCCTTTCTGATTTCGGTGGCGGTCAATTATCTGATGTGCGTGAAGTGGGTCTGGCCTGATGCAAAGGACAAAGGGAATACAGCCAAACTGGGATTCCTGATTACCAGCGTGATCGGGCTCTTCCTGAATGAAGGGCTGATGCTGCTTTTCCGTATTGCCTTCGGAGAGGAACAGGTTTTGATTTCCATAGCGGGATACGGACTTTCCATGTATATGGTGAACAAGGTGGCTGCAACGCTGCTGGTGATGATCTGGAATTACTTTACGAAGAAAGCTATTCTGAAGTCCGCCTTTCTGACCCGGCGGATGAATCAATAAAGCGGGCGGACGAGGAAGAAACGTATGAACCGAGCGGAAGGGAAAATGAATCTGCGGAATTGGCTGCATAAGCATTGGAAGCCCGCGCTGGCGATGGCTTTCGCGGCGATATTGCTGGCCGTCGCTCTGGAAGCCCTGAACAACCGTCTTATCCCTCCGGTGTTTCAGGGAGAGGATACGGAGTTTTACAGAACAAGCCGGGAGGAAATGGAAACTGCCGGAACCTATCCGCATCCATCCGGAAAGGCCGCGTACAGGGAACCCTGGAACCCCTTGCGGCTTGGATTTCTTTTTGCGCTGCAGATGATGGTCCTGACTGCTCTTTTTCCGATGGGACTTGGCAGGAAAATTGTTCGGACGCTCCGAAAAGCGGCGGAAGCCATCCGCGACGGCATCCGGAGCTGGAAGAACTTCCTGATGCGGCTTGCGGCATTCCTGGCGGTGTGCGGGGCCGGCTTCCTCCTTTTCCGCGCATGGGCGGAAGCTGCGCTGGGAAAAAGCAACTGGATGATTGATCTGTTCAGCTTCAGCGCTGGGCTGGGCACCGCGGTTCTCTTTACTTTCCGAAAGACCCTTGGAGGAAAGCCGGAGCTGATCTTTCTCTGCCTGGCAGTTCTGATCGGAGGACAGATGGCTTTTCTGCTGCCGGACACCACCAGAATCAGCTGGGACGACGGGGCGCATTATCAAAGTGCGCTGAATTATTCCATGCTGGGGCATGTCCGGTATACCCGGCAGGATTTCAATGCCATGGAGACCATTCCGGAACAGGTTCTGTCCCTGGGGGAGAAGCAAGAAGTATATCTGCGAAAGCAGGATGAAACTCATCAGGGCGGCGCGATTTATGTGACGGGAGGCCTGCACTTCCGAATCAGTGAATTCTGGCTGGCAGCTCATGGACTGGGGCTGTTTCTGGGAAGACTGCTGCATCTGAGCTATTGGCTGACCTGGAGCCTGGGAAGATTTACCGGGCTGCTGGCCTATGCCATGGTGGGATATTTTGCCATCCGCCGGTTAAGATCCGGAAAGATGATTCTGGCCGCTGTACTGCTGATCCCCCAGCAGCTGTTCCTGGCAGCGAATTACAGTTATGATCCGGGGGTCACCTGCCTGACGGCGCTGGGGCTGTCCTACAGCACTGCCGCATGGCAGGAGCCGGAGAAAAAGATTTCCCGTAAGGATCAGATGGTGATCCTGGAAGCGCTTTTCCTCGGCTGCCTTGCCAAGCAGGTGTATTTTCCGTTGTTGGGCATTCCGATGCTTCTGCCCAAGGAGAAATTCGAAAGCAGGCAGGCGAGGAGACGATTCCTATGGGCGGACGTAAGCCTGATGGCGGTTTTGATCCTGTCTTTTATGCTGCCCTTTGTTCTGGGGGACGGAGCCGGAGACCAGCGGGGCGGTGAAGCGGTCAGCGCCTTTGGGCAGGCCGGCTTCATCCTGGCCAACCCGCTCCGCTACCTGGCTGTTCTGTTCCGCTTTCTGGGCCGGTATCTGCACCCAGCCAGCGCGGAGGGATTCCTTACCTATTTCGGCTTTCTGAAAACCGCCCCGAATGCAGCAATTTATGTGATTCTGCTGGCGGCTGTAGCCTTTACGGACAAGGGGGAGGCGGATGCCTGCCTGGGGGATCGGGTTCGGGTTCGAATTGCTTCAGAGGGTCTGCTGGCCGCTGCGCTGGTCCTGGTGGTGACCTCCCTGTATGTGGCGTACACTGTGGTAGGTGCAGACACCATTGAGGGCTGTCAGCCCAGATATCTTGCTCCGCTGATCTTTCCGGCCACGGTATTTCTGGGCTCCGCAAGAATCCGGAACGGGATGAACCGGCAGCTGTACAACGGGCTGATTCTGGGCACGGCTGCGTTTATAGGCTATGCTGCGGTGCTGCATTCCTGCATCAATCTGTACGGATAAAACGGCGGAATCTGACAGCATTATATGAAGGAGTGACCTGATTTGCCGCCTGGCTTCAGGAGCCCCGGAAGAACTTCTCACGGAGGAAGAAGGGAGAGATATGATGAAAGAAATAATAGCAAGGATTACAGCGGCAGCTTTTGCGGTCCTTCTGGCGCTGGGGTATTTCCTCCTTCCTTCGGAGAATGTGGGACGGGAAACGAACAACAGCGGGAGGAAAAAGCTGGAGCTGACGATTGGGGAGACCTACAGCTGGGAATGGACTCCGGAAACAGAGAGGGCGGATGCGATCGAATTCCGCCTTTCCGGAATGAAGAAGGCCCAGGGCGTGACGGTATATGCAGAGGTCCGGGACGGGGCTGGAAACCTGATCGCCTCCGCTGTACAGCCCGTGGCGGAGCTGGGAGAGGACGGGGATTCCATCCGGCTGGAGGCGGCGTTTGACGGAAAAACACAGTATATCCAGAGCCTGCGGGCGGAAGGAGAGGGCGCCCTGAAGGTCAAGGGGGAGGAGAACCCGGATACCGGGGAGTTCTTTCCCATGCTGAACGTGATGACCCGGGCGACGGTATACAACCCGGTGCTGCTGTACTTTGCGGCGGGAGCGCTGCTGGCGGCGCTGACTCCGGTGACAGGAACAGGGAAAAGAGCAGCTCTCCCCAGAGAACGAAAGGGATTTTCCCTGGAGACGGCCCTGCCCTGGGCGGTATTCATCCTGCTTCTGGGGCTGGGAACCTTCATCAATATAATGAAGCCATCTTTCAGCTTCCAGGATGTCTGGAGCGGCCATGACGAAGAGATCCACCTGATGAAGATCCGGAACATGGATCCGGGCTATGTCGGTGGCCTCCGGCTGCTGCTGGCGAGCATGATCACCTGGACCCCGGGATATGTTCCCCTGGCGGTGGGCCGGAATCTGGCGCTGCTGTTCAGGGCCGGCGACGCTGTGGCCTACCACGTGGCGGCAGGATTCAGCACGCTGGTCTACGCGGGAATGTCGGCGCTTGCGGTGAAGCACACTCCCCGGTACAAGGCGACCTTCGCGGCGGTTTCGATGCTGCCGGCGACGCTGTTCCTGATGACCAGCATGACCTATGACACGGTGGTGACCGGGAGCCTGCTGCTGGGCATCGCCCTGGCGCTGGAATCAGCGGACGGGGAGGAGCCAGTGTCGGGACTGCGGGCCATCCTGATGGTGTCCCTGCTGGCCTTCGGCACGGTGGCAAAGCCGGCCTACAGCCTGGGACTGCTGAGCCTGATGATGATCCCGAAGGAACGGTTCGGCGGCAAGGGGAAGGCCTGGGCCTTCCGGATCTTTGTGCTGCTGATGCTTGTCTGGTGCATGGCGGCGATGCTGATGCCCGGAGCCTACGATGAGGTGATCTCCGGGGACGAGCGCTTTGCGGACACGGATGCGACCCGGCAGATGGAATATCTGCTGGCGCATCCCATCGAAGGCGGGCTGAAACCGGTGCTGCTGGTCTGGCATTGGCAGGACTACCTGACCGTGCCGGGCATTTCCCTGTGGGGATATCTGGGGAACAACGATACCGTGAATATTATTTACCTGCTGCTGATGCTGGCGCTGGCGCCCCTTTGCACCGCCGGGGAAAGCTGGGAGAAAAAGAGCCCCCTGACACCGGGACGGCGGATCCTTCTGCTGGGCATCGCCGAAGGCGCCATGATCCTGCTGGCTTTTGCCCAGTATATCGCCTCCTCTCCTGTGGGGGGAGATGTGGTGGGGATGCAGCCCAGATACTTCACTCCGGTATGGATCGCGGCGGTGCTGGCGCTGATGTGGCCTCAGGGGATCCGGAAGGCCATGGGAAAGGCCGGATACTGGCTGACGGCGGTCTTGCTCCTGGGGTGCGCGGGGGTGGATATCGCCTATACCCTGATAAGGCTTACAGCCGTCGGACTCATCTGAAATACTTTCTGTGAAGATGAAAGAAAAGGAAACTGAAGCAAAGGAGCTTGCCTGACGTGAAGATATTGGTGATCGTCCCGGCCTACAACGAGCAGGACAACATCCGGCATACGCTGCGGGACCTGGTGGAGAACGGCGGAAACCCGGATGTGCTGGTGATCAACGACTGCTCCCGGGACCGGACGGAGGACGTGCTGCGGGAGCTGGAGGTTCCCCATCTGACCCTTCCCGTGAACCTGGGAATCGGCGGCGGCGTGCAGGCCGGTTACCGCTACGCCAGGGAACACGGATACGATATCGCGGTGCAGTTTGACGGGGACGGGCAGCACGAGGCGAAATACCTGGCGGCGCTGACGGAGCCCCTGATCCGGGAGGAGGCCGACGTAGTGATCGGCTCCCGGTTTGTGGAAAAGGAAGGCTTCCAGAGCAGCGCGGCTCGCCGGGTGGGCATTCATTTTCTCAGCTGGCTGATCACCCTGCTTTGCGGGGTGCGGGTGCTGGACGTCACCAGCGGCATGCGGGCGGTGAACCGCCGGTTCATCGACGCCTACGCGGATCACTATGCCCAGGATTATCCGGAGCCGGAGGCCCTGCTGCTGGCGGGGATCCGGGGGGCGCGCATTCAGGAGGTGCCCGTGCAGATGCGGGAGCGGGCCCGGGGCCGGAGCTCCATCAGCGCCCTGCGGGGGATCTACTACATGGTGAAGGTTTCCCTGGCCCTGATCATCGGCCGGTTTACGCGGAAATAAGCGGGAAAGGGACGGTGGCAAAATATGATGACTGCACGGCTGCAGCTCTTCGCGACCCTGCTGGCGGTCGCGTTTCTGGCGGGCATGATCGAGCTGATCCGGAAGAGACGGGTGCAGCTGAAATACGCCCTGCTTTGGCTTTTCAGCGGCGTGATGATGCTGATCCTGGCCCTGTTTCCCGGGCTGCTGGACTGGGCGGCGGGGCTGCTGGGGGTCTATGACCCGGTGAACGCTCTCTTTGCCGTGATGCTGTGCCTGGGCTTCGCGCTGATGATCAGCTTCTCGGTGATCATGAGCGGCAACAAGAAGAACCTGGTGCGGCTGACCCAGGAGATTGCCCTGCTGGAGAAGCGGGTGCGGGAGCTGGAAGCGGAGCGGGATGGCCGGCCGGAAAGGCGGGAAGAAAAAGCATGAGCTACACGGCTGCGGACCATACCTGGGCCGTCTGCGCCTACGGGGACAGCCCCTATCTGGAGGAGTGCCTCCGGTCCCTGGAAAACCAGACGGTGCAGAGCCGGATTCTGATCTCCACCGCCACCCCCTCGCCCTACATTGAGGAGATAGCCCGGAAGCACGGGGCGCCGCTTTTTGTTTCGGAGAAGGGCGGCATCGGCGGGGACTGGAACTCGGCCTATGACCGGGCGGAGACGGCGCTGGTGACCCTGGCCCATCAGGATGATCTCTATGATCCGGACTACGCGCAGGCGATGCTGGAGGCGGTGAACCGGGCGAAGGATCCCATCCTGTTTTTCTCGGATTATGACGAGCTGCGGGGCGGAGAGCGGGTGCGGGAGAACCGGAACCTGCGGATCAAGCGGCTGATGCTGCTGCCCCTGCGGGGTCGGCTTTTCCAATGCAGCCGATTCGTGCGGCGGCGGGTGCTTTCCCTGGGGAATCCGATCTGCTGCCCGGCGGTGACCTACGTGCGGGAGCGGGTGGGAGAGGCCCCCTTCAGCCGGGAGATGAAAGTGAGCTTGGACTGGGACCAGTGGGAGCGGCAGAGCTGGAAGCGGGGGGCCTTTGTCTACAGCCCCCGGCATCTGATGCAGCACCGGGTGCACGCCGGCAGCGAGACCACCTCCATGATTGAGAGCAACCGCCGGAGGCAGGAGGATCTGGAGATGTTCCGCCGGTTCTGGCCGGAGGGCATCGCGAAGCGGATCGCGGCCTGGTATTCCCAGAGCGAGGACAGCAACAAGGTATAAGAAGAAACCGGGGCACGGATACACCGGGAGCGAAAACCGGCCCTGAAGCGAAAAGAATCCCGGGCCGGAGGGGACCGGGAAAAACGGAAGAAGAAACCGGGGAAGGGAGGGACCCGCATGGAGGCGGAGAAGGGACGGCTGTCCCTGGGGCGGAACGCGGCGCTGAACACCGCCGGCTTCCTGATTTACTGCTTCTGCCAGTGGGCCCTGACCCTGGCGGTGGTGCGGCTGCGGCCCGGCGGGGACGTGGGGCTCTTCCAGCTGGCCATGACGGTGACGAACATCTTTACGGCCCTGGCGAACTACAATATGCGGACCTTCCAGGTTTCCGACGTGCGGGGGGAATACAGCGCCGGGGTGTATACGGCCTCCCGGGTTCTTACCTGCGGGGCGGCGCTCTTCGCCTGCCTGGTCTACAGCCTGGCCTGGGGATACGGCGGGGAGAGCCTGGTCTGCATCCTCTGGTACATGGCCTACCGGCTGAGCGAGAGCTACGCCGACGTGCTCCACGGGGTGGATCAGCAGCACGGGCGGATGGACCACGTGCTGGTTTCCTGCGGGCTGCGGGGCCTGCTGATGCTGGGGATCCTGGCGGCCGTGCTGGCGGCGGGCGGCAGCCTTTCCGCTGCCTTCGCGGCCATGACCTGCGCGGTATGGGCGGTGGTGCTGGGCTACGACCTGCGCAGCGCAGGCCGTTATGCCCGGATCCGGCCTGAATTCAACCGGGGGAAGCTGAAAAAGCTGCTGGGCGCCTGCCTGCCGGGAGTGCTGGCGGGCATTTGCCTGACGGCGGTGGTCTCCGTGCCCCGGCAGACCCTGGCAAGCCTGATGGGAGAGGAGCTGCTGGGCTACTATGCCACGGTGGCCACGCCCCTGGTGGTGATCCAGGTGCTGGCCACCAGCGTGATCAACCCGGCGGTGAGCGAGCTGGCGGCGGCCTGGGAGGCCCGGGACCGGAAGCGGATTCTGGGGCTGACGGGGCGGCTGACGGCGGGGATTCTGGCCTTCGGGGCCCTGGCCCTGGCGGGCACGGCCTGGATCGGGGAGCCGGTGATGACCCTGGTGTACGGGGAGACCATCCGGCCCTATGTATCTCTGATGCTGCCGGTGGTGGGGTGCACGGCGCTGTACTCCGTATGCTGGGTGGGCTTCAGCCTGCTGGTGGTGATCCGGGAGATGAAGCGGCTGATGTGCTTCAGCGCCCTGGCCCTGGGGGCGGCGGCCCTGTCCGCCCCGGCCTGGATCGGGCGCTTCGGGGCCAACGGGGTCAGCCTCTGCGTGATGTTTGCCTACCTGCTTCTGGCGGGAGCCTGCTTTGTCTGTTTCGGAAGGCGGCTGGGCCGGAAGGCGGGGAAAGAGAAATAAGCAAGGCTCCCGCGGGATCCGGAAAACGAGAGAAGCCGGGGAAAGAACCGGCATTTATGGGAAAACCCCGCGGAAAGCCGGAATAAAAGGAAACGAGGAAGGAACGGAAAGATGGGAGCGAAAACGGCCCGGATGCTGGCGGCGGCGTTGGCGGTGATGCTGGCGGCGGCGTATTTCCTGCTGCCGTCCACCGCGGTGGAAAGCTACCTGAACAACAGCGGCCGGAAAAAACTGGCGCTGGCGGAGGGGGAAACCCAAAGCTGGTCATGGGTTCCGGAGCTGCGGGGGAGCAGCCGGCTGGAGCTGCGGCTGTCGGGGATGAAGAAATCCCAGGACGTGACGGTGCACGCGGAGCTGACGGACGCCGCCGGAGAAACGGCGGCCGCTGCGGAGACGCCGGTGCCGCAGCTGGAGGACGGCGACACGATCCGGCTTGAGGGACAGTTTATCGCCGGGGAGACCTATACCCTGCGGGTATGGGTGACCGGGGAGGGCAGCCTGAAGCTGAAGGGGGAGGAGGACCCGGAGACGGAGGCTTTCATGCCCCTGCTGAGCGAGGCCGGGAGCCATGAGGTGCGCAACGCGGCGCTGCTGTATTTCGCGGCGGGGCTGCTGCTGATCGGCCTGACCCCCGTCTTCGGCGGGGACGAAAGAAAACCGGGTCCCCGGCGGCGGGAGGAATCCCGGCTGAGCCGGATGCTGCCCTGGGCCACCTTCGGCCTCCTGGCCGCTTTGGGGCTGTTCATCGCCCTGGTGAAGCCCATGTTCCAGACCGGCGCCATGTGGAACAGCTGGGACGAGGAGACCCACTGGGCGAACATCCAGATCTTGAGCTCCCGGAATCCGAACGGCCTCCGGGGCATGGCCGCCGGGCTTATCACCTTCCATCCGGGCTATCTGCCCCAGATCCTGGGCTACAACCTGGGAAGTATTTTTACGAAATGGGAGGGAGCCCGGTACCACTGCGCCGTGGGTATGGGGGCCATCTTCTACGCCGGGCTCTGCGCCCTGGCGGTGAAGCATGCCCCCCGCTACAAGGCCAGCTTCCTGGCGGCGGCCACGCTGCCCACCTTCCTCTTCCTGGCTACCAGCGCCAGCTATGACACGGTGACGGCGGGCTGCATCCTGCTGGGGTTGGCGATGCTGCTGGAGATCCTGGAGAGGGAGGAGCCGATCCGGCCCCTGCAGGGCATCACCCTGATCTCCCTGCTGACTCTGGGAACGGTGGCCAAGCCCCTGTACAGCCCGATCCTGCTGACCCTGGTGCTGATTCCGGACAGCCGGTTCGGAAGCCGGAAAAAGGCCTGGGCCTTCCGGATCTTCGTGCTGGCGATGCTGCTCTGGTGCGTGGCGGCGGTGGCGGTGCCCGGCCCCTACGACAACGTGTGGGAGGGGGACGAACGCTTCGGGGAGGTCAGCACCCCGGACCAGCTGCGCTACATGCTGGCGCATCCCGTGGAGGGCGGGCTGAAGCCCCTGCGGACGGTGCTGGAGAATCCCTGGATCATGTTTGCCAGCGGGATCGCCCACTGGGGCTACGTGGGAAACCATGAGAACCTGAACCTGCTGTGGCTGATTCTGATGCTGGCCGTCGCCCCCCTGTGCACTGTGGGCGAGCTGAATGATGGAAAAAGCCTGCTGAAGCCCTGGCTGCGGGTATTTCTGCTGGCGGTTGCCATCGGCTCGGACGCGCTCTTCGCCTATGCCCTGTATCTGACCAGCTCCCCCGTGGGGGGCGAGCTGGCGGGCATGCAGGGGCGGTACTTCATGCCCATGTGGATCGCCGCGGAGCTGGCGCTGATGTGGCCCCAAAGTATCCGGAAACGGATGGGAAAGGCCGGGGAATGGCTGATCCTGCCCATCTGGGCCTTCTGCTTCGGGGCGAACCTGTGGAACGCGGTGAGCCATATGATGGCCACGGGGCTTATGTGAACGTAGGCGGAAAGCCTGCGGGAATCGGTTCGGCCCGGATCCGGGACCTGACCGGAAGCCGGAAAAGACGCGGAACGGAGGAGAAGAAGGATGCCATCCCTGAGCGGATATAAATCGGACCTGGATTACAGCTATGCCCCGGGAATCTTCCCGTCCATGGAGTGCCTGCTGGCCCGGCCGGAGCAGGTCCGGCGGCTGCTGGTGCACAGCGGGGCCGCGGGCCGGGAGGGCATGGAGAAGCTGACGGAGCTGGCCCGGAAGCATGGCGTGCGGGTGGAGGAGGCGGACCGGGCCCTGGCCCGGATCAGCGGCAAGGAAAACTGCTACGCCGCGGCGGTCTTCGGGAAGTTCCGGGACCCCCTGCGCCCGGAGAACCCCCAGGTGCTGCTGCACCAGCCGGGGGACTGCGGCAACTTGGGCACCATCCTGCGGACGGCCCTGGGGCTGGGGGTGGAGGACGTGGCCCTGGTGGGTCCCTGCGCGGATCCCTTCGATCCCCGGACGGTGCGGGCCAGCATGGGCAGCCTCTTCCGGCTGCGGCTGAGGGTCTATGACTCCTTTGAGGAATACCTTTCGGAGCAGGGCCCCCGGGACTGCTACCCCTTCATGCTGGACGCGTCAGTGCCCCTGGCGGAGGCCCTGGAGGCGCCTGTCTCCCGGAGGAGGACCCTGATCTTCGGCAACGAGGGCCGGGGGCTGCCGCCGGAATTCGCCCGGGTGGGCCGGCCGGTGCGGATCCCCAGCAACGAGAAGGTGGACTCCCTGAACCTGGCCATCGCTGCGGGGATTGGCATCTATGCCTTCCTTGACAAAGAGCGGAGCCAGGCATAAACTAAAGGATACGGCACCCGGAGCCCGGGGCCGAAGGCCGGGAGGTGAGGACGGGGATGCAGGTTTCGGTGATCTCCGTCGGCAAGCTGAAGGAAAAGCCCTACCGGCTGATGGCGGATGAATACCTGAAGCGGCTGAGCCGCTTCGGGAAGTACGAGGAGATCGAGCTGCCGGATCTGCCGGAGCGGGACGGCGCCTCCCCGGCGGAGGAAAGGCAGATCAAAACCCGGGAGGGCGAGGCCATGCTGCAGCGCATCCGGCCCGGGGACCGGGTCATCGCCCTGACCATTCCGGGAAAGCAGCGGTCCAGCGAGGAGCTGGCGGCGGAGATGGCGGAGGCGAAGAACCGGGGGACCGGGCGGCTGGTCTTCCTCATCGGCGGCAGCCTGGGGCTGGGGGAGAACGTCCTGGCCCGGGCAGACGGAGAGATGAGCATGAGCCGGATGACTTTTCCCCATCAGCTGGCCCGGGTGATGCTGCTGGAGCAGCTCTACCGGGCGGAGAAGATCAACGCCGGGGAAAGATATCATAAGTAGAAAGGG
>CAZRLU010000008.1:0-2615 GCA_964600995.1 uncultured Oscillospiraceae bacterium | reverse complement strand
GGCATGCTGGGGCTGTGCCTGGGGCTGGCGGGCTGCTATATCGCGCCGGACGACGTGAACCAGAGCCAGAGCGGTACCGCCCCGACCTATGCCTCCAGCTTTCCCTTCCCGACCCTGGCGCCCACGGCCACCGTGGCGGTGACGCCGGACACGGTGGTGATTGAAACCCAGAACCTGTATCCCGGCCAGCCGGGCTGGAACCAGCAGAACCAGCAGGGCCAGATCGCGGTGACCGACAGCGGCCAGGCGACGCCGGTTCCCACCCCGACTCCCAACCCGGGGAACGCGGGCTGGAGCGACTGGGGCACGGTTTCCGGCGTCACGAACACGCCGGAGCCGGGCTGGACGGTTTCCGTGGTGCCCCCCTCCACCCCGGAGAGCGGCACGGTGGTCTTTTCCACCCGGACCCCCGCCCCGGCAGGGGAAGGCGGCAGCGCCACCCCCACGCCCCGGGCTACCATCCGGGTGGTGACGGCGGCGCCGGCCACCCCCACCCCCACGCCGAAGAGCCTGCAGCGGGGCTTCACCGATTCCGAGGAGGTCCGGGCGCTGCAGAAGCGGCTGAAGGCCCTGGGATGGTACAGCGGCTCCGCCGACGGAGACTTCGGCCCCGCCACCGAGGCGGCGGTGAAGGCCTTCCAGCGGGCCAACGGCCTGACGGCGGACGGCAAGGCCGGGCAGAAGACCCTGGAGAAGCTGAACTCGAAATCCGCCATCAGCAAGAAGCAGGCCAGCGCCACGGCGACGCCGAAGCCCACAGCCAGGGCCACGGCCCGGGTCACGGCGAAGCCCACCCCCCGGGTGACGGCCACGCCCCGGCCCACGGCCACCCCGAACCTGAGCAAGGATTACTATCTGCAGCTGGGCTCCAGCGGGCAGAAGGTGCGGACCCTGCAGAACCGGCTGATCCAGCTGGGCTGGCTGGGAGGCAAGGCCACCGGGGACTATGACGCCGCCACCGAGGCGGCGGTGAAGGCCTTTCAGCGGCGCACTAAGGGCCTGTGGGACGACGGCGTCGCGGGCCCGGACACCCTGAAGGCCCTGTATTCCTCCGGCGCGGCCAAAAGCTCGAGCGTGGCGGCCAGCATCGGGGAAACCCTGGAAAGGGGCAGCGAGGGCGAAGCGGTGCGGACGCTGCAGCGGCGGCTGAAGGACCTGGGTTACCTGACCGGCACCGTGGACGGCAGCTTCGGCATCGCCACGGAGGCGGCGGTCATCGCCTTCCAGCAACGCAACGGCCTGACGCCGGACGGCAAGGCGGGCAACGCCACCCTGAACCGGCTTTACGACAGCGACGCGGTGAGGAACGGAGGCTCCCCGGTGGATACCTCCACGAAGACGGAGGGCAGCGCCTCCACCGGCGCCTCCACCTCCGGCATCGCCTCCACGGGGTATGTGACCCTGGAGGAGGGCTCGGAGGGGAACACGGTGCGCAAGCTCCAGGAGCGACTGAAGAAGCTGGGCTACTACAACGGCTCGGTGGACGGCCGCTTCGGCGAGGGCACCGCGGCGGCGGTCATGGCCTTCCAGCTTCGGAACAACCTGACGGTGGACGGCAAGGCGGGGCCGGCGACTCAGCGGGCCCTCTACGGCGGCAACGCCGCCATCACCTATTCCGCCCTGCGGGAGGGGGAAGAGGGCAGCGCCGTGCGCAACCTGCAGTACACCCTGTATGAGCTGGGCTACTACGACGGGAAGATCGACGGCAGCTACGGCGTCACCACCGCCGACGCGGTGCGGGCCTTCCAGATCCAGAACAAGCTGAGCCCCGTGGACGGGGTGGCGGGCAGCGACACGCTGGCCCGGCTCTACTCCTCCGACGCCCTGCCGGCCACGGCGGCGGCGGTGGATTACGACACCGCCCGCCCGGGGGACCGGGGAGAGCTGGTGGTGGAAATTCAGGACTGCCTGGTGCAGGCGGGATACCTGGAGAGCATCACCGGCATCTATGACGCGGCCACGGAGGCGGCGGTGCGGGACTTCCAGCGGGCCAACGGCCTGACGGCGGACGGGGTGGCCGGGGAGAAAACCCTGGTGATCCTCTTCGGATACTGAGCCCGGGGAAGCCGGGAAAAAGATGCTTCCGCCCCTCGCGGGGCGTGAGGATAAGGGAAAAATATGCATGAGGTGAAGGAAATGTCGGAATGTACGCATGATTGCTCCTCCTGCGGGGCGGACTGCGCCAGCCGCTCGGCGGAGAGCCTGCTGGCGCCGCCCAATGCCCACAGCAAGGTGAAAAAGGTGATTGCCGTGGTCAGCGGCAAGGGCGGCGTGGGCAAGAGCCTGGTGACCGGCCTGATGGCCGTGCTGGCCCGGCGGAACGGCTTCAGCACGGCCATCCTGGACGGGGACATCACCGGGCCCAGCATCCCGAAGATGTTCGGCGTGCGGGATCCCGCCATGGGCAGCGATGAGGGAATCCTGCCGGCTGAGAGCCGTACCGGCGTGAAGATGATGAGCGTGAACCTGCTGCTGGAGAACGAGACGGATCCGGTGGTCTGGCGGGGAAGCCTGATCAGCGGCACGGTGAAGCAGTTCTGGACCGACGTGGTCTGGGGCGAGGTGGACTACATGTTTGTGGATATGCCTCCGGGAACCGGGGACGTGCCGCTGAC
>CAZRLU010000007.1:0-28690 GCA_964600995.1 uncultured Oscillospiraceae bacterium | reverse complement strand
GCGGCCAGCGCGGTGTGCGGGGAGAACTGCCAGATCGGCGCGCTGGTGGCCGTGGTGGACGCCGGGAAATGCAAGATCTACGTGAAAAACTTCGGGGAATTCTTCCTGAACCAGATCGAGCATGCGGCCACGATCGTTCTGAGCAGGACGGATATCGTCAAGCAGGAAAAAATTGAGGAATGCGTGCGCCTGATCCGGGAGCACAACCAGGATGCGACCGTGATCACGACCCCGATGGATCAGCTGGACGGGATGCAGATCCTGAAAGCCATGGAGCAGGAGGATTCCCTGAAAAAGGAAATGGATCAGATCCTGGCTCATGTGGAAGAGGATGACGAATGTGATGATCCGGACTGTGAATGCCATCATCACCATCATCATGATCATGATGAGGACGGGGAAGAGCATCATCACCATCATCACGACCATGATGAGGACGAGCATCATCATGACCATGATGAGGATGAGCATGACCATGAGCTCCATCATGACCATGACGAGCATGATCATGATCATGAGCATCATCATGAACACGGCCATCATCACCATCATCATGATGCGGATGAGGTGTTTACCAGCTGGGGAGTGGAAACGCCCAGAAAGTTCTCTGAGAAGGCACTGCAGGATATTCTGGACAAGCTGGATGACAGCAATGCCTGCGGAACGATCCTGCGGGCGAAGGGAATCGTTCCGGCGGAGGACGGCTCCTGGATTCATTTTGACTAT
This sequence comes from uncultured Oscillospiraceae bacterium, assembly GCA_964600995.1. GTDB lineage: Bacteria > Bacillota > Clostridia > Christensenellales > Aristaeellaceae > Aristaeella. The sequence goes on along the minus strand of CAZRLU010000007.1, from coordinate 27,964 downwards.
ACTCCCGGAGAAAAGGACATCCGTCACGGAACGGCCGGAGTTACCGGACGGCTTTGCGTGATCGGCTCCGATATCAAGGAAGATCATCTGAAGGAACTGTTTGGGGTGTAATCATGGCTGCAAAAGAAATACCGGTTTATCTTTTTACCGGCTTCCTGGACGGAGGCAAGAGCACCTTTGTCCAAAGCACACTGGAGGACCGCCGGTTCAACAGCGGGGAGCGCACGCTTCTTCTGCGCTGCGAGGACGGGGAAGTGGAGTATGACTTCTCCGCTTTCAGCGGGGAGAATGTCTTCCTGCGGCCGATCGACGAAGAAGAGGATTTTGAGGAAAAGGCGCTTCAGAAGGCAGCGGAGGAAACCCGGTGCGATCGCGTCATCATCGAATACAACGGCATGTGGCCCATGCAGCGGCTTTATGACAACATTCCCGACGGCTGGATTGTGGCGCAGGAGATCTGTTTTGCCGAAAGCGGCACTTTCCCCACATTCAATGCGAACATGCGGAATCTTGTGTTCGACAAGCTTCAGACCTGCGACGTGATTGTTTTCAACCGCTGCAGCGAGAAATCCGATCTGGATACCCTGCATAAAATCGTCCGCCAGGCAAACAGAAGGTGCAATATTTTCTATGAGTATCCGGACGGAAGAAGCGTGATGGATGATACCGTGGATCCGCTGCCCTTTGACATCAACGCGCCGGTGGTGGAGATTGAGGATCGGGATTATGCATATTTTTTCTCGGATCTGATGGATAACACGGACAAGTATGAGGGAAAGACGGTGGAGTTTACAGCCACTTATCCCCAAACCTCCAAACCGATGCCTGACAGCGTGTTTGCGGCGGGAAGAATGCTGATGAACTGCTGCGCTGCGGATACGCAGTTCGCCGGCATGGCCTGCTATCGCGGCAACGCGAAAAAACCGGCTCCGGGCTCCTGGTTCCGGGTGAAGGGCAAAATCCGGCTTCAGAGGAACCGGCTCTTCGGAGAAAAGGTTCCGGTAATGGATGTGCTGGAAGTGAAGCCGGCCATTGAACCGGAGGATGCGGTAGCCACGTTCTATTGAGACAGGATAAGCTTGAGCGGAGGCTTTGTCTGGCAAAACAGGCGGAGCCTCCGCTTCGTAAACCCGGGGCCAAAGCCCGGGCGGCGGGGAAAGCTCCGCATATGGGGGAAGAACGGCATGCTGAGGGAAGAAGCGGAGAATCGCGCAAGGGAAGCCGGCCGGGGAAAATCCTTTCTGCTGGAAACCTGGTTCTGCGGGGTAATCAATCAGAAAATCGAAGAGGCAGTTCAGCAGGGACGCTATGAGACCAAGATCCGTTTTTCCGCACGGAGCTATGTGGCAAAGCACCAGCAAAGGTTTATCGACCTGTATGAGGCCAAGGGCTTTGACGCATCCTTCCGACCCAATTATGTGCATATAGAGCCAAGCATGTGGGACTTTATTGTCTGCTGGCATCCGGAAAAGGAGAAAAATGACCGTGAATGAGATGAATCGTGAAAAAGCCATCACCCAAACCAGTCTGATCGGCATCCTGGTAAATATTCTTCTGAGCGGATTCAAGGCTTTCGTCGGCGTGCTGTCGGGATCCATTTCCGTGATTCTGGACGCCGTCAACAACCTGACGGATGCCGTTTCCTCCGTCGTGACCATCGTCGGCATCAAGCTGGCCCGGAAAAAGCCGGACGTGAAGCATCCCTTCGGGCATGGCAGGGTTGAATACTTCAGCGCCATTATCGTGGCGGGGATCGTCATCGCTGCGGGTATATCAGCGCTTTATGAATCCTTTTTAAAGGTGCTGCATCCGGAAATTCCCAATTATGATATTTCCAGCATTGTCATCATTGCGGTGGCGATCGTGGCGAAAATCCTGCTGGGGAGATACGTGATCAGCCAGGGGAAAAAATACAATTCGGAAGCGCTGGTGGCCTCCGGATCGGACGCAAGCTTTGACGCGATTCTTTCCGCCTCCACGCTGCTTGGAATCGCGATTACGATGCTTTTCCATATTTCCCTGGACGGATGGATCGGTCTGGTCATTGCGCTGTTTATTGTAAAGGCCGGGTGGGAAATGCTTGCAGAATCCGTTTCCAGCGTGATCGGAAACCGGCCGGACAGCGAGGTTTCCAAAGCCATCCGGGAAACCGTGTGCAGCCATGAAGGCGTACTGGGCGCCTACGATCTGATTCTGCATGACTATGGTCCGGAATACGCCATCGGGTCTGTGCATATCGAAATTCCCGCCACCATGACAGCGGATCAGATCCATCGGCTTACCAGAACCATTTCCGAAGAAGTGATGAAGAAGTATCATGTCATCCTGACCATCGGCATCTATGCCATCGATGACAGTCATCAGGATCTCCGGAAAAGCATTCATGAAACCGCCATGGAGCATGAAGGCGTCCTTGGAACCCATGCCATCTACATCGATGAGGCTGAGAAAACCATTACCATTGACGTCATGACGGATTTCAACGTGAACCGAACCGCGCTGGCAGAGGATCTGAAGGGACATATCCAGGAATACCTCCCGGGCTTTCAGGCGGACATCAATTTCGACAACAACTTCAGCGACTGACACGCTCCCGTTTCCCGCACCCTTGACAAAGGAGAAGCCGTTCAATAAACTGATGATCGCCGCATACTGTCTGAGGAGGGCTCGCGCATGGTGAAGGTTCATGAGATATTCGGCATTAATGTATTCAACGATGAGGTCATGAGAAACAGACTTCCGAAGGAAATCTATCAGGCGCTTCATCGGACCATTGACAACGGCCGGCGGCTGGATCCGCAGGTCGCAAGCGTCGTCGCGAATTCCATGAAGGACTGGGCCATCGAAAAGGGAGCCACCCACTATACCCACTGGTTTCAGCCGCTGAACAGCGTGACGGCCGAAAAGCATGATGCTTTTATCACGCCCGTTGCCGGCGGAAAAGTAATCAATGAATTCAGCGGAAAGGAACTGGTCCGCGGAGAGACCGACGCCAGCAGCCTTCCCAGCGGAGGCCTGCGCTCAACCTTCGAAGCCAGGGGCTATACCGCATGGGATCCCACCTCCTATGCCTTCATCAAGGAACATACGCTGTGCATTCCGACGGCCTATTGCTCCTACAGCGGGGAAGCTCTGGACAAAAAAACACCGCTGCTTCGCTCCATGGAAGCGGTCAGCCGGCAGGCGGTCCGCGTGCTGAAGCTCTTCGGGAGAACGGACGCCACCCGGGTGGTTCCGAGCGTGGGGCCGGAGCAGGAATACTTTCTTGTGGATAAAAACCTGTATGACCGCAGAAGCGATCTGATTTTTGCGGGACGGACCCTGTTCGGGGCTCCGGCACCGAAGGGGCAGGAGCTCGGGGATCACTTTTTTGGAACCATCCAGCCCAGGGTGCAGGCATTTATGGCCGATCTCAATGAGGAGCTCTGGAAGCTTGGCGTTCTGGTCAAGACGGAGCATAACGAAACCGCGCCGGCACAGCATGAGATGGCTCCCATTTATTCCACGGTGAATGTTGCCTGCGACCATAACCAGCTGACCATGGAGATCATGAAAAAGGTTGCGGGAAAGCACGGGCTTGTGTGCCTGCTGAATGAAAAGCCCTTCGAAGGCGTAAACGGCAGCGGGAAGCATAACAACTGGAGCCTGACGACCAATACGGGATACAATCTGCTGGAACCGGGGGACAGCCCCCATGAGAGCGCCCAGTTTCTGCTCTTCCTCATGAGCGTTATCAAGGCGGTGGATGAGAACCAGGATATGCTGAGGGCGGCGGTGGCCAGCGCGGGAAACGACCTGAGACTGGGCGGATACGAAGCTCCTCCCGCCATCATCTCCATTTTCCTGGGTGATGAGCTGACCGAAATCCTGGATGCCCTGGAAAAAGGGAATGCCTACAAGGGGCGCGAGAAATCCGACATGGCCATCGGCGTTCATATGCTGCCCAAGTTTCCCAGGGATACGACGGACAGAAACAGGACGTCCCCCTTCGCCTTCACCGGAAACAAATTTGAATTCAGAAGCCTGGGCTCCAGCGCATCCATTTCAACGGCGAATGTCGTGCTGAACACCATCGTGGCGGAAAGCCTCCGGCAGTTTGCCGATGAACTGGAGGAAGCCAAGGATTTCCGGGAGACGCTCCACGATCTGATTGTCCGGAACATCAGGGAGCACAGAAAAATCATCTTCAACGGGAACAATTATGCGGAGGAGTGGATTGCCGAAGCACAGCGCAGGGGCTTGCTGAAGCTGGATACCACCGTGGACGCGCTGCCTTGCTATACAGCGGAAAAGAATATACGGCTTTTCGGCATCCATAAGGTGCTTTCGGAAAGCGAACTCAGAAGCCGCAGGGATATCGGGCTGGACTCCTATGCGAAGGTGAGGGGAATCGAGGCCAAAACCATGCTGATGATGGCCAGGAGGGAAATCATTCCGGCAGTCATCAGATATATGGGCGAAATAGCGGAAGCCGGTACACGCATCAGGAATTTTGACGTGAGCGCCTCCGATCCCGGGATTGAGGAACTGATGAAAAAACTGCGGGAAGGCTGCAAAGCGCTGAGCCGGAACACGGAAGAGCTGGCCCGGGTACTGGACGAGCAGCCGCTGGACGGAGAACCGCTCGGACAGGCGCGGTACATGCATGACGTTGTAGAGGATAAAATGCGCGCCCTGAGAGCTTCGGCAGATGCTCTTGAAAAAATCACGGATCGGAACGCCTGGCCGTTTCCGACCTATGACGAGCTGCTGTTCAACGTCTGAAAACAGCGGCCGGAAGGGAAAAAATCAAAGAGTTCAGGCAGCTTCTCCGGGTGAGAAGCTGTTTTTTGAAATACTTTTTTCATTTGTTTTTGCCGGTCTTTTGGTGTATGATATTATCGCAAGGTAAAGCGCGAAATTGCCTTGCGGAGGGGTAGGGGAAAAACATGTTTGAGCCTAAGATTCGGAACCGCCAGACGGATATGCTGATGCGCGCGGTGCTTGCGCTGGAAAGCGAAGAGGACGCATACCGCTTTTTTGAGGACCTGTGCACCATTCCGGAAATCCGAAGCATAGCCCAGAGGCTTGAGGTTGCATATCTGCTTCGAAAAAAGGAAACCTATCAGAAGATCGCGGATGAAACCGGCGCCTCCAGCGCCACCATCTCCCGCGTAAAACGCTCCCTGAGCTACGGCGCGGACGGATATGACAGAGTATTGAACAAGATTAAGACGGAAGAGGAATAAATAATCGTTATGGTATTTAGCGGGCTGAATAAGGAACAGCTGGCAGCCGTGGAAACGCTGGACGGGCCTGTGCTTGTTCTGGCGGGCGCCGGAAGCGGAAAAACGAGAGCTTTGACCTATCGCGTGGCCAATCTGATAGAGCATGGCATCCCTGCGGAAAGGATTCTTGCGCTGACCTTTACCAACAAAGCCGCAAAGGAAATGAAGGCCAGAATTGTTTCCCTTGTGGGAGAGAGCGCGGCGGAGGATGCCTGGATCAGCACCTTTCATTCCACCTGCGCCAGGATTCTGCGCAGGGACATTGAAAAGCTTGGATACAAACGGTCCTTTGCCATCTATGATGATGATGACCAGACGACGGTATTGAAGGAAATTCTGAAAAAACTGAATATTGACGATAAGTATATTCCGATCCGGGAGGTAAAGGGCAGAATCAGCGACGCCAAGAACAGGCTGCTCACCCCGGATGAGTGGTTCATGCAGACCCAGCGGGATCACAGGACAAGTCAGATTCATGATATCATGACGGAATACGAGAAGCGCCTCAAGGAGCTGAACGCGCTTGATTTCGACGATCTGCTGATCCGGACGCTGGAGCTGCTTGCGGATCATCCGCCCGTGCTGGAGAGCTATCGGGAACGTTTCCTCTATGTGATGGTGGACGAATATCAGGATACGAACAAGGCACAGTATGAGCTGGTCAGGCTGCTGACGGAGAGAAGCCGGAATCTGTGCGTCGTGGGGGATGACGACCAGAGCATCTACGGCTGGAGAGGGGCGGACATCCGGAACATCCTGGACTTTGAGAAGGACTATCCGGATGCGAAAGTGATCAAGCTGGAGCAGAATTACCGGAGCACTTCCACCATTCTTGACGCGGCGAATCAGGTGATTGCGCACAATGCCGACCGGAAGGACAAGAAGCTCTGGACTGAGGCGGGGGAAGGCGAACGGATCCGTGTTTTCACTGCGGAGGATGAGCGGGATGAGGCCGCCTGGATTGCGGACAGCATCCGGAATCTGAACCGGAGCGGGGATTCCTTTGGAAACTGCGCCGTCCTGTACAGGACCAATGCCCAGAGCCGTGTGCTGGAAGAGATGTTCATGCGTGCATCCATTCCCTACAAGGTTTTCGGCGGGCAGAAATTCTATGAAAGAAAAGAAATCAAGGACATCATCGCCTATCTGCGGGTCATTGTAAACCCGGCGGATGATCTGAGCCTGCGGAGGATCATCAATGTTCCGCGGCGGTCCATCGGGGAAAGCACCATTCAGGAGCTTGCGGATCATGCGGCCCGGAAGGAGATGCCCCTCTACAGTGCATTGAGCGATCTGCCCGAGGCGCTTGGCAGCCGAGCACGCAAATGCGTGACTGAGTTTTTTACGACCATGACCCTACTCACTGCCACGAAGGATGCGCTGCCCCTGGAGGAATTCGTGGGGACCCTGATCCGGCAGACCGGGCTCAGGGAGCAGTATGTGAAGGAAAACACGGAAGAAGCGCAGTCCCGGATTGAAAATATCGACGAATTTCTGGGCGCGATTCATGAGTTCTGTCAGGCCAGCGAGCAGGCGACCCTGGAGGATTACCTGGAAAACGTGGCGCTTGTAACGGACCTGGACAGATCGGAGGATGAGCGGGGGTTCGTCACCATGATGACCCTCCATTCCGCAAAGGGCCTGGAATTCCGGAATGTGTTCATTGCCGGAATGGAGGAAAACATTTTCCCGAGCAGCAGGAGCACGCTGGACGACAGCAGGCTGGAGGAGGAACGGCGTCTCATGTACGTCGGAATCACAAGGGCCATGGGGCGGCTGTTCCTTTCCCGGGCGAAACGCAGAAGCATCTATAATCAGGTGAATATCAACCCGCCAAGCCGTTTTCTCAGGGAGATCCCCGCAAGACTGCTGGATATGGACTGGCCGGACAGAAGCCAGGAAACCTTTGGAAAGAACCGGATGCCGGCTGCAGCACCGCAGATCAGAAGCGCCCAGGGAGCGCGGCCCCGGCTGTCCCTGCCGCCGAACCAGATCGGGCGTCCGAAGCTTACCTTTCAGGGGCAGAGGCTGGATCAGATTCCCGGCGTCAGCAAGGGCTTTCTTCCGAGCAAGGCCAGGGAACAGTCCGAAACCGCACTGGGACGGCTGTTTCAGCCCGGGGACCGGGTCCTTCATCGCAAATTCGGAGCGGGTGTTGTACGGGAGATTCACGGCACGGGAGCGGAGGCCCGGATCCGGATCGAGTTTACCGCTTACGGCCTGAAGGAGTTTTCCATGAGCATCGCGCCGATTGTGAAACTGGAGGAATGAACATGAACGAACCGCTGAAAAGGATGCGGGAGCTGATAGACCGGCTGAAGGAAGCCAGCTACGCCTACTATGTTCTGGATAATCCCGTGATTTCCGATATGCAGTGGGACCGGATGTATGACGAGCTCAGAGCGCTGGAAACGGAAACGGGGACCGTATTCTCCGATTCGCCCACGAAACAGGTGGGCGGAGAACCGCTGAAAAGCTTTTCACCGCATACGCACCTGACCAGGCTCTGGAGCATGGACAAGGTTCAGAGCTTCGAAGCCCTGGATGAATGGATTGCCAGAACGGAGAAACTCGCCGGGAAAAAGGGACTTGAATATTTCGTGGAATACAAGTTTGACGGGCTGACTCTGAATCTGACCTATGAGCACGGAAGCCTGGTTCAGGCGGCAACCCGGGGAAACGGGATTACGGGAGAAGCCGTGCTGCAGCAGGCATTGACCATTGCCTCCATTCCCCGGCAGATTCCCTATCAGGGGCTGATGGAAATCCAGGGGGAATGCATCATGCGCCTCAGCACCCTTGAAGCCTACAACCGGACGGCGAAGATTCCGCTGAAGAATGCGCGAAACGCAGCAGCCGGCGCACTGCGCAATATTGACCCAGCCGTGACCGCCTCCAGGCATCTGGACGCATTCTTCTATCAGATCGGAACCATTGAAAATCCCCCTTATGCCTCCCAACCTGAAATGATCGATTTCATCCGGGAGAACGGTTTTCAGGTGAGTCCCTATCTGGGCCGGGGAAAGGGACGGGAAGAGCTTGAGAAACGCATTCAGGAAATCGCGGACCAGCGGAATCAGCTTGACTGGCTGATCGACGGGGTTGTGATCAAGGTGGGAGATACCCGGCTCCGGGAACAGATGGGCTTTACGGAAAAATTCCCGAGATGGGCTGTTGCATACAAGTTCGAAGCGGAGGAAAGCGTCACCAGACTGGAGAAAGTGACCTGGGAGCTGGGACGCACCGGAAAGCTCACACCCCTTGCGCATGTTGCTCCCGTTGACTTCTACGGGGTTACGGTCCGGAAAGCGACGCTGAACAACCTGGGGGATATCCTGCGGAAGGATATCGCGGTCGGGTGCAACGTATGGATCCGCAGAAGCAACGACGTGATTCCGGAAATCATGGGCCGCGCCGGGGAGCCGGAGGCGGATGAAGTTCCGATTGAACCGCCTGCGGTCTGCCCCGCATGCGGAAGCCCGCTTGTCACCAGAGGCGCCCACCTTTTCTGCATGAACCGGAAGGGCTGCAAACCTCAGGCTGTGGCAAGGATTACGCATTTCGCGGGCAGAGAAGCCATGGACATCGATGGACTGAGCGAAAAAACCGCAGAACAGCTTTATGATATCTGCGGGGTCAGGATTCCCTCCGATCTGTACCGCCTCACTGAAGCAGACCTGCTGCAGCTGGACGGCTTCAAGGACAAAAAGATCGCGAATCTGCTGGCGGCCCTTGAAAAAAGCAAGCACTGCGAGCTGGACGCCTTTCTCTTCGCACTGGGAATTCCGAACATCGGCCGAAAGACAGCCAGGGATCTGGCCGGCGCATTCAAAACCCTGGAACGTGTGATGCATGCCGGGCAGGAGGAGCTGACAGGGATTCCGGATATCGGAGAAACGGTGGCTCAGAGCGTGACGGAATTCTTCAGCTTTGAAGAAAACGTTTCCTTGATCCGGAAGCTTCTGGAGGCCGGGGTGACTCCCCGGGAAGCGGAAGAAGGATCCCGGGAAGGACCGTTTCTCGGCATGAGCATCGTCGTCACGGGAACGCTCCCGACCCTCAGCAGAAAAGAGGCGGAGGAGCTGATCCGGGCAAACGGCGGGACAGCGTCAGGCTCCGTCAGCAAGAAGACCGCCTTTGTGGTGGTCGGGGAAGATGCCGGCAGCAAGCTGACAAAGGCGCAGTCCCTCGGGATTGAAATCATTGATGAACAGGAACTGCTGCGACGGGCGGGGAAGGAATAAAAAATGTTCAGAAACATTGGCGTGTGGATTCAGAGCTTTCGGATGGATCCGCTTGGTACGCTGATCGAAATCGTCTTCATGGTGGCGGCGCTGCTGATCAGCCTGATTCTTCATGAGATCGGACATGGTTTCGTGGCGCTGAAATGCGGGGATCCCACCGCGAAAATGCTCGGGAGGCTGTCGCTTGATCCGCGGAAGCATCTTGATCCGGTGGGAATGATCTGCATGTTTTTTCTGGGAATCGGGTGGGCGAAGCCCGTGCCGATCAATCCCTACAATTTCAGGCACAGGAACCGGGACATTATCCTGGTTTCCATCGCAGGAATCTGCATGAACCTGCTTCTGTTCATCTCGTCTACTTTTCTGTATGTTCTGCTGTACAGACAGTCCGGCGGAATTGTCCAGTACATCAGGCAATTCCTGATGATTCTGCTGACATACAACATTTCCCTTGCGGTCTTCAACCTTGTTCCGGTTCCGCCCCTGGACGGCTACAGGCTTGTAAACCAGATATTTTTCCGGGGCAGCCTGGAGATGAATCCAAGGACCATGATGATGATTCACTATGGCTTCCTGTTTGTCTGCCTGAGCGGGGTGCTCAGCAACACCTTCAGCAGGATCTGCAATTTCTGCATGGTCAATATGGCGAATGTTTTTGCCTCCCTGCTGAACACGGGCGTTCATTTTATCTGAAACAGGAAGAAACGAAGGACGAAACCTGAACAAAGAAAGAGACGGGAATCACCTGCACCATGAATTTTCAGCTGAAAGATTTTGACGGCCCGCTTGATCTGCTGCTGACGCTGATCGGAAAAGCCCAGATCGACATCAGGGATATCTTCATCAGCAATATCACGGACCAGTATCTGGAAATCGTACGGGAAGCCGCGGATCTGAATATGGACGAGGCAAGCGATTTTCTGGTCATGGCCGCGACGCTGGTGGAGATCAAGAGCCGGGCGCTTCTTCCCCGAAAGCCTGAAACGGAAGAGGAACAGGAAGATCCGGAGACCGAGCTGATCAGACGACTGGAGGAATACAAACGATTCAAGGAGAGCGCGGATGAACTCCGGAGCTTTGAGGAAGCAGCAAAACATGTTTTTACGAAGCTGCCGGAGGAATACCCGCTTCCCCCGCAGGAAATAGAGCTGGTGGGGCTTACCCTGGAAGGCCTGACGGAGGCCTTTCTGAGAATATGGGCCAGGAAGCCGGAGGCGGAGGAGCCGACGGAGAACCACTATGCCGCAAGGAACATTCACCGGGATCAGCATACCATTCAGGAGTGCATGCTGGACCTGATCAGGATCATCCACACGAAAGGCAGGATGAAATTTGAGGAAGCCTTTTCAGCGGTTCCGACAAAAGAAGAAGTCGTTACGTATTTTCTGGCGGTCCTGGAACTGCTGAAGATGGGGCGGATTCATGTGGTGCAGGACGGGGTTTACGGCGGAATCGAAGTGCGCTCGGGACGCGCGCCGTTCCGGGATGTGCCGGAAGAGACCCCTTTCGGCGGGAAAACGAAGAAAAAAGAAAGAGCCCTGAAGGACAGAGAGGAGCAAGCCGTTGGAAGGGAACGAGAAGGGAAGAATTGAAGCAATTCTTTTCGTGGCCGGTGACGCGGTTGACACAAAAGACCTTGCAAGGGCGCTGGGGCTGGAGGAAAAGCGGATCCGAAAGGTTCTTCGGGAGCTGGAGAGCGAATATGATTTTCAGCAGCGCGGCTTTATGCTGAAAAGATTCGGCAGCAAAATTCAGCTGGCTACCAGGCCGATCTATGCGGAGGATGTGGTGAGACTGCTGCAGCCTGTGCAGAAGCAGAGTCTCAGCCAGGCGGTCATGGAAACGCTTGCCGTGGTCGCGTACAGACAGCCGGTTACCAGGGCGGAAGTGGAACAGATCCGCGGGGTTAAATGCGATTACAGCCTGCAGAGCCTGATCAACAAAGGCCTGATTCAGGAGGTAGGAAGAAAGGAGACGGTCGGGAGACCGATTCTTTTCGGGACCACGGAGGAATTCCTGAGCCGCTTCGGCATTGAAAACCTGGATATGCTGCCGCCCCTTCCGGAAGCGGAGCCGGAGGATGATGCCGGAGAGGCGCAGGAGGAGGAACTGATTACATAAAAACAGAGCCGGAAGTGAAAAACCAGGCAACGGGAAGATTTCACGCAGGAGGATTTAATCAGACAGATGGATTATAACGATAAAATTGAGGAAATCCTGGAAAAGGTTCAGAAAGCACCCCGGTATACCGGCGGAGAAATGAATACGCAGATCAAAACATGGGAGGAGGCTCCTTTCCATTTTGTATTTTGTTTTCCGGATACCTATGAGGTGGGCATGAGCCATCTGGGAATGAAGATCCTGACCGGGCTGATCAATGATCAGCCCTGGAGCCTCTGTGAAAGATGCTTCATGCCCTGGGTGGACATGATCGAGCAGCTGAAGAAGGAAGAGGTGCCGCTCTTCAGCCTTGAAAGCCGCAGACCACTGAAAGAATTTGATGCGGTCGGCTTTACACTGATGTATGAGATGAGCTACACCAACGTGCTTGCAATGCTGGACATGGGAGGAATCCCCCTGGAGGGCAAGGATCGGGGAGAGGAGGATCCGATCGTTCTGGCGGGCGGAGGATGCGCCTCCAACCCCGAACCGATCTCCGATTTTATCGATGCCTTCATGATCGGAGCCGGCGAAGAGGTGATGCTGGAGGTGAACCGGACGATCCTGGCCCGGAAGGAGAAGGGCTGGAGCCGGGCGGAGTGCCTGAAGCAGCTGGCCAGGATAGAGGGGGTCTACGTTCCATCCCTTTACAGAGCTGAATACAACGGGGACGGAACCCTGAAAAGTTTTGAGCCGATCTGTCCGGAAGCGCCCGGAAAAGTGAAGAAACGATTTATCGCGGACTTCGATCATGCCTATTTCCCCAAAAGTGTGGCTGTTCCGTATACGGAGGTCGTATTCGACCGGATTACCCTGGAGATCATGCGGGGCTGCACCAGGGGATGCAGGTTCTGCCAGGCGGGCATGCTGTATCGTCCGGTGAGGGAGAGGAGCCTGGAGACGTTGGTCCGGCAGGCGGAGGAGCTGGTTGAAGCCACAGGCTACGAGGAAATCTCTCTGAGCAGCCTGTCCAGCGGAGATTATACCTGTCTGCCGGAACTCATCCGGGAGCTGATGCGCCGGATGAAAGAAAAGCGCGTTTCCATCAGCCTGCCGAGCCTGCGGATCGACAGCGTGTTGAAGGAAAGCCTGGAAGAGACCCAGCAGGTGAAGAAGAGCAGCCTGACCTTTGCGCCGGAGGCCGGAACGCAGCGGCTGCGCGATGTGATCAACAAAGGCGTCACCGAGGCGGATCTGATCGAAAAAGTACGCGACGCCTTCCAGGGCGGCTGGAGCAGCGTGAAGCTCTATTTTATGGACGGGCTGCCGACAGAAACCAACGAAGATCTGGACGGAATCGCGGATCTCGCCAGGAAAGTCGTTGAGGAATACTTCCGGGTACCCAAGGGGGAAAGGGCAAAAGGGCTTCGGGTCACCGTGAGCTGCAGCACCTTCGTCCCCAAGCCACATACACCTTTTCAGTGGGCTGCGCAGGATACGATTCCCGCCATCCAGGAAAAGCAGGCCTATCTCCGGGAGATTCTGAAAATCAAAGGGGTCAATTTCAACTGGCATGAACCTCACCTGAGCTTCCTGGAAGCCTGCTTTTCCAGGGGGGACAGACGACTGGGCAGGGTGCTCAGAAGAGCCTATGAACGGGGATGCAGGCTGGACGGCTGGAACGATCAGTTCCTGTTTGACGAATGGATGGAAGCGTTCCGGGATTGCGGGCTTGATCCGGCATTCTACGCGAACCGGGAGCGGAGCCGGGAGGAACTTCTGCCCTGGGACTTCCTGGACTGCGGGATCACCAAGGAATTTCTGTGGCGCGAAAAAGAAAAGAGCGAACGCGCCGAAACGACCCGGGACTGCAGGCAGGGGTGCAACGGGTGCGGCATTCAGAGATTCAAGGGGCTTTGCGCATATGCTGACCCCAAAAGAGCCGGGGCGGCTTCGCCTTCGCTGGTTCCATATCTGCCGGAAGGAGAAAGCTGAAAATGCGGATACTCGGAGTTTTTGAAAAAAGTGAAAGAGTCAGGCATATCGGACACCTGGACATTCAGAGAGCCGTGCAGCGGGGGCTGAGGAGAAGCGGACTCCCCGTATCCTATTCCAACGGATTCAATCCGCATATCCAGGTTACTTTTGCCTCCGCCCTGAGCACGGGCGCCTGCGGGAAGCGGGAAATCATGGATGTGAAGATGGCGGAGGAGACGGACGCGGATATCTTTCTTGAACGCATGAAGCAGGCCATGCCTCCCGAGTTGAAGATAATCAGCGCCAGAAGCGTGGACGACCGGCATCCTGCACTGATGGCATCCCTGAAGGCGGCGGAATATGAGATCCTGATCCGGGACCCCCTTCAGGCGCAGAGAATCCTGGATGCTTTGCCGAAGATGCTGGAAATGGAAGTCATTCCGGCCATTCGGAAAACAAAATCCGGGCAGAAGGAAACGGATATCAGGCCACTGATCCATCAGCTCAGGGGGGAAGAAAACACCATCTATGCCACCCTTGCCCTGACGGAAACGGAAGCGTGCAAACCCACGATGCTGATGGAAAGCCTGAAGCGGGCTGCCGGAATTCCGGAGGAGGAAGGCGTCCGGATCCTTGTGACGCGCAACAGACTTCTGGGAGAGGATGAAACCGGGGAACTGCGACCGCTGGAGACACTCTGAAAATGGAACGAATCATCTATGCGAACGCGGCCTTCTGCGCCGTGGAGGAAAACAGGAGGCTGGTGGAATACATTCCGGTCCGGGAGGAGGATCAGACCGGCCGGATTCTTTACGGGAAAGTGAACCGCATCATGGCCGGGCTGGAAGCCGCTTTCGTGGATATCGGCCGGGAGCGGGACGGCTTCCTGCCGCTGCGGGAGAACAGCAACAGCTTTACGGAACCGGATTTCAGATCGGGCGACAGGGTCCTGGTTCAGATCAGGAGAGAGGAAACGGGAAAAAAGGGCGCTGCGCTGTCCCGGGATATCAGCATTCCGGGAAGCTATCTCATCCTGATGCCGATGAACAGACACATCGGAATAAGCGCTAGAATCCAGGATCCGGCACTTCAGGAGAAGCTTCTCCGGACAGGACGGGAACTGGCAGCGGGCCGGTTCGGGCTTGTGATGAGAGAAGCTTCTGCTTCCGTGGACACGGAAATCCTTCACAGGGAAATCGAACAGCTCGAGGAGCAATGGGAAAAGATCCGGAACGGCGGCGCTTCGGCTCCGGAAGTTTCACCTTATAAAGAGCTTGTCCGGGACTATACTCCGCGGGGAATCAGCCGGATTGAACGGGTGGACACACTCCCGCCGGACCTGCTCAGACAGCTGAAGGAAGGAGAACAGCGAAAGATCAGGCTCCCTCATGGCGGCAATATCGTGATTGACAGGTGTGAAGCCCTGACGGTGATCGATGTCAACAGCGCTTCGGATACGGGGCAGGGAAACCGGCGGGAGGCGATCCTGAGGACAAACACGGAGGCCTGCAAGGAACTGATGATTCAGGCCAGGCTGAGAAACCTTTCAGGAATTCTGATCATTGATCTGATTGACATGGATCACCCCGAGGATCAGGAACTGATTCTGGAAGAACTTCGAAAGGCTGCCGCCGGGGACAGAATCAAAACCGTCATTCACGGCTTTACAAGCCTTGGATTGCTGGAAATGACCAGAAAAAGGAGTCGGAACACATGGCAAGAGAAAGCATGCATGTAACGGAAGCGGAAAAGGAAAGGCAGCATTCGCTGATCCGGGAGATCCGGGACCTGCCGCACCGTCCGCAGACCTATCATGTGGTGACATACGGATGCCAGATGAACGCGCATGATTCCGAGATCATTGCGGGCATGCTGGAGGAAATGGGCATGACTCCGGCTGCCGTACGGGAAGAGGCAGACTTCGTGATCTTTAATACCTGCTGCGTGCGGGACAACGCGGAACGCAGGGCGCTGGGAAATGTAACCTGGCTGAAGGAGGTCAGAAAACAGAAGCCCGGAATGATCATCGCGGTCTGCGGATGTATGGTTCAGGAGCCCGGCATGGCCGAGAAGATCATGAAGCAGTACTCCTTTGTTGATCTGGCTTTCGGAACCGCAAACCTCCATCAGTTTCCGGAGCTTCTGTATGAGGCGCTGAACAGCGACCGGAGCGTGGTTGCGGTTTCCGATGAGGACAGAATTGCCGAGGGGCTTCCCGTGCGGCGCCTGAGGCAGGACGCGGCATATGTCACCATCATGTACGGGTGCGACAATTTCTGCTCTTTCTGCATCGTTCCCTATGTCCGGGGAAGGGAAAGAAGCCGCAGCCCGGAGGATATCCTTCGGGAGGTCCGGGATCTTCAGGAAAAGGGCGTTCAGGAAATCATGCTGCTCGGACAGAACGTGAACAGCTACGGAAAGGGACTGGAAACCCCGATGAGCTTTGCCGGCCTGCTGAAGGAGCTGGATGCGCTGGAAATTCCCCGGATCCGGTTTATGACCAGTCACCCGAAGGATCTCAGTGATGAGCTGATCGAGGTAATGGCCGGGAGCAGTTTTATTCTGCCCCAGTTTCATCTCCCCGTGCAGAGCGGCAATGATGAGATCCTGAAAAAAATGAACCGGCATTATACACGGGAGCAGTATCTTGAGCGGGTTCGCAGGCTGAGGGAAGCCATTCCGGGAATCGGCCTGTCCACAGACATCATCGTCGGTTTTCCTGGAGAGACGGAAGCCCAGTTTGAGGATACCTTGAAGCTGGTTGAGGAAGTCCGGTATGACAGCGCCTTTACCTTCATCTACTCTCCCCGGACCGGGACGAGAGCCGCCGCGATGAGCGGACAGGTTCCCGAAGATATTTCAAATCAGCGTATCCGGAAGCTGATCGAGCTGCAGGAGACGCTGCAGCAGGATACGCTGAAACGCTTCGTCGGCATGGAGGAGGAAGTGCTGATCGAGGGGCTGAGCCGGAGAAGCAGGGAGGCAGTATCCGGCAAAGGGAAGCATGGAGTTTCCATTACCCTCCCGGGCGCTGCCGATGAGATCGGCCGCATCGTCCGCTGCCGGGTAACAGGCGTCAAGAACAACACGCTGATTGCGGAAAGAAGCAACTGAACCAACAGCTTTAAATCAACATTGCAAAGGGGAGTTATACAATCATGCAGGATGTTATGAGAAAGGCACAGGAACTGGCGGAGGCCATCGCAGAAAGCAATATCTATCAGAACATGAAAAAACTGGAAAACGAACTGATGGAGGATGAGGCTGCGGCAGGAGCGGTGCAGAAGCTGGCCATGAAGAGGCAGGAAGTGGAGGATCTTCTCGGCCGGAAGGATATGGACCCCAATGAGCTTATGCGGCTGAATCAGGAAATGGTACAGGCCGAAAAGGAGATGAACTCCTTTGAGAAGGTGAAAACCCTGAAGGAAGCCAGAAAAGAATTTACCGACATGATGGATAACGTGAACCGGATTCTGAGGCTGGTGATTACAGGCGAAATCCGTGAGGATGATGTGAAAGGCGGCTGCAGCGGAGACTGCAGCAGCTGTTCCGGCTGCAGCTGAGTATCCTGCACCCGGTTATTTGCTGCCGAAGATCAAGCGATTTCAGAGGGATGAAGATGGGACTTTCACCTATGATGCAGCAGTATCTGCAGATCCATGACCAGTATCCGGATTGCCTGCTGCTTTTCAGACTCGGAGATTTTTACGAGCTCTTTTTTGAAGACGCCAAGACGGCTTCCCAGGAACTGGAACTGACGCTGACGGGAAGAGACTGCGGGCTTGAGGAAAGAGCCCCCATGTGCGGGGTACCCTATCACGCCGTCAATACCTATGTGGAGAAGCTGATTGAAAAGGGATACAAGGTGGCCATCTGTGAACAGATGGAAGACCCCGCGCTGGCGAAGGGCCTTGTAAAGCGTGAAGTCATCCGGGTCATTACCGCCGGAACCCTTGCGGATTCCTCCATGCTGGAGGAGAAGAGAAATAATTATCTGCTTTCCGTATATCTGCAGGGGAAACGTATCGGTATCTCCTTTGCGGATGTTTCCACAGGCGAACTTTTTGTTTCCGAACCCACGGAGCAAACCCTGCGCCCTGAAATTGACAGAATCAGGGCTTCAGAGATCCTCTGCAATGATCCGTCTCTGCTGAACCGGAAAACCGGCATTAGCGCTCCCTCAAACTCCAGGGTTCAGGAAGGATGGTATCAGTATCAGAAAGCGGCCGCGGCACTGATGGAACAGTTCCATGTGACATCGCTTATCCCACTGGGACTGGAGGATCACAAGGCAGCTGTATGTGCGGCGGGAGCTCTGATGAGATACCTGCGGGATACCCAAAAGAATCCGCTCGATCATATGCATCTGGTCCGCTTCGCCGAAAACGGACAGAGAATGATTCTCGATTCAGGAACCCGGAGAAACCTTGAGATCACAGAAAGCCTGCGTGGCAGAACAAAAAAAGGCACGCTTCTGGAACTCCTGGATAAAACAGTTACGGCCATGGGCGGAAGGCTACTGAAGAGCTGGCTGGAACAACCGCTTCTGGACATCAGAGAAATCAGGGCGCGCCATGATGCGGTGGAGGAGCTGCGGGATGATCAGGCTCTGAATTCCCTTCTCGGGGAAGCGCTAACCGGCGTATATGATCTGGAAAGACTGCTGAGCAAGGTCGCATACCGGACGCTGAATGCCAGGGACTGTCTTGCACTGTGCGGAAGTCTGAAAAAAATCCCCGGAATCCGTTCCGGTCTGGAGCAGGTCTCCTCGGAAAAGCTGAAATCAATTGTGGACAGGCTGGACCCCCTGGAGGAGATGACTGCGCTGCTGGAGAAGGCGATTCATCCTGATGCGCCATTCGTGATTACGGAAGGCGGCATCATCCGGGACGGATACTCTGAACGGCTGGATGAATTCCGCGAAGCCCAGACAAACGGGAAGCAATGGATCCTGAACATGGAAGCGCGGGAACGGGAAGCCACGGGTATCAAAAATCTCAGGATTCAGTACAACCGTGTATTCGGATACTACATCGAAGTTACAAAGAGCAACCTGAGTCTGGTGCCGGACCGGTATATCCGACGGCAGACCCTGGCCAATGCTGAAAGATATACCACTCCGGAACTGCAGGAAATCGAGCAGAAAATCACAGGCGCCCAGGAACAGAGCATCCGGCTCGAACTGGAGCTGTTCAACGAGGTCCGGGAAAAAATACTGGGCTGCGTAGGCAGAATCCAGGGAACCTGTGAAGCGGTCAAGGAGCTGGACGTCTATCAGAGCCTGGCGCGGACGGCCCTGGAAAACCGTTATATCCGGCCGGCCATGACGGAAAACGGAAGAATCCATATCAAGGACGGCCGGCATCCGGTTGTGGAGCAGAGCCTTGAGGGAGGCGAATTTATTCCGAACGACACGGAACTTGACCTTGAAAACCACAGAATGATGATCATCACAGGGCCCAATATGGCGGGGAAAAGCACCTATATGCGCCAGGTTGCCCTGATCTGCCTGATGGCCCAGGTGGGCAGCTTTGTTCCCGCTTCCGAGGCGGAGCTGTCCGTTTGCGACCGGATCTTTACAAGAGTCGGCGCGTCAGATGATCTTGCCAGCGGCCAGAGCACCTTTATGGTTGAAATGAGCGAGACCGCCTATATCCTCAGAAATGCAACCGCCTCCAGTCTGATCATTCTTGATGAGATCGGACGGGGCACAAGCACCTTTGACGGACTGGCCATCGCCTGGGCTGTCGTGGAATATATCGCAAACAAGGAAACCATCGGAGCCAAAACGCTGTTTGCGACGCATTATCATGAGCTGAGCGAGCTGGAAGGGCACCTGGACGGCGTAATCAATTACTGCATTTCCGTGAAGGAGCACGGGGAGGATATTATCTTTCTGCGGAAAATCATTCCGGGAGGCGCAGACCGGAGCTTTGGCGTGCATGTGGCCAGGCTGGCCGGGGTGCCTCATCCGGTGATCATCCGGGCGCATGAAATCCAGGCAAGGCTGGAAGTCAGCGATATCAACCAGAACAAAATCGGACAGAACATTCTGGGGCAGGAAGAGGCTCCGAGGCCCAACGAGCAGGTGGATCTTTTTGACTATCAGAAGGAAGAGATCATCAACGAGCTGCAGAATATCGACGTCATGGCGCTGACTCCCATGGATGCCATCAATAAGCTTTTTCTGCTGCGCGAGAAGGCCAGGAAGCTCTGAGTGAGAAAGTAGGTTCAAAATGGCAAGGATCAGAAAGCTCAGCGAGGAGTTAATCGGGAAAATAGCCGCCGGCGAGGTTGTGGAGAGGCCGGCCGCAGCCATCAAGGAGCTGGTGGAAAACAGCCTGGACGCGGGAGCGACCAGAATCTCCGTGGATATCCAGGATGGGGGCAAGGAGAGCTTCCGGGTCACGGACGACGGTTCCGGGATTGAACAGGCTGATATTCGCATGGCCTTTGAGCGCCATGCCACGAGCAAGATTCAGAACGACAGCGATCTGATTGCGGTCAGCACGCTCGGATTCCGGGGAGAAGCGCTGGCCTCCATTGCCGCGGTGAGCAGGGTCGTCCTGACAACCCGGACAAAAGAACAGGAGACGGGGCTTCGGGTGACCAATGAGGGCGGAAGAATCACGGATATCCGGGAAGCGGCCTGCGCGCCCGGAACCAGTCTGCTGGTCAGGGACCTGTTCTATAATGTCCCGGTACGGAGGAATTTCCTGAAAAAAACGGTCACGGAAGCGAACGCGGTTACGGATCTGATGACGCATCTGATTCTGAGCCGCCCGGATGTAAGCTTCAGATATACGTCCGGAGGAAAGACAATCTATTATTCCGCCGGAGACGGAAAAATGGAATCAGCCATGATGGCAGTCTACGGGGCGGGCGTGATCCGCACGCTGCGGAGAATCCGAGGAAATCATCTGGGTGTTCTTGTGGAAGGCTTTGTCGGGATCGGCGACAATGCCCGCAACAACCGGAGCGGCGAACATTTCTTCATCAATCACCGGATGCTGCGCAGCCCCGTTCTCAGCGGCGCGCTGGAGGATGCCTGCCGGGAAAGGGTCATGATCGGAAAATTTCCGATCTGCTGCCTGCATATCAGCATGCCCTACGAGAATATCAATGTGAACGTACATCCAAACAAAATGGAGGTTCGTTTCAGCTCGGATCAGGCTGTAAGGGAGGCGGTATATGTCCTGGTTCAGGAGGGACTCCGGGACCGGGACGCCTTTGAGCGCCCGGTGGAAATGAGCCTGTCCGGAAAAGAGGATGCATCCACGCTCCCGGATACAATCCGGTATGGGAAGGATGGGATCCCCGAACTGCCGCGGGCTGCACAGGTGGAAAAGAGCAGCACGGTCCCGGCGGTGCGGATGCACGAAAAAACAATCCAGCCGGTCTACCGGCCGATTGAAAAAAAGACGGAGAGGCCAATCCTTCCGGATCCGGCCGGAATTACGATCCTGCCGCCTCCTCAGCTGGACGAAAGGGCAGATATCCAGGCAAAGGCAGCACAGGAGAGCGGACCCGGCACAGAGCTCGTCCCGCCGCAGCTCCTGTATACGGAAGGGGAGATGAAGACCGGGGAGCCGGAAGAGCATGCTCCGCAGCCCGGAAAGCCGGAGACAGCGGATGAAGGAATAACGGACGCGGAGATCACGGATACGGGAAAGCCGAAGGAACCGGAAGACGAGCAGATCAGCTGCCTGACGGAGAAGCAGCCCCGGGAAATGCGCATTTTAGGCGCGCTGTTTCATACTTACATTCTGGTTGAATATGCCGATCATCTTCTGCTGATCGATCAGCACGCAGTCCATGAACGCCTGCTGTTTGACAAGATGATGAAATCCTATGAGAATCAGAACGCCGGGCAGCCTTTGCTGGTTCCGTATATCGTATCCGTCACGCAGAAGGATCTGGCGATCCTTGAAGCCAACAGGGAGCTGCTGGAAGGGCTGGGCCTGACCGTCGAGCCGTTCAGCAGAAATGAAGTGGCGGTCCGGTCCGTGCCAGTCATATTGGGTCAGAATGAAACGGCCATCTTTCTGCATGAAGCGATTGATGAACTGGAGAACGGCAGAATCCCCGGCGCGGACAAAAAAAGAGCCTCCATTCTCCAGATGGCCTGCAAGCATGCTGTGAAGGGCGGAGAGCGACTGACGGAGGATATCCTGCGATCCCTGGTGGAAGAAATGATCGATCGGAAGGTGACTCCCACGTGTCCCCACGGAAGGCCTTTGGTTGTTTCGATCAGCCATATGGATCTGGATAAAAAATTCAAAAGGATTCAGCAGTAATCATGCTGAGAGCCGGAACAGAGGGAAATGAACGGAAAAATCACATGCAGGATTCTGACAGGCCCGACCGCCAGCGGAAAAACAGCGCTCAGCCTGCGGCTTGCGGAAAAGCACGGATGGGAAATCTGCTGCATGGACAGCATGCAGGTTTACCGCGGTATGGATATCGGAACGGCGAAGCCGGATGCGGAAGAACGGAAAAGGGTTGCGCATCATCTGCTCGACATCTGCGATCCGAAGGAGAACTTCAGCGTTGCCATGTACCGGGAGATGGCGGAAGAGCTTATCCGCACAAAATGGAAGGAAGGAAAGGAACTGCTTTTTGTCGGAGGAACGACCCTCTATCTGCTGGCACTGACCCAATCCATGGATCTTGGATCCGTTCCGGCAAATGAGGAATTGCGTGCGGAGCTTCATGAGCTGGAAAAAGTTCCGGAGGGAAGGATCCGGCTGTGGGAGATGCTCCGTGACCTGGATCCCGAAACAGCGCAGCGCCTTCCGGTGAACGATGTCCGCAGAATTATCCGGGCCATCGAAGTCAGCCGGGCGACAGGCATTCCTTATTCCCGCCAGCCGCAAGACAGACCCGCCTCCTGCTTCATCTGGAAAACAGCGGCGCTTCATCTTCCGAGGGACATCCTCTATGAGAGAATCAATCAAAGGGTTCTTCAGATGATGAAGGACGGGCTTACGGAGGAAGTGGCAGGGCTGCTTGGCCAGGGTGTGCCGCCGGATGCGCAAAGTATGCAGGCGCTGGGATACAAGGAGACCGTTCTCTATCTCAAACAGGGTCAGAGCCTTGAAAAAACCGTAGATGCCATTCAGAAAGGAACCCGCCATTATGCCAAAAGACAGGAAACATTTCTGAGGGCGCACCCGGAGATCCCGGGAGTGGAAGCCCTCCGTGAAAACACAGAACAAATACTTGAAGGGATTTTAGCGTAAAATGAATGATTTATCCGAAAAAATCCGGCAGCTGATCCGGACCACGGAAGCAGATCTCCGGGAAGAATTCGAAAAGGCGGAATTTGTCGAGGAGATCCGGACCCGGCAGATTCTGGACCTGTTCCGCAAGCATGAAGTCAGTTACCGGCACTTTGCTCCCTCCACGGGATACGGGTATGATGATATCGGCCGTGATACGCTGGAGAAAATCTACGCAGAGATCTTTCATACGGAATCGGCGCTGATGAGACCGCATATCGCCAGCGGAACCGCGGCGCTGAGCCTGACGCTTTTCGGACTCACAAAGCCTGGGCAGCGGATTCTCAGCGCAACCGGAATGCCCTATGACACGCTGCGCGGGATTCTGGGTACAGACGAGGGAGAGGCTGCACCCGGTTCCCTGCGGGAATACGGCGTTGAGTTTGACTGCGTCGACCTGACTCCGGACGGTTCCGTGGATCTCCAGGCTGTCAGGAGGGCGATTACACCCCGGACCGGCCTTGTGATTGCTCAAAGATCCTGCGGATACGCCAACCGGCCCAGTTTAATGCCCTGGGATTTCAGGGAGCTTGCCGGGATGCTTCATCGTGATTATCCGGGACTCCTGCTAATGGTGGATAACTGCTACGGGGAATTCGTGCAGGAGACGGAACCTACCGATTTCGGCGCGGATGTATGCGTGGGAAGCCTGATCAAGAATCCGGGAGGCGGGATCGCGCCGACGGGAGGTTATATCGCCGGCAGCAGAAGCGCTGTGGACCGCGTTGCCTGGCGATTGACCGCTCCGGGACTCGGAAGGGAAATTGGCTCTTACGCTGCGGACTATCGGCCGTGGTATCAGGGGCTGTTCATGGCGCCGCATACGGTCTGCCAGGCGAAAAAGACCGCGATGCTGGCAGCAGGCCTGTTTGAGAAGCTCGGTATTCCTTCGTTCCCGAAGCCCGGGACCCCGAGAGCGGACATCATTCAGATGATTCAGATGGGAAGCCCGGAGCGACTGGTGGCCTTCTGTCAGGGAATTCAGATGGCAAGCCCGATTGACTCCATGGCGCTTCCGGAACCCTGGGACATGCCGGGATATGCTGACCAGGTAGTGATGGCCGCCGGGACCTTCGTTGCCGGGGCCAGCATCGAGCTGAGCTGTGACGGCCCGCTGCGGGCGCCGTATACCGCCTTCATGCAGGGAGCCCTGACGTATACCCATGGACGCATTGCGATGGGCGAAGCGCTCAGACGCATGGCGGAGGCGGGGACGATCTCCCTGTGACGGTTGACACAGCGCATGAAAAAAACATATAATATTTCATAGAAAAAGGAAGGGAGAAAACGCATATGGATATTGCAGCGTTGGAGAAAACGGCCCGCCAGGTAAGAAGGGACATCATTGAGATGACCGCAAAGGCGGGATCAGGCCATCCGGGAGGATCGCTCAGCTGTACGGACGCACTTGTCGCTTTGTATTTCGAAGTGATGAAGATTGATCCGAAGGATGAGAAGAATCCGAACCGCGACCGCTTTGTGCTCAGCAAGGGTCATGCGGCTCCTGCCCTTTACGGAACGCTGTGCGAACGGGGATTTTTTGACAGGAAGGAATTCGATCATTTCCGGCAGCTTCATGGGATCCTGCAGGGCCATCCGGATATCAAGAAATGTCCCGGCGTGGACGCCTCAACCGGTTCTCTCGGACAGGGTATATCCATTGCGACCGGCATGGCGCTCGGAGCAAAGCATACCGGGAATTCCTGCCATGTCTATACCATCATCGGGGACGGAGAAAGCCAGGAAGGGATTGTTTGGGAAGCCAGCATGGCAGCGGCTCATTACAAGCTTGATAACCTTACCGTGATCCTGGATCATAACGGCCTTCAGATTGACGGATCCAATGAGGAGGTAATGAGCCTCGGGAATATCAAAGAAAAGGCGATCGCCTTCGGATATGACGTCATCGAGGTCGCCGACGGTAATGATATGCGGCAGGTACTGGATGCACTCAAAGCTCCGGCGGTTCCCGGAAAGCCCAGATATATCATTCTGAACACGATCAAGGGCAAAGGAATCAGCTTCATGGAGAATCAGGTCGGATGGCACGGAAAAGCGCCGAGCGCAGAGCAGGCGGAGCAGGCGCTGAAGGAATTGGAGGGCTGAAAGATGGAAAAGAAAGCTGTTCGGGTCGCATACGGCGAAGCTTTAGCCTCTCTGGGGCAGAAGAATGATAAGGTTGTTGTGCTGGATGCGGATCTGGCTTCCGCTACAATGACGGGAACCTTCAAGAAGGCATTTCCGGATCGGTTCTATGACTGCGGAATCGCTGAGGCGAACATGGTTGATATGGCAGCCGGCATGAGCACGATGGGGCTGATTCCCTTCTGCTCCACCTTCGCTGTATTTGCCGGACGGAATTACGATCAGATCCGGAACGGCGTATGCTATCCAAAGCTGAACGTCAAATTCGGATTCAGCCATGCCGGAATTACTTTGGGAGAAGACGGCGGAAGCCATATGGCAATCGAGGATATCGCTCTGATGCGTGTGCTTCCGAATATGACGGTGCTGGTTCCCAGTGATGCCAACGAATGTTTTCAGTGTGTTGAGGCGGCAGCAGAGATCCAGGGCCCGGTATACATCAGAACGGCACGGTTGCCTTCTCCCGTTTTCGATCCGCATCCCTTTGAGCTCGGGAAAGGCATCGTTCTGAAGGACGGAAAGGACGGAGTGCTGTTTACCTGCGGCATTATGAAGGAACATGCCCTCGAAGCGGTACGCCTGCTTGAAGCAGAAGGTCTGGACCTGGCCCTGGTTTCCTTCCATACGATTAAACCGTTTGATGAAGAGCTGGCGAGGACGTTTGCTTCGAAGTGCCGGCGGGTTTTCACGCTGGAGGAGCACAGCGTAATCGGCGGCCTCGGCGATACCGTTGCGTCAGCTGTGATCGGACACGGCGTCGAGAAATTCCATAAAATCGGAATTCAGGATGTTTTCGGACAAAGCGGAAAGCCCGCGGACCTGCTGAAGGAGTATGGCCTTACCGGGCCGCAGATTGCCGAAAATATCAGAATGCATATCTGACAGTTCAGTTGTTCTTTGCAGAGGAGGAATACAAGCATGTCGGACTTCGGATCGAATGTAAAGAAAATCTGGCTGAAAGGAATGGAAGCGATCGGCAATACCGCTTCCAATATTGCCAGCAATACAAAGTCCAAAGTGGATGAAATGAACCTGGTCAACCGCAGGTCTGAAATCATGAAGGATTTCGGTAACCAGGCCTATGCACTCTGGCAGAAGGGTGAACATTTTCCGGAAGAGCTGGACCGGCAGCTTCGGGAACTGCAGAAGCTGGATGAGAAGCTGAACGATCTCAGAGCGGAAAGATTCGCAGGCGTCAAGGCGAATTCCTTGGATGCTGGGACAGCCGGCGAGGAGAATCCGGAGGCGGATGAGCGCAAAGCTGCTGTGCAGGAAGCAGATGCAGATGAAACGAATGAGGACGGAGATGTCGCGGAATACACCGTTCCCGTACAGACAGAGCCGGATGTAAAAAACGCGGAAGACGAAAAGAATGCACAGGGGATCAGCGACGCAATCAACGATCTTTTTGAAAAAGTTCCCAGCTCGAAGGAAACGGTTGAGAAAGTGAATTCCGCATTGGATACCCTCGAGGACGGGATCAGACAATTCGGTTCTCAGCTGGATGATAAACTGGACGAGCTGTCCAAAAAACAGTAAATCAAATCACCGGGAAATATCCCGGAGATTTCCCTTCAAAGCTCTCTCAAATGAGAGCTTTTTTGTTTGAATTACACGCATGATTTTGTTATAATCAAATATTATAGTGAGTATGGAGGGGGAATTTTCCTGAAAGTCGGAGCAATAAATATGGCCGCAGGATTGCTGATCTGTATCATGCTGCTCTTTACAGGCGTTTGCGGAGCTATTTGCGAGCCTTCCTTTGAGATCCTTGCCGACGAATGGACCTGGGAAGCGGGGGGAGTCTGCCGGTTTCACGGAGAGATTCTTTCCGATCAGGATATTCCGGATGCGGAGGTGGAGCTGGAGATCAAAACCCGGCTGCAGGATTCCGGATCGATTTCCTTCACGGAACTGAATGGGAAGAGAATCAAAATCCGGAAGCAGGGGCCCACGCAGAAAGCAGATCTGCAGAAGGGAATATCGCTGCCCTTCGAGGGCCAGTGGATTTTGCCGGATGAATTGGAGCAGGAAATCAGCTTTGCTGAGATTGAGCTTTCCGTCCGGGACAGCACCGGAAACACCCTCGGGAAAGGGAGAATGCAGATGGGCACCCCGGAAGGAAATGCCGGCCTGCTGCAGGAGATCACAGCCGACCGCATGGCGCTTCTTCTTCTGATGGTCGGAATCATTCTATGGCTGGCTGCCCTGGGAAGACATGTGATGCTGAACAAAATGAATAAGCTGAAAGGGATATGATTATGCAGATCTACAACACGCTTACCCGGAAAAAGGAAGTATTCAAGCCGCTGCATGAAGGAAAGGTTACGATTTATGCCTGCGGACCTACGGTTTATGATTATTTTCATATCGGCAATGCCAGACCGTTTATTACATTTGACGTGCTTCGCAGGCAGCTGGAACGGGAAGGCTATGAGGTTACTTTCGTTCAGAATTTTACGGATATTGACGATAAAATGATTCGCCGTGCGAACCAGGAAGGAATCACCGTACGGGAACTGGGTGAAAGATTCATTCGGGAGTATTTTGTGGATGCCGCAGCGCTTAACGTGCGGCGGGCCTCCGTACATCCGAAGGCGACCGATCATATTCAGGAGATCATTGATCTGATCAGCCGCCTGATTGCCAACGGGCATGCCTATGCGACACCGGGCGGAGATGTATATTACCGGGTTTCCGCTTTTCCCGGATACGGAAAGCTGAGCGGGCAGAGCCTGGAAGAAAGGGAAGCCGGAGCAAGCGAACGGCTGAACGTGGAGACGGACAAGGAGTCTCCGGAGGATTTCACACTCTGGAAGGCCCAGAAGCCGGGAGAGCCTGCATGGGAAAGCCCCTGGGGAAATGGACGGCCCGGCTGGCATATTGAGTGCTCCGCTATGAGCATGAAGTATCTGGGGGAAACCATCGATATTCATTGCGGCGGGAAGGA
>CAZRLU010000006.1:0-30140 GCA_964600995.1 uncultured Oscillospiraceae bacterium | reverse complement strand
TCTCCCGGGTCCTCCACTTTTTCCAGCGGGACGACGAGACTGCCGAAGTCTCCGGGAATCGCCGCGCTGAAGCCGCGGTACATCAGGGCGGCGCCGGAATAGCGTCTTCCTTCCTCATCCCGGTAGACGGCAGCGGGATCCAGGCCGGTCATACGCACCCGGACCGGCGGCGTGTTCGGAACGGAAAGAACCCGGTAGACGCAGAGGAGAATCTGCTTTCCGTCCGGGCTTGCAAACTGCCAGGCCGTAACCTGCCCCTCGAAGGGCGAGAGCAGGCGGGAGAAGGTTCCCAACCTTACCAGCTCCCGGAACTGTTTGGCCCGGCAGATCACCGCCCGGGCCTCTTCCTTTTCCTCCGGGGACATGGACGTGACATCCAGCTCCAGGCCGAAGCTTCCCCCGCAAAGTGCCACGTCTCCGCGCATGCGCAGGGGAGTCGTCCGCATACATTGATGGTTCGGCACCGCGCTGACGTGAGCTCCCATGGCGGAGGGCGGATAGACCAGGGATGTACCGTACTGGATGGACAGGCGGCAGACTGCGTCCGTGTTGTCGCTGGTCCAGGTCTGGGGCATATAATACAGCATCCCCGGGTCAAAGCGTCCGCCGCCCCCGGAGCAGGATTCGAACAGAACCCTCGGGAAGCGGGACGTTATCTCCTCCAGGATCTCATAAAGACCGAGCATATAACGATGCTGGGTTTCCATGCGCCGCTCCGGCGGCAGGCCGGGAGAGAAATACTCGGTCATGTTGCGGTTCATATCCCACTTCATATAATCCGCGCGGCTTTCCCGAAGCACGGAGGAAACCGCCTCGGTGACATACTCCCGGACTTCCTTCCGGGTCAGGTCCAGAATCAGCTGATTCCGCTCCTCGGTCCGGGCCCGGCCTGGCACATGAAGACACCAGTCCGGATGGGTACGGTACAGATCGCTGTCCGGAGAGATCATTTCCGGCTCCATCCAGAGGCCGAACAGCATATCCAGCCCGTGGATCCGTTCGGACAGTCCGGACAGTCCCCGGGGCAGCTTCTCCGGATTCGCGGTCCAGTCCCCCAGGGAGCAGTTGTCGCTGTTCCGCCGTCCGAACCAACCGTCGTCCATGACGAAAAGCTCGACGCCCAGCTCCTTCCCTTCCCGGGCGATCCGGAAGAGCTTCTCCTCATCAAAATCGAAGTAGGTACCCTCCCAGTTGTTGACAAGGACGGGCCGAGGCCGATCCCGCCAGAAGCCCCTGGCCAGGCGGGTGCGGTAAAGTCGATGAAAGACCCGGGAAATGCCGTTCAGGCCCTGATCTGAATACACGAGCACGGCTTCAGGGGTCCGGAATTCCTCCCCCGGCTGCAGCAGCCAACTGAAGACCCTGGGATTCATGCCCACGGACAGACGGGTATTGCCTGCATTATCCACCGAAGCCGCAGCGGAGAAACTGCCGCTGTAGACAAAGCTGATCCCCCAGACCTCGCCGCTGTGCTCTCCGGTATCCTTCCGGCAAAGGGCCAGGAATGGGTTCTCCTCATGTCCCGAGGCGCCGCGCTGGCTGCCGATGCTGTACTCGCCCTGGCCCAGCGGTGTGCGTACCAGAGAGCGTTCCCGGGCCCAGGCGCCCTTCAGATGCAGAACATCGTATCCGGCGCCCCAAATCGGCACGCTGGCCGCGAGAGCGCCCCGGAGCGACAGCGGCTCCCGTCCGCCATTGACGACGCGCATGGAGCGGGCGACAGCTCCGCTGTCCGCGAAAACCGTATAGCTCAGCGTCACTGTCACGCCGGTCAGGGGATCGGCCAGGTCGATTTCCAGGGATTCCGTCTCATCGTCCCCTTCGGAATAGGTGCCGGGCAAGCCCTCCGGGGGCTTTTTCCCGGAGAAGATCCGATGGCCCGTGACCCGCAGGTCCGCTACATCATCCCCCTGCGCGGTGATGATGTCCACTGCCGGCGTCCCGTACCAGCCCTGGCCGGAAACCGGCGCCTCCCACGGCATCCAGGCAGCGGGCAGATCAAAGGAGGCAAAGCCCGGATAATCAGAAAAATCCGGCGTAAGTGCATGATCCGGAAGGCGTTTCCCCCAGTGAAGATTCAGCAGTTTCCCTTCCTTCGAAACGCAGAGCACATAGCTGACTTCTCCGCCGGAGAGGGTGAAAACCTGATTTCCGTATACGATGGGCATATCGACAACCCCTTTCAGCCCTTGATTCCGGTGAGGGCAATTCCCTCCACAAACTGACGCTGAAACAGCAGATACACGAGGATGACAGGCAGGACGGATATCGTGGCGGCCGCAAAGATCCCGCCGTTATCGTTGAAATACTGCCCGTTGAACAGGGAAAGGCCGACCGGCAGTGTATACCGGTCCATGCTCTGGAGCATCAGGAACGGCCAGAGATATTCATCCCAGGCCCAGAGGAACTGGAAAATCCCCAGAGCGGAAAGTGCGGCAGTGACATCCGGCAGCACGATCCGGTGGAAGATCGTGAACTCGCCGGCGCTGTCGATCCGGGCCGCCTCCACCAGCTCGTCCGGTACGGCGGACATATACTGGCGCATCATATAGATTCCGAAGGTGGAGAACAGGGAGGGAACGATCAGGGAGGTGTACTCCCCAACCCAGCCAAGCCAGCACATCAGCTGATACTGTGGTACGATGGTAACCGGCCAGGGAATCATCATCGTGGCAAGAACGAAGAGGAAGAGCGCCTCCTTCCAGCGGAAACGAAGCTTGGAGAACACATAGCCGAAGAAAGCGCTGGAATACAGGATGATCGCGGTTTTGACCAAGGTCAGCCAGACGCTGTTGAAGAAGAAGCGGCCGAACCGGTTCTCGAAGAACACCTTGCCGTAATTGTCCGTGGTGAAGTTCTCCGGAAAGAAGGTGGGCGGGGTTCGAAGAATCTCCGGGTTAAACTTGAAGGAGCTGAGAATCATGTAGACGAAGGGATAAAGCATCACGCAGGAGCCCAGGAGCAGAATCAGCAGCCGCAATGCTGCCGCGGGGGAAAACCGCTGTTTACGCATGCCGGTCCGCCTCCTCCCCACGGGTGATCCGCAGCTGCAGGACGGAAAAAGCCAGAATGATGGCAAACAGCACAAAGGCGATGGCGGAGGCCCGGCCGAATCGGTTGTTTCCGAAAGCCTCCTGATACAGATAATAGACCATGGTGTAGCTGGCCTTGCCCGGACCGCCCTTCGTCATCAGGTCAATCTGGGTGAAGGTCTGGCAGTAGGAGACGAAGGATGTCAGCAGGACGAACTCCGTGGTGGTTTTCAGCAGCGGGAAGGTGATGAACCGGAAGGCCTGCCACCGGGTGCACCCGTCTATTTCGGCCGCTTCGTACAAGGTGGCAGGAATGCCGGTCATGCCGGCCATATACATGACCATGGCATAGCCCGTTTCCTTCCAGACCGTCATGGCCATGACGCACCAGAGCGCCTGGGCGGAATCGATGAGGAACCGCTGGGGCGGAATGCCAAGCAGACTCAGGTAATAGTTCAGCGGGCCGGAGGACGGTTCGTACATCCATTTCCAGACCATGGATACTGCGACGGTGGAGGTAATGACGGGAATGAAGTAAACCGTGCGGAAGAAGCCCTTTCCCCGCGGAAGGGAATGAATCAGCACAGCAAAGAGGAGGCCGAGCAGCGTCCGGCCCAGCGTCACCGTGACCGTGAACGCAAGCGTGTTTTTCAGCGCAAGGCCCAGGGTGGGCTGGCGGAAAATTTTCTCATAGTTTTCCAGGCCGACGAAGGAGAAAACCCTTTTGGTCGGCATCCAGTTGAAAAAACTGCCGGTGAAGGCATATCCGATGGAAAAAACGAAAAAAACGGCATAGTAAGCCGTCAAAGCCAAGACCGCTGTGATGATCATCACCCGCTGGCTTTGGGATAACCTGCCGTTTTTTTTCGGGATTGCTGACGCACGCCGCATAGGCTGCCTCCCTCCGGAACCAAAATGGGGCCGCGCTGAAAAACGCGCGGCCCCGTCGGCTCGTTATTCGAACTTCAGCTCGTCTGCATGGGGATAGCGGTTCTCCTCGGAGACGAATTCGGTGGTCTCCATGGAGTCGATGATTTCTTCCTTGCAGGCTGCCATCGCCTCGTCGATGTCCATACCGTTGAGCATGACCTCATCATAGAAATACTTCTTCAGCAGGCTGTGGTAGCTTTCCGGATAGTTGCCGGGATAGATCAGCCGGTCCATATAGCGGGCAGTGGTGCCCAGGACCTCGTCCGCCTGCACGTCCGGATTGTCAATGAGGCACTTCTTGGTGGGAGTACCATACTGCTTGAGCGCGAAATCAAGAACGAAGTTGTCGTTGGTGAGCAGGAAGCAGAGGAAGTCGTTGATGACTGCGTACTCCGCGTCCGTCACATTGCCGTTGATGGCGGGGGAAACCTCGATGTTGGAGCGGTCGTAGGCTGCGGGGATACCGCCGTCGAAGCTGGGCATGATAAAGAAGCCGTAGGGCACGTCCGGCGCGTTTGCCTGCATCCAGCCCCCGAACCAGGTGCCGATATAGGTCATGGCCGAGGTGCTTTGAGAGAAGCTCAGGATGCTCATGGGCAGCTCCACGGAGCCCGCTTTCTTCTCCACATACAGATCTTTCAGCCACTGAACGACCTGACGGAAGGTATCGTTGAACAGAGGGGTTCTCCCATCCGCCTCAAACATGGCTGAGCCCAGCTCATACTTCATGGCGGTGATCAGGTATTCCATGCTCATCTCGTTGTAATTGAAGCCGGCAACGGTCATTTTGCCGTCCTCATCGAACTTCGTCAGCTTCACAGCCGCGGCGGCCAGCTCATCCCAGGTTTTCGGAATGTCGGCTTCGGTCAGGCCGGCTTCCGCCCACATCGCCTTGTTGTAGAATACGCCGCAGCTCATGACAGCCAGGCCCTGATAATACATGTTGCCGCCGTAGAGGCTCTCATCCACGAAGGTATAATCCTCCCGCAGATCCTCCAGCGGGAACACAGCCGGATCGTAGGGCTTCAGGTTGACCATGAACTGGTCGGTGAAGCCGTTGTGCATGTGGAACAGATGCGGTCCCTTGCCGGAAGGAAGCGCAATGCCCAGCTTTTGGAAATGATCGTCATAGGACCCCTGGGTAATATTGAAGGTGATGTTGGGATGAAGGGCCGTATACGCGTCACACCACTTCTGGTAGGTTTCGGCCAGCTCCACCTGAACCCAGAACTCCAGGGTCATGGGTTCGCCGCCGTTGACCTCGTGATTCAGGTCATACTGCAGCTTTCCGGTGTTCACATAGCCCTCCCGGGCGTTTTCCGCAAAAGCGCAGGAGCAAAGGGTCAGAACCATCAGCAAAGCCAGTATGCAGGTAGATAGTCTTTTCATGGTTTTCCTCCTTTTCTTCAGTTGTCCTTCTTCGAGTATACCTGCGGCATCCACGCCGTCGTTGTCTTTATTATATAGAAAAAGGGCTGATTCATAAATATAAAAATTGTTCATAACGTTATAAAAATCTTGCACGCCTTGGCGGGAGGGTGTATGATGAAAGCTGAGCGAGAAAAACAACCATACGATATGACGGAATTACACGTCCGGATCCGGGAGGACAGCATGCAGACGGCTGATTTGGTTTCCTTTGACGTGGTGCATCTGAAGCGGGGCAAGAACCCGCCTTCCGCGGAGATCATCATCGACCATGTGGGCCATGTGGCCCATCAGCCCGGTGACATTTCCATGAAGGATCTGCGGAATCACGATATTCTGCACTGTGTTGTCCGGGGAAAGGGGTCCTTCACCTGCGGAGGGAGAACCTTTCTCCTGCAGCAGGGAGACCTGTTTCTGTTTCCGAAAGACACGCTCGTCTCCTACAGGGCGGACATGCAGGACCCCTGGGAAATGTACTATGTCGGCTTCTTCGGAGAAAAGGCGGACTATTATATGCGCTTGCTTGGGCTTTCGGAATCCGCCATCGCACTGCACGGGGTTCCTGCGGATCTGGTGTTGCCCTATTACCGGAGCCTGCTGGAGGCGGCAAAAGCGCCGGACGCCTCACAAACATCGCTGCAGGGCTGGTTCTATCTGATCCTCGGAGCGCTGATGCGCCATTTCGGCTGCGCGACGGATCGGACGGAGCCGATCGATCTTTATCACGCCATCGCAAACTACATCCAGGCGAATTTGTCCCATCCGCTGCGGGTCGCGGCTGTGGCGGACCGTTTTCACATCAGCCAGAGCCAGATGTACCGGCTCTTCATGGAGAACACAGGAATCTCCCCGCAGCAGTATTACAACACGGCACGGATGAACTATGCCTGCACGCTGATTCATCAGTCGGTGCTCTCCTTCAAGGAGATCTCCCAGCTGTGCGGATATGAATACGAATCTCATTTTTACAAGGCGTTCCGGAAGGAGTTGGGCATGACGCCCGCTGAATTCCGGAAGATGCGATAAAACAGAATGAAAGAAGGCGGAGAGGCATATGATGATCAGACAAACAGCGTTTGCACGGGAAGGATTCTTTCTGAAGGGCGGACTGCACTGCCATACAACCCGGTCCGACGGACTGGGTACGCCAGAGGAGGTGATCCGGAAGCATTATGAACACGGGTACCGGTTTCTGGCGTTGACGGACCACAACATCTTCAACCGCCGGAATTATGCGGATGTGCCGATGACCATGCTCTCCGGCATCGAACGGGATATGGGGCTGCCAGGATGGGCGAAGGACAAGCCGATGTGCGTACATATCGTCGGCATCGGCGATCCGGCCTCCCCGGCCGGGCCGGGGCAGGACGAGCAGCTCCCCCATTACGGCTGGAAGGAAGAGTGCGCTGATGCCCAGGGCATGATCGACCAGCTGCGGGGGTGGGGGCTGAAGACCTTCTACTGCCACCCGGAATGGTCCGGCACCACCTGGCCGGAGTTCAGCTGTCTGAAGGACTGTTTTGCCATGGAGCTGTGGAACAGCGGCAACGCGCAGGAGAATGGGCTGGACACCGACAACGGCCATACCTGGGATGAAGCCCTGAACGACGGCCGTCGCCTGTGGGGCGTGGCCGTGGACGACGGGCACAGCATGGAGCACCACTGTCTCGGATGGGTGATGGTAAAAGCCGAAAATAATGCGCCTGCAATCCTGCAGGCGCTGGAGGAAGGCGCGTTCTACGCTTCCTGCGGACCCGAAATCCATGATTTCTGCGTTCGGGACGGTCTCGCAACCCTGGAATGCAGCGACGCGGTCAGCGTCGGCTTTTATACACTGCGCCGCCCACTCCGCAGAACAGCCGGGGAACATGTAACCCATGCGGAATGCAGCCTGCCTGAGGGAATCCGCTACGTCCGCGCGACGGTAACCGACGCCCTGGGCCGCCGGGCCTGGACCAATCCCATTTTTCTTCGCTGACGCCGCGTCATGGCGCTGGTCTTCCTCATGGAGAAAGTGAGGTGGGCGTCCGCTGTGCCTGTCGGCCGCCTCCCCCTTCACGAAATCCCCGGCGTTTCCGTTTGATCATTATGCGTTTTTTGCCTGTCTTCTGTTCAGTTCCCGCTCCACCCGGTTCAGGGTGTCAAAGAAGCGTTTTGTCGCCACGGCCGGGCCCATCAGCGGCAGGCCGAAGATATTCCATCCGAACATGTGCCACCAGGAGGTGTAGGGTCCTTCAATGCCCATGGCCATCGCTTTGGCCTTCAGCTCCTCCGCGATCCGGGCCATCCAGACCAGCGGATAGATGAAAAGCGTCGGGATGCCCAACAGGTAGGCCTGCCAGTAGGGCATCAGGCGATGGCCGAGGATGGTTTCCAGCTCCCGCTGCAGTCCCCCCAGGGGCATATACAGCAGAAAGAAAATCCCGGCGGTGAAAAAGTCAACGAAGCCCAGCAGAAAGCCGGGCCGGCTGGTATGCCTGAATCTCATGCAATCTTTCCGGCCTGCGGTCCGGTCCTTCTGCACTGTAATATTGTCTCCTCTCATTTCCGGATGAACTTCTCGTCCTCCGGATTTTCCTCCGCGCTCACGAACCGCTCCGCCGTCATGTGGAGGTCATACTTCTCCCGCAGCGCGGCGATGGTCTTCATCATGGGGGACGCGTGATGGGCGTCCACGGCCGCCTGATCCGTCCAGGCGTCGATCAGCAGAATCGTCTCCGGATCATCCAGGGGCGCATAATATTCATAGCGGACGTTGCCCGGCTCCTTCCGGATGGCGTCCACGGTACCCGTTGCCGTCATCTCCTCCGCAAAAGCCCTGGCGCTTCCGTTTTTCCCGGTGTACCTGAGATTGACTGTAAGCATGGTCTTCTCTCCTCCCTGTTTCTGATGCTCCTTACAGCGTGAGCGTTTCCAGATCCTCCGGAACCCAGATCCTCCCGTGATAGGACTCCTGTCCCTCCCGGGTATAAAGCTCCCTGCGTTTTGCCAGGTTCCGGTCCTCCGTGTGATACAGCAGCAGGTTCTTCACTCCCAGCCGCTCCGCCAGCTCGCAGGCGTCCTTCACGGTGGAGTGATGCTTCTCATAGGGATCGAAGATATCCGCCTGGGAATAGAGGCAGAAGGCCTCGTGCAGCATCCAGTCGGCTCTCTCCGCATAGGCTTCCCGGCCGGGCGCCAGCGGCTCATCTCCGCAGCAGGTCAGCTTCCGGCCGTCTCCCATGTCCATGCAGAAGCCATACTGCTTCGCCTTGGTGGACTGAATGTCGAAGAAGGTGACGGGATGGCCGATCAGCTCTCCCTGTTCCCCGTCGGTCACCTCCACCAGGTGCAGCCGCTGGTCCAGCATGGCGAAGGCCTTCTTCGTCAGCAGCTTCCCCGCCAGGTCCCGCAGCAGC
The DNA here is from genome assembly GCA_964600995.1 of uncultured Oscillospiraceae bacterium. Taxonomy (GTDB): domain Bacteria; phylum Bacillota; class Clostridia; order Christensenellales; family Aristaeellaceae; genus Aristaeella. The sequence continues at coordinate 21,352 of CAZRLU010000006.1, read as the reverse complement.
TCCAGGATCTCCGCATGGGAATAGATGGTGGCCTCGCTCTTGTACTCCCCGTGCTGCATGAACTGGCAGATCATCCGTACCATCCAGACGATGCCCAGCAGATGATCGATATGCTTGTGGGTCACGAAGATCTGCCGGATGTTCATCCAGTCGTAGCCCGCCGCTTTGATCTGATGCAGCACGTTGTTTCCGCCGCCGCCGTCCACCAGCAGCAGCTGTCCCTTGTCCTCCAGGATAAAGCAGGTGTTGTAGCATTCCGTCACCAGGGCGTTGCCCGTTCCCAGCATCGTCAGTTTCATCGCTTATTCCTCTCATTCATCCGGCTCGTCCGGTCGGTTTCCTTTCCTAATCTTAAGCGATTCAGGTCCGAAAGTAAAGATTTTCCGGTGTATCCGGCCCTAAAAGCAAAGCTGCCTTCCGGCAGCTCTGCTTGGATGAAATCATTTCCTGCGATAGAAGAGCACGGGGATAAAGAAGGGGATCTGCTCCTCCCAGGTGGCTTCGTTGTGGTCCCCCTTGGGCACGATCCTGCAGGTGATGGGAACCCCCTGCCGCTCCAGGGCATTGGTGGTTTCCATGAAGGCCCGGCACATGTCCCCGTTCCCACCGAATTCCCGCTCCCCGAAATCCAGATACACCACCGTATCCGGCCCGTAGGTTGTTTTCCGGATCAGCTCCTCCATGCGTCCGTGGACAATCCACACCGCCGGGGACAGGGCGGCCGCCCGGCTGAACACGTGGTTGTAGGCAGTCACGGCATACAGGCTCATCAGCCCGCCCATACTGCTGCCGGCGATGAAGGTATGCTCCCGGTCCGGCAGGGTGGGATACCGCTCATCGATCAGGGGCTTCAGCGTGTTGCACAGCCAGTTCATATACTTGGTGCCCCGGCCCACGCCCCGGGGAATCCCTTCCCATTCGTAGGGGAAGGGGGAATACTCGCTGAGGCGGCCGAAGGGCGGGCGGTGGTTGCAGTCCACCGCCACCACAATCAGGGGCGTCGCCGTCCGGTCCAGGTACTCCCCCATGCCCCAGCTCTTGCCGTAGGTGGCGTCCTCGTCCAGGAATACGTTGTGCCCGTCGAACATGTACAGCACCGGGAACCGGGTCTCCTTTTTCTCCGCCTCCGCGGGCAGATAGACGTACACCTTTCGGGGCGCCTTCCCCGTCAGGGGCGTTACCGGAATGGCAAATGTCTCAATCATGCCCCGCAGACCTCCTTCACAAAGTCCAGCGTCGCGTCCAGCAGCTCCGTCGTCAGGGACTGGGTGTGCGCCGCGCCCTTCACCACCGCCAGCTGCACATCGTATCCGGCCGCCTTCAGCGCGTCGTGGAATTTCTGTGTCTGGGAGAAGGGCACCACCTCGTCGTCCACGCTGTGGGCCAGGAAGAAGGGGCAGCGTTTTTCATTCCCCTCCACCAGCCGCAGGGTGCTTCCCTCCTCCACGACTCTTTCCCAGTCTGCCTCATCAGCATGGCTCAGCCAGGCGTCCCGGAACAGCTTTCCAACCTCCGTGCCCATCAGCAGGGTACGCAGCTCCTGGGGGCCGGCCATGTCCACGGCGCACTGCACCGCGTCCGAAACCTCCGGCCATTCCTCCGTCCTGTATTCGGGCCTGTCCCCGCTGAGGGCGGCAAAGGCGGCGGAGGTGGCGCCGGAGGAGGTGCCCCAGGCGATCACCCTCGCCGGATCGATGCCGTATTTGTCCGCGTTGGCCCGAAGATAGCGGATGGCTGTCTTGTAATTCCTGGAGATGTCCGCGAAGGACCATCCATCCAGGAAGCTGCCGCATTCCACCGTGGCCACCACGAAGCCGGCGGCCGCCATCTTCGTCAGCCGTCCCACGCAGTGATCATAGGTGGGATGCAGATACCCGCTGCCGTCAAAGAAGACGATCAACGGCAGCCTTTCCGTATGCTCCCGGTCGCAGCTCCAGCGCTGGTGCATATACACCGTCATGGGCAGCTCCTGTCCCCTCCTGCGGGAATAGATCACATCGGGAATCCGGGAGATGATGCCCATCTCCACCCCGGTGTAGGTGAAATGCAGATCAGCGCGTTCCTTCATGGGGATTCCTCCTTATATCTCCTGAAAATTCATGTTCCTCTCCCCGTCCGACGCCGGGCCGGGGTAAGCCTGTGGTTGCCGTTCTTCTCTCCTGAGCCGGCCGGGAATGCCTCACTTCAGCTGTTCTCCCGCCGGTATTCATTGGGGCTCAGGCCGGTATGCTTCCGGAACTGCTTGGAAAAATGAGCAAAGGAATCATAGCCGGTCCGCTCCGCGATCTCCCCGATGGCCATTCCTTTCGGATCCTGCAGCAGCTCTTTCGCCCGTTCCATCCGCTCCTGCTGGATGAAGTCGATCAGGGAGATCCCGCAGACCCGTCGGAAGATCCGGGAAAGATAATCCGGGGAAAGGTAGAACTGGCGGGAGAGGGTTTCCCGGGAGCAGTCCGCCAGGTGGGCCCGGATATAGGCCCGGATCTCCGGCACCAGCTCCTCCGGACTCTTCCGGGCGGGGGCGGACGTCTCCGGCTCCTCGCTCTCCCGCCGCCCGGTCAGCCAGTCGTTCCCGATCTCCCGCAGCCGGTCGTCCCGGGCCTCCTGCCGGGCTTCCTCCGTCAGCGCCGTAAACACCTCCAGCAGCTTCTCGTCGGAGACGGGCTTCAGCAGATAGGCGTAGGCATGGGCCGACACCGCCCGCTCCGCGTATCGGAATTCGGCGAAGCTGGTCAGCAGCACCACCCGGGTTTTCATGCCTTTCTCCCGGACCCGGTCGATCAGCCGGAAGCCGTCCTCCTCCGGCATCTCGATATCCGTCACCAGGAAATCGATCTTTTCTCTCTCCAGAATTTTCCAGGCTTCCTTCGCGCTGTGGGCGCCGTAGACCTCGGTGATCCCCAGAGCCTGCCAGTCCAGCTGCACCCGGATTCCGGCCACCACATAGGTGTTGTCGTCCACGATCAGCAGCTTCATATCCTCCGGGCGCCTCCTTTCCGGCATGTTCAGTCCGACAGCTCCGTCACATTCCTCGGGATAAAGCTCTCCGCCCGGTCCGGATCCCCCGATCCCCCGTAAACCGGAATGAAGGGATATTCATACAGGGGCCTGGTCCGGCCGAAGGTGGCCTTGTTCACATCCGTGGCAAGGATCGTTTCCGGACGTATCCCCTTCTCCACCCAGTCCTCCAGGTGCTGCATCAGCGGCACGTAAGGATGAAAAGCATCGCCGCCGCCATGTCCGCATCCGGGAATGAGATAGAAGGCCAGATGATCCTTCAGCGCAGGGCCGTACCGCTTCTCCAGATCCTCCGCATACCGGATGGTGCTGTTCATGGGCACCAGCGGGTCCAGGTTTCCCTGCAGCAGGATCATCTTCCCGCCCCGGGCGAACCAGGCGTCCAGATCCGGATCATCCGCCTGGATGATCTCCACGGCCCGCAGGATGGCCTCCCGGTCCCGTTCAAAATCCAGCTGCAGGGGGTCTGCCTCCGGATCCTTCAGCACGAAGCAGGAGATCATGTTCTTGGCCACGGCGGAAAGATAATTGTCCTTCTCATGCTTCGCCCCCAGGATTTGTCCCCGGGGCTCCGCCCCCATCAGCACCTGGAAGCCGAAGGAGGTATTCCCGCCGGCAGTCACGGGATAAGGCATGGTGAAGTCCGCAGCCAAAGTCCGGAGAAAGGCGATCTGCTTTTCGTTCAGAAAGGCGCCCAGCGCCTCCTCAATCTTCCGCTCCTGGGCAGGGGAGGGCTTCCGGCAGGAGATGATGCCGTCCTCCAGCCCGTCCGCCCCGTCCAGGATGCCGCGGATCACCCCCATGGTTTTCACTGCATCCTCCATGGAGATCTCCGCCTCCGGCCCCAGCCGGTCCAGCGCCTTCACGGTCTCGTTGGCGGCGATCATCTGGATCAGGAAACGGATCACCGGAAAGAGCACAATGGCGCCGTCATAGTCCTCCGGACATTTCTGCAGGATCTTCAGCGCCTCCCGGCCGCCATTGGAGCCGCCGGAAAAATAAACCTTCTCCGGGAGTCGTCCATACCAGGCTTCGATCACCCGCATGGCCACGTCATAAACCTTCTTCAGCGCCTTCCAGCCGAAGTTCTCCAGCATCTCCTCGTTCACGCCCCAGGCACAATCCACCGGGGCTGCTGGATCCAGCACATGGCCGCTGTCACTGCCGAAGACTGCGTAGCCACGGCCCAGAGCGTCCGGTTCTCCGGGCATATCTGCGTGCAGACCTATGCCGGAGGTGGAGGGCAGATAGCCGTCCAGGCCGCCACCCCCCGTCTGCATGGCCTTTCCGTTCCAGACCGTCGGCAGGCCGATGGCAAAGTGGATATCCTGGGCCGCCGGGTCATGGGGCCGGATCCGCCCCAGCAGGCAGAAATGGTCCGTCCGGGCGGGAGCGGGCTGCCCCACCACGACCCCCGGGCCCGTTTCCCCGGCCCGCAGGAACAGGGCCTCCTCAATCACCGCCCCGCCGGTCTCCAGGCCGATCTCCTCCGCGGAGATTTCAAAGGGAATCTCAATCCGGCATTCCGGATTCCATGTCTGCTTCATTTTCCTCCTCCTTTGCTGGGATGGAGATCTGCACCCGGGTGCCCCCCAGGTCTCCCTCATCCCGCAGGAACCGGATCTCCGCCTGGCCCCCATAGATCAGCCGCAGCCGCTCCAGCATGTTGCTGATGCCGATATGATGCCCGCTCTGCTCCCGGTCCCAGGCGCCGCGGTTGATCTCCTCCATCAGCTCCGGATCCATCCCGGGGCCGTTGTCCGCGAAGGAAATCTCCAGCCGGTCTCCCCGCTTCTCCCCGGAAAGCCGGATCCGGATGCCCTCCTCGCTGTTGGCGGAATACCGGATGGCGTTCTCCGCCAGGCTGCCCAGCAGCAGCGCCGGCACGATCGCCGCCGCGGCCTCCGCCGACACCTCCGAAGTGAATTCGATCCGGCAGCCCCGGATCCGGGACCGGATCTCCGCCAGGGTACGGATATGGCCGATCTCCTCGCTCAGGGGCACCAGGTCCTTGATGTCATGCAGAATATAGCGGAAATACTCCGACAGCTGGATCACCGTCTCCTTGATCTCCCGGTTGCCGCTGACCTGAGCCATCCCCGAGAGCATGGCGAAGCAGTTGATGATGAAGTGGGGCCGGATCTGCAGGTTCCGGAAGTTCAGCTCCACCTTCTGTTTCTCGATCTGCTTCTCATATAGCCTGGCGGACAGGTCCTTCACGCTGTGCTCCATCTCCCCCAGGATCCGGTAGGCGTCGTCCACCGTCTCCTGCACGTTCTCGTCCTCCGCCTCCGGCAGCGCCGCGGCCCCCTCCGCCGCGCTCCGGTATTTCTGCAGCGTGTCCCGCAGGTTCCGCATGGGAAGAATCAGATCCCGCCGCACCCGGACCACGGTGAAAATCAGGATCACCAGGGCCTGGATCCACAGAAGCAGCAGCACCAGCTCGATCACGAAGAGCAGCACGAAGCCGCCGTTTCCCGGGATCGTTCCCCGCAGGATGAAATCCGCCCGGCAGGCGCCGATCCGGTGGTCCATGGTTTCCGCGGTGAAGGGATACCAGCCCGCGGGCCGCTCCCGGAACTCCGTCTCCGGCAGCAGCAGCATCTGCGGGTTCTCGCTGTCATGGTTCTCCTGCAGGAAATCCTCCGTCCGGATCCACACGCCCATCCGGAATCCCGCCCGCCGGTATATGCAGGAAACGAAGCGTTCCCCGCCGGAGGCATCCAGGGTCCATACGCCGGAAAGGGCGTCCGTGAAGGGCTCCTGCAGCCGCATGATGATGGGCCGGGACCGTTCGAAGGGCACCCCCACCGTTGTCAGGTTCAGAAAGAGCCCGTCCTCCTCGCTGTAAAGGAAGAAGTTGTATTCCCGTCCGGAGATGTTCCGCAGGATATAGAAGTATTCCCGCATCTCCTCCAGCCGGTGGATCCGGTCCAGGTCGCTGCCCCGCCGCAGGCTGAGATAGTTGATCATCCTTGTGGTCAGGTCGTCCAGGCAGTCGGTGCACCAGGCCATCTCGTTTTCCAGCACCCGGGTGCCGTTCTCAAAGTTTCTCTCCGCCGTTTCCAGGGAGATCTTCTGCTGCTGATGGAAGGACAGCAGAAACAGGCCCAGGCCGGCGGCCTGCACCGCGAAGCTGATCAGGATCAGCCTCCTCAGCTTTCCCGTGAAAAAACGTCGGATCAAGCGTTACCCCTTTACTGCCCCGAGGGCGATCCCGGAGCGGAAGTATTTCTGCAGGAAGGGATAGAGCAGCAGGATGGGCAGGAAGGCCACGAAGGCAATGGCCATCCGCACGGACACGCTGGGCACGTCCCCGTACACAAACTTTCCGGTCCCGCCGAACTGGCTCAGATACTGAATGTTGGAGATCATGATGTTCAGCACCTGCTGGATCGAGAACTTGCTGCGGTCGGTGACGTAGAGCATCCCGTTGAACCAGTCGTTCCAGTAGGCCAGGCCGGCGAAGATGCCGATGGTGACGAAGATCGGGACGGACATGGGAACCGCCACGTGAAAGAAGGTTTTCCATTCCGAGGCGCCGTCGATCTTGGCGGCATCATACAGGTCCTCCGGCACGTTGGTGCGGAAATAGGTGCGGATGATGATGCAGTTGACGGGGCTGAAGAGCAATCCCGGAACCAGCAGCGCCGCGTAGGTGTTCTTGATGTGCAGGATCGTCGTGTAGGTCATGTAGGTGGACACCATGCCTCCGTTGAAGAGCATCGTAAAAAGAAAGATGAAGGAAATCAGGTTCTTCCCCGGCAGCTTCCGCAGGGACAGGGGGTAGGCCGCCAGGGCGGAGATGAACACGTTTCCCAGCGTCCCCACCAGGGTCACGCCGATGGTGACCCCGTAGGCCCGGAAAATCGTCGACCGGGCGTCCCAGATGTATTCATAGGCCCGCAGGCTGAATTTCTTCGGGAACACGGAATAGCCGTTCAGCGTCAGGGTGATCTCGTCCGTCAGCGAGGACATGAACAGCAGCAGGAAGGGATACAGGATCACGATCGCCACCAGGATCATGACCCCGTAGGCAAAGATTTCCAGATATTTCTGTTGTCTTGATCTTATCATGGCAGCCTCCTGAAGCGCAGATCTCAGAAGAGGGCGTTTTCCCGGCTGACGCGGCGCGCCAGGGCATTGAACAGCAGAATCAGGACGAAGCCGCCCGCGGACTGGAAGAAGCTGGCCGCGGCGGACATGCCCACATTGCTGGTCATGGAGTTGTACACGAAGGTATCGATGGTCTGGGTCACGGAGGAGATGATCCCGCTGTTCTGGGGCACCTGATAGAAAAGGCCGAAGTCGCTGTTGAAGATATGTCCCACGGAAAGCAGGGACACCGTGACGCAGGTGGGAATCAGATGCGGAATGGAGATGTAGCGGATCTGCTGCAGCCGGCTGGCGCCGCTGATGGCGGCGGCCTCATACAGGGAGGGGTCGATGCCCAGCAGCGCGGCAATGTACAGCAGGCTCCCGTAGCCCACCCCCTTCCAGGTGCTGACAAACACCAGGATGAAGGGCCAGTGCTGCTTCTCCATGTACCAGTTCACCGGCGTGCCCCCGAAGGCCTTGATGATCGCGTTGAAGGCGCCGTGATTGTAGTCCAGGAAGCCCCGGACCATATAGGAAATGATCACGATGGAGACGACGAAGGGGAACAGGATCACGCTCTGGGAAAACCGGCGCATCCGCTTTCCCCGGATCTCCGTGATCACCAGCGCCAGGAAGACGCCCACGATGAGGTTCACCGCGATGAAGGCCAGGTTGTAGCACACCGTGTTGCGCAGGAAGATGGGCATGCTTTTGTTCTTCAGCAGGAAGCCGAAGTTCTCAAAATGGTTCCAGTCGCTGCCGAAGATGCCCTTGCCGGCGTTGAACTTCTTGAAAGCCAGCACCAGGCCCCCCATGGGCAGATAGTTGTTGATCAGCACATAGATCAGCGCCGGTGCCAGCATGAGATAAAGCGGAATATATCCCCGCAGGCGGGTCAGGCGTCCTCTCCCGCTCCCCGCGGAGCCCTTCCGGGAGAATTGCGCGGCAGCGTCTGCATGTTTCATCGGACGGTTTTCTCCTTCCTCCCCTTATTCTGTTCATGTTGTTGAATTTATTATATAACGGTTCCCGGGCTTTTTCTATAATTTATCCGGATTCGTTTATCGGTTTTCCGTTGTATCGTTACTGTTCACGGCAGCCGCCGTGCGGTGTTTGCAGGATGCGGGCCTTGAGAACGCCGGTTCTTAGCGATTGGCAAGCGCCCCGCGCGCAGACAGAGCTTAGAACCGCTGCGTTTGAACGGAAGCGAGAGCGTCCGCAGCCGCAAATGCCGCTACAGGCGGGCTGCTTACCCCATGAACAGTAACGATATATCCATGTTCTCGATCCGATTATGTCTGAAAAACGATAATACAGAACGTAAAAGTTATGGAATCCGGTTTGATTTTGCCGTAAAATGTACAGGAAGGAATGCTCTGTACAACCTGCGAACGGGATCCGCCGGACCACGGCGGCCGAAAATACAACCCATGCATGCGGTGGAACCGCAGAAGGAGGAAATCATGAAGAAACTGCTTGCCCTGCTGCTTTGCCTGACCCTGGGAATGGCCCTTGCGCTGCCCGCCTCCGCGGAGCAGCCGGCCGCCGGCTACCCCGTCGATTTCACGGAGGATCCCTATGAGGTCCGCATGATCATGGCCGTTCAGGTCCAGGTTCCCACCCAGGCGGGCGTGGACCATGTGATGGAGGAGCTGAACAAGCTGACCCTCCGGGATCTGAACATGACCCTGAAGCTGGAGATCCTGGATTTCTCCCAGTTCGCCCAGAATGTGCCCCTGGCCCTGGCCAGCAGGGAGAAGATCGACCTGGTGGCGCTGCCCTTCGGCCATGTGGTCCAGATGGCCGCCGCCGGCTACCTGAGCGATATGAATCCGCTGCTGGAGACCTACGGCCCCCATATCGTGGATACCTATACCTCCGAGACTCTGGCCCGGGTCTGCACCATGAACGGCGGCCTCTACGGGGTGCCCGTCCACAAGGAAAACTGCAACCAGATGGTCATCGTCTTTCCCACTGCGGTGCTGGAGCGGAACGGCATCAATCCCTCCGAGATCACCGACGTGCCCACCATGAACGCCGCCTTTGAAAAGATGGCCGCCAACGAGCCCGGCAAGTGGGTCACCGCAGCGGGCAAGAACTACGGCGGCATGTTCTACCTCCACGATTTCTCCATCTGCGGCGGAAACTACGGCCCCTGCCTCATGAACATGGACCAGAGCTCCAAGGTGGAGAACTACTATGCCTCCCAGGAGTATGCCGACTATGTGCGGATCGTCCGGGAGTGGAATCAGAAGGGCTGGATCAACCCCGCCGCCGCCACGGATGATCAGTACTTCATGACCGTCTTTGCCGGCCAGGCCCTGTCCTTCGTCTTCAACTACAATCATCCCCTCTCCAAGCCGGAGCTGACCCAGGCGCTGGGCCAGGATGTGACCCTGATCCCCCTGTCCGATCAGTATGCCACCACCGAATCCTCCGCCGCCTGGAACTACACCATTCCCATCGGCAGCACCCACCCGGAAAAGGCCATGATGATGCTGGACTACCTCATGACCAGCAAGGAGGCTGCGAACCTGCTGAACTGGGGCGTGGACGGCGAGGACTACGTGGAGAAGGACGGCGTCCTGGATTATCCCGAGGGCAAGGACATCACCTCCGTCCCCTATCACTTCGGCCAGGGCTGGATCCTGCCGAACCAGTTCGTCTGCACCCCCTGGATCAACGAGGGCGCCGACATCTATGAACGGGTGATCGAATACAACCGGAACGCAAAGGAGTCCCTGGCCCTGGGCTTCGTGCTGGATACCACAAACATCGCCAATGAGCTGGCCGCGGTGTCCGTGGTCAACACGGAATACGTCAACGCCCTCAACACCGGCGCCGTGGATCCCGAGGAGTATCTGCCCATGCTCCTGCAGGCCCAGGAGGAGGCCGGCATGCAGACCATCATCGATGAGATCCAGCGCCAGCTGGACGCCTTCCTGGCGGCGAAGTAAGAAGGGAAGCCGCCTGATCACCGCGCCGGAACTCCCCTGAAAAAAAAGAAGAGGCTGTCTCCGAATGATCCGGAAAATTGATCCCGGGAGACAGCCTCTTTTTATTTATGGATAACGTATTCATTCCGCACGCCCAAAGCCGAAGCGGAGGCCCGCCGCCGGGCTCATTCTTCCGAAAACAGCGTATATTTCACAAGATCCATCACAGCCCTGCCGTCCGCCTCGAAGGAGATATTTTTCGCCGAAGGGTCGGTCAGAATGGTGGCCGTCATCACCTGTTCCCCGTCGTTGATGAACACCTCGACGCTGAACCGGTCCAGGATCACATGCAGGCGGATTTCTCCGCCGCGCTGCGCCGCCTGGCAGCGCCGCTGATGGATGTATGCCCGGCGGGATCCGGAGAACTTCCGGTCGATCTTCACCAGGGACTCATGCGGCCGGTAGCTGAGGATGGAATAGAACTGTTCATCCTGGGCAAAGCGCATGGTAAACTTGTGATAGGGCGTCTCTCCGCTTTCCGGGCGGATGCGGAGATCCATTTCCAGGCTCCGGCCCTGAACGCCCGGCAGCGTGACCCGGTCGCTGACGGAAACATTTTTGTATTCCACCGGCCGGCTGCGGTAAAGCGCCAGCTCCCGGACTGGCTGTTGATAAAGCCGGCCGTCCCGCAGGAAAAGCTCCCGGGGAAGAGACATCTGCCCGAACCATTGCCGGTCCTCATAGCCGGTGTTTTTGCAGGTATCCCAGTTCTGCATCCATCCGATCATCACCCTCCTGCCGTCCGGCGTCAGCAGGGTCTGAGGCGCATAAAAGTCGATGCCATAGTCGATGGCCTGGTTGTGCTCGGAAATGAAGCGGCCCGTCTCCCCGTCGAACCGGCCGATCTGACAGACGGTCCCGTTTCCGTTGTGATACTCGAAGCCCTCCGGCAGCATATCCTGGGGGCTGACAAACAGCACGTCCTTTCCGTCCAGGGAAAAGAAATCCGGGCATTCCCACATGAGGCCGTAGCGTCCGTCGTTTTCCGCCAGAACGCTCACGAAGCGCCACTGGAAGCAGTCCTCGCTGTCAAAGAGCAGCAGCACGCCCCGCCTGTCCATGCGGCGGGCGCCCACCACGCAGCGGTATCCTCCGTCGGGCCTGCGCCAGATCTTGGGGTCCCGGAAGTCGGAGGGGCTCAGTCCCTCCGGTGCGTCCCGGATATCCATCACCGGGTTCCGGTCGTATTTCCGGTAATCCACCCCGTTGCCCACGGCGACGCACTGGGTCTGAATCTCCCTGGCCCGGTCACCGCCCTCCTTGCGCACGCCGGTGTAAAGCAGCAGCTGCTTCCCGTCCGGCAGCTCCATGGCGCTCCCGGAAAAGCAGCCGAAGGAATCATAGGGCGCGTCCGGCGCCAGCGCCGCCGGCAGGTAGGTCCAGTGCAGCAGGTCGTGGCTCACCGCATGTCCCCAGTGCATGGCGTTCCACTCGGTGTCATAGGGATAATACTGATAGAACAGATGATACTGCCCGTGATAGTAGGAAAAACCGTTGGGGTCGTTCATCCAGCCAACCCAGGGGGTCAGATGGAAAAGCGGGCGGGCGGAGGCGGGAATCTTCCCGCCCTCCTCCTTCTCATAGGCCCTGGCAAAAATCAGGCTGTGATTCATCATGCTGCTTCATTCCTGTCTCGTATATTCCCGCAGGTCGGTAAAGGTCACGGTGTTGCTTTCCGCATACAGCCGGACGGGCTTTCCGCTGACGCCGTACAGCCGCACGGTCAGGGACGCGTCCTCCAGCCAGAAGATGCCCACCGAGCCCTCCTGCAGATAGGTAAAGGCATATTCCCTGCCCGCCTCCAGGGAAGCGTCGGTCTCCGTGATCAGGGTGCCCCCCTCGTTGAACTGCAGCTGCAGCTTCCCGGCGGCGGGGTCCAGGGTGATCAGCTTGGTTTTGTCCTCCTGGCCATTGTAATCAAAGGCCAGACCGAAGCAGCCCTTCCCGGTGAAGGTGAATTTTCCCCGCAGCAGGAAGCTCTCATAGGCGGTGAAGGTTTCGGTATAGCCGAATCTGGAGCCCGCCTGCACCGTAACGCTGTCGGTTTCCGGAATGAGGCGTCGGCGCTGGGTATACTGCTCCGTCACGGCGTCCACCGGCGCCAGCGTCAGATCGCCGTTCTCCTTCCGCGTCAGCTTCTGCACCGCCAGGTTCCCGGCCCAGCCGGACACCTCCGAGGTGGAGGACGGCGATTCGCTGCGCCGGGCCCAGCCGACCATCCAGGCGTCCTGCCCGTTTTCCACATGCTTCGCGGCGTAGAACAGCTTCCCGTCCAGCCGCCGGGCCTCGCCGTAGGGGCCGTAGGGTGTATCGGACACGGCGTACCACAGGGTGTCGTCCTGGGCGGAATAGGTCAGATAATATTTGTCGCCCAGCCGGAAGGTGTCGCTGCATTCCAGGTTCCAGAAGCTGCCGGCGGTGTTGGTGAAGATCACCCCGTCATAGGTGACGCGGCTCAGATCCCCGCTCAGGGTGTATTTCAGAATCCGGGCCGCGCCGTCCTGGGAAGCCGTGACCGTCAGGGTGATGGTATCGCTTTCCGCATCATAATAGGCCTGGGGGTCCCGGAAATCCCGCTTCTGCCCGATCTCGGCGGGCGGGGTGATCTCCCAGCCCGCCGCTTTTTCGAACCGGGTGGGCGACGTGCCCCGGGCCAGCATGATCTTCTCCATGTATTCGTAGGTTTCGGAGGACGCGTGCCCGGTGTAGAAGAACAGGTATTCATCCTTCACCTTCACCACCGAGCCCGTGCCGGCCCAGCCGTCCTGGCCGCCGCCCCGGGCGGATTCCAGGATAGGGTCGTCATATTCGGTATAGCTGACAAAGTCCTTGGTGGTGGCCAGATAGATGGAATGGTTGTAGCTGTCCCCGCCCTCCTTGAGGTAGTAGATATAGTAGGTCCCGTCCTCATAGTAGGGCATGGTGTCGCCCACATAGGGCTGGCTGATGCCGTCGACGGCCGGACGGAAGAAGGTCCGGTACCCATAGGCTGCTTCCTGGCTGCCAGGGGTGCGCAGGGCGGAAAAATCCTTGTCCTCCGTTTCCTCCGCGAAGGGTTCCTCCGTGACGGCCTGCGTCCCGGGAGCCGGCGCCGCGTCCCTGCTTCCGCATCCGGTCAACACAAGGCAAAGCGCGCACAGGGCGGCGAGAGCCCATATGGTTTTCTTTTTCATGGCAACCTCCTGATAGCAGGACAGGGAGGATGACCGGAATCATCCTCCCTCCCCTTTGGGTCTGTTTTTTACAGCACGCTCATCTGATAGATGGTAACGTTGCTGAACTCAACAGTCACGTCGTCCAACCTGGAAAGCGCTTCGGAGCCGAACTGGAACAGCAGCTCGAAGTCCATATCCATGATGAAGGTGTCGGTGGTGGCGAAGCGGAAGGTCTGGAATTCCTCCGTCAGGTCCATGCCCTCGGACACCCGGGGATCCCAGCCGCCCATGGGGTTCAGGAACACGCCGCAGGAAACGGGCTTGTCCGCCCTGGCGGTGATTTCCACGATGTAGTAGCTGTCGGAGGCCAGAGTCAGGGGATTGCCGCCAAAGCCGCAGATCAGCTTGTTATGCCAGTCCACGGTACCGCCGTTGTCGATCCGGTAGAAGAAGCTTCCGTTCTCCGTCCAGATGGTACCCACACCGCGGTCGTTGTCCTCGTCGGTGCCGTTGAAGGTCTGCCAGGGATACGCGGGATTCTCCGCGTTGGCGGTACTGGGGCCGAAGGGCATGAAGGCTTCAATTGTCTTCTTCGTTTCCTTGTCGCCTTCCATTTTGCCGAATTCCACATTGCTTAGGGTGATCACGTTGTTCGCGGCGCCTTCGGGGGCGTTGCCGATCTGCAGGCGGATCACTGGATCCTCCACGTCCGCTTCCGCCACGAACACGGCGGACACCACGGTATCCTCCCCGGCCGGGGCATTCAGGCCGTTGAAGTTGGCCCGGCATTCCCAGCTGCGCGCGGCGCTTTCCACCAGGGCTTCGCCGCCCTGGCCGTTCTGGGCGTTGACGGTGAAGCTGTAATAGTATTTCTGTCCCTTCTCGATGGTGAGGCCGCCCAGGCCGATATCCGCCTTCACGCTCCATACGCCGCCGTCGGTGGGATAGCTGTCCACGGTGACCACGGCCTTGCCCTCCCGGAAGGTCACGCTGGCGCTGGCGCCCTCGCTGGTCTCGGCGGTGACGCCTTCATTCCCGGTGAAATCGGCCGTGTAGGAAGGAACCTGATGCTCTTCGCCGGAGATCTCATACAGCTCGATCTTGTCAATGGTCACGGTGAAATCGGAGGGGGTGGCGTCCTCCGCGTTGTCCGGGTTGGGCGTGATCCTGCCCAGGTTGAAGAGCAGCTCGGCGCTGCCCTCCCCGGGGGAGGAGAAGCTCAGCTCCAGGGGAGCCACGGTCTCTCCGATACGAACGTTGAAGGCCCCGCCGAAGGTTTCCCAGCCCTCGGCGTTCTCGTTCCGGGCCAGGATGTGGGCATAGGTGGGCTTGGTGGCCTTGGCCCAGATCTTCAGCTTGTAGTCAGCGGCCTTCAGGGCATAGCCCGCCTTGGCCAGCTGCACGTCACCGTCCCCGTTCCCGGGATTCACGATGTCGATCACATACGCGCCGTTCCGGAGGCTGGCCGTTGCCTGGGCGTCGTCGCCGATCCTGGCTTCCCAGCCGTGATTGTCCGTGACCTCCACGGTGCTGAAATCAAAGGTCCGGTAAACCACTTCCTCGCCGGTCTTCTTGGTCACGGTCAGGGTGGCATAATCCTCAGCGGTCACGCCCTTCCCGTCGGTCACGGAATAAACCAGCTCATAGTCCCCGGGGTTCTCGGGGGTCGCTTTGCCGTTTTTGAAGTCCAGGGCCGGGGTGGCGTCGACCAGGATCATGCCCGTCAGATCGCCGCCTTCGGCGTCCGTCGCCGTGACGCCGTCCAGGGCGTCAAATTCGGTTCCGGCCATCACGCTCTGATCCCGCACGCCGTTCAGTACGGGTTCTCCCTCCGCGGCGGCCAGCATGGGCAGGGCCGTCATGCACAGGGCCAGCGTCAGCGCCAGGATTCTCGTCAGCTTTTTCATGAACGTGTCCTCCTTTTTTATTCCGCGATGTAGCGGTCATAGGCGTCCTGATATACCTTCTGGATACCCGCCAGGTTGACCTTGCCATTCAGATCGTTCTGGAAACCGGTCCAGGCCGCGTCGGAGATGCCGCCCTTCATCAGCCAGGCGATCAGGTTGGTGCGGATATAGTCGTTCAGGTTGGTTTCATAGTTGCTCAGGGTATTCAGCTCTTCCAGGGTGAACTGCAGGTTCGGGCAGGGCTTCACGTTCTCCGGCACGAAGGGCTTCGCGCACAGCTGCAGGCGCTCCAGGCGCAGCTGGGCCCGGGGCTCCATGTGCACCACGTTGTTCCATGCATATTCGCCCAGGTTGATGATGCCCAGCGGCGCGTTCTGCAGCCGCAGCTCATCGGAGGTCACGCCCTCGGGCAGGGGCTTCTGAACCAGCATGCCCTTCTCGTCCCGCTCCTCCTCATAGACGATGCCGATGGGGCCGTAGTTGATCTGGGCGGAAACCACGGGATCATAGTAGCGGTCGAAGTACGCCAGCAGCACCTCCGGATACTTGCAGCTGGAGAACAGGATCACCTCGCCGGTGCTGATTTCCGGATTGTTGGAAACGCAGATGGTCTGGTCTCCGCCCGGGCCCACCAGGGGGCTGCAGACGATATAATTTTCGGGATTGGACACCACGGTCTCGCTCTCCCACCAGTAGAAGGCGCCGTAGGTCTCCATGCCCTTGCCGTTGGCCAGGAAGTTGTCCTGGCTCTGCTCGAAGGAAACCTTGTCGATGAGGCCGGCGTCCACCCAGCCCGCGATAAAGTTCGTCGCGTCGCGGAACCGGTCGTCCTGCACGGTGTAGGTGATTTTGCCGTCCACCACCACCCGGTGCTCCAGGTTATCATTCAGGCCGAACATGCCGTACAGATCGCACTGGTTGCCCTGCCAGTTGTTGTAAACAAAGCTCAGGGGCCGTTCGTCGTCGGTCTTGCCGTTGCCGTTCATGTCGTGGTCGCGGAAGTAGGTCAGAATCTGCTCCATCTGAGCGGCCTTCAGGGTCAGCCCGTCTTTGAGCTGATCCTCAGTCAGGTCCTCCACCGCGCCCGCCGCGATGGCTTCCTTCGTCCAGGCAATGTTCAGGAACAGCAGGTTCGGGCTCTGCAGCAGGCCCATTTCCTCAATGCGGGGCAGGGAGTAGATCTTGCCGTCCTCGATGTTGATCAGCTGCGCCCGGATGTCAGGCCGCTCCTCCAGCAGCTTGCTGAAGTTGGGCATATAATCCAGATAGTCGCTGATGGGCACCAGCACCTTGCGCTTGGCGTACTTGATGATCTCGCCCGCGCCCATGCCGGCGTGATAGATGGCATCAGGCCGGTTGTCCTTGTTGCCGAAGATCAGGTTCTTCTGCTGGGAATACACGGACTCGGACACGTTCTCCCAGTTGACCTGCACATTCGTCTCAGCAAACAGATCCGCCATGATCTTCATGTCGTTGTAGTCCAGGGCGGAAGCGTTCTTGGAGGAATACACCTGGAAGGACAGCTCCTGGGCGCCCTTTTCGTTCAGGATGGGCGCGGTGGGATCAGTCCACTGGAAGCCGTATTCGGCGCTCAGGGGATGATCGCTGACGGGAGCGGCTTCGGCAGGCTCCCCGGCGGTCCCGGCGGGTTCCTCCGCCTTGGTTTCAGGGGCGGCGGCCGCTGCAGGCGCTTCGGTTGCGGCGGGGGCGGTGCTGCCGGTGTCTGTCCTGCTGCCGCAGGCGGTCAGGACGACGGCCAGCACGGCCAGCAGAAGCACGGCGATCCATTTCTTCATGTTCTTCATTTCAGATTTCTCCTCTCAGCCTTTCAGGGAGCCGATCATGACACCCTGAGCGAAGTATTTCTGCACAAAAGGATACAGGCACAGCACGGGCAGGCTGGAAACGATCACGGAAACATACTTCAGCTGGTTCGCCAGGCGATACTGCTGCAGGATGGTTTCGCCGCTGCCGCCCACGGTGCTCTCCGAGGCGATCAGAATTTCCTTCAGGACCAGCTGCAGCGGATACTTACTCTCGTCCTGCAGGAAGATCATGGCATTGAAGTAGCTGTTCCACTGGCCCACCGCGTAATACAGCGCCATCACGGCGATAATGGCTTTGGAAAGCGGCAGCACGATGGACCCGAAGGTACGGAATTTTCCCGCGCCGTCGATCCTGGCAGCCTCCAGCATGCCTTCCGGAATGGAAGATTCAAAGAAAGTCTTGGTCATGAACAGGTTCCATACCGACATGATGGCCGGCAGAATCACTGCCCAGGGGGAGTTGATCAGCTTCAGGCTGCTCATGACGTTGTAGAAGGGGATCAGGCCGCCGCCGAAGAACATGGGGATGATGAAGTACAGCATCCAGAACTTCTTTCCGGGGGTGGTCTTCCGGCTCAGCCCCCAGCCGGCGGGAATGGTCACCGCCAGGGCCAGGATCACGGTCACTACCGTGTACCAGATGGTGTTCCAGTAGCCGCTCCAGATATCCTGGCGTTCAAATACCTTCCGATATCCCTCCAGCGTGATGTTCACCGGCAGCAGTACCACCTGCCCGCCCAGCACGGCGTCCGGATCGGAGAAGGAGGCAATCACGATAAAGTAGATCGGATAGAGGATGATCAGCGCGAGGAGCCCGAGGAAAACCGCGTTGATGGCAAAGAAGATCTTGTCCCCCTTGGTGTCCTTCAGCGCGTTGTTCCGGGGCTTGATCCCGGGAGTCTTCGTTGTCATTTTCTTCTCCCTCCTTACCAAAGCGAATTCTCGGAGAAGCGCTTGGACGTCGTGTTGGCGATGATCAGCAACACCACGTTGATCACGGAGTTGAACAGGCCGATGGCGGTGGCGTAGGCCTGGTCCGGCACACCGGTCAGACCGCGCTTGTACACGTAGGTGGCAATCAGCTCGCTGACGGCCAGGTTGCCGTCGGTCTGCATCAGCAGCGCTTTCTCATAGCCGACGCCCATCAGTCCGCCGATGGACATGATCAGCATCACGCTGATCATGGGCATGATGGCGGGAATGTCCACGTGAATCACCCGCTGGAACCGGGACGCGCCGTCGATCATGGCGGCTTCATGCTGCACCGGGTCCACGTTGGACAGGGCGGCGATATAGATCACGGCGCTCCATCCGAAGTCCTGCCAGTTGCTGGAGAGAATATACATGGGCCGGAAGGCCGAGCTTTCCAGGAAGTAGGAAACGCGGTCCCCGCCCAGGCTGGCCGCCAGGTTGTTCACCAGGCCGTAGCGGCCGAAGAAAAGCTGCAGCATACCGACCAGAACCACCAGGGAAATGAAGTGGGGCGCGGTATAGATGGTCTGAAACACCTTGCCGGCCTTCTTGCGCTTCAGGGCGTTCAGCGCCAGGGACACCAGGATGGGCAGCGGGAACCCGATGATGAAGCCGATGATGCACAGCAGGAAGGTGTTCTTCATCAGGGGCCAGAACTGCACGTCGTTGAAGAAGCGGGTGAAGTTCCGGAAGCCCACCCAGATTGTGTCAGGAGACAGGATGGGATCTCCGGGCATGAAGTCCTGGAAAGCGATCAGCACGCCGTAAATGGGCAGATAGTTGAACAGGAATACGACCAGGATAGCCGGGAGAATCATGATGAGGTACGGGAAATTTTCCCTCATGTCCCGCAGCCTCTTTCCCCAGTCCGGCTTCTCCTTTGCTTTCCGGACGGCTGCGGCAGGAGCTTTGCTTGCGTCTTGCATTTTTTCCTCCTTATCGGATCTGCAGTAAAACAGGAAACGAAGAATTCCTATCCTGGAAGCAGGCCCCCTTTCGTTTCTCCGATCGCTCTGCGCTTTGTTTCCGGCTGAGCCGGTTTCCGGGTCTTCCACGGACCGCTCCTGCCAGGCAGGTTTACAGAGCAAGATTTACATTAATCTGATTTGATTTTACATTTTGATTTACATATTGTCAATACATTCCTGAAAATTTTGTGTAAAACGGGGAAATTGGCCCCTGAAATGTCCTGTTTATAGGTCTTCTGAGTGAATCGTTTCAGGACGATGTTTACATTTTGTAAACTTGCTGCGTTCACCCAGCTGTGATACAATGCAAATAATCTGTTACAGAAAGGTTGCATTGATGATGTCAGGAAAGCGCGTTACTATGCAGGATATCGCGGATGCCTGCGGCCTTTCCCGAAATACGGTCTCCAAGGTGTTCAACGGACGGGGTTCCGTGCCGCCCGGCACCCGTTCCCTGATTCTGCAGAAGGCGGCGGAGCTGGGCTATGGCCTTCCCGCGTCGGAAAACGCGGAGCCGGTCCGTTCTGACGGAGGCCACATCGCCCTGCTGACCAACAATATGCCGGTGGACTATCATTTCGGCACATATTTCGTCACCACCTTTACGGATCAGGTCTGCCGGGCCGGCTATACCATGAAGATGTTTGAAATCTCCCCCGGAGAGCTGCAAAGGAAGCAGCTGCCTCCTCATTTCATCCCCGGGCAGACGGCGGGGATCGTGGCCATCGAGCTCTTCGACAGCGATTATCTGAACATGATCTGCGGCCTGGGTCTGCCCACCATTGTGATCGACAGCCCGGCCCATGCCAACATGCATCTGATTCCCTGCGATTTCGTATCCATGGAAAATATGGCCAGCACCATCCTGCTGACCCGGCGGCTTTGCGAGCTGGGCGCCCGGCGTATCGGCTTTGTGGGCGACAAGGAGCATTGCGGCAGCTTTTTCGAGCGCTGGTTCGGCTATCGCCTGGGGCTGGAGGAAGCAGGCCTTGTCCTGGATGAGAACCTCTGCGTCCTGGCCCCCGACGCTTCCCCCTACAGCGACGCCGGCTGGCTGATCGGACAGCTGAAACGGATGCCCGCCCTGCCCGACGCCTTTGTCTGCGCCAACGATTATCTGGCCATCCATCTGATGACGGCGCTGAAGAGGATGGGCGTTTCCATCCCCGGGGACGTCATGGTGACCGGCTTTGACGGCACCTCCCAGTCCGCCCTGGTGGAGCCGGCCCTGACCACTGTGCAGATTCCCAGCCTCGAGATCGGCCGGATATCCGCCGATATGCTCCTTTCCCGGATCCGCAACCCGGGTCTTCCCTATGGCTGGATGCGCGTCCGCACCGATCCCGTCTGGCGGAAAAGCACGAAATAAAAAAACTGAGGTTTCTGATGGAAGCGGTCCCCGCCGGGGCCGTTTTTTTCAAAAGCTTTTCCTTGCCTTCCGAAGGGTTCTGTGCTACCCTTGAACGGAAGCAAAGCAACACCATCCCGCCGGAGCCTTTCCGGCGCCGGACAAAGAAATATCAGGAGGAATCAAGCTATGCTGAAGGAACTGAAAAAGAGGGTTTGCGAGGCGAACCTGCTTCTTCCCGCCTATCATCTGGTCACCTTCACCTGGGGCAACGTCTCCGGCATCGACCGGGAAAAAGGGCTCTTCGTGATCAAGCCCAGCGGCGTTCCCTATGAGGATCTGAAGCCGGAGGACATGGTGGTCATGGATCTGGAGGGAAACAAGGTGGAAGGAGATCTGAATCCCTCCACGGACACCCCAACCCATGCGGAGCTCTACCGCCGTTTCCCGGAGATCGGCGGCGTGGTGCATACCCATTCCCGCTGGGCCACCATCTGGGCCCAGGCCGGCCGGGATATCCCGGATTACGGCACCACCCATGCGGATTATATCCACGGTCCCGTCCCCTGCTGCCGGGATCTGACCCAGGAAGAGGTGGACCGGGCCTATGAGCTGGAAACCGGGAAGCTGATCGCCGACACCTTCGGGGAGCGGGGCCTGAATCCGCTTCATGTCCCCTGCGTCCTGGCCCGGCATCACGGCCCCTTCGCCTGGGGCAAGGATCCGGTGAACGCGGTGCACAACGCCGTGGTGCTGGAAGAGGTGGCCATGATGGCCTGGCATACGGAGGCCCTGCCCGCCGCCCAGCCCCGGGAAAATCTGCCGGAATATGTGAAGGAAAAGCATTTCCTGCGCAAGCACGGCCCCAATGCCTACTACGGCCAGAAAAAGTGAGTTTATTCAAGAGGTTGGAAGAATCTCTTGTACAATTGATGTATACATTGTTTTTTTGGTGAAAAAAACTTGCGTTTTCGATTCTGCAGGAATATAATGACCAAGGTTGAAACTTCGGGTCTGTGGTTGCAAGCCGATGCCAGTCGCAGGCAAAACGGTCCACGTAATCC
>CAZRLU010000005.1:29625-32374 GCA_964600995.1 uncultured Oscillospiraceae bacterium | reverse complement strand
CCGCCGCGCCCCGGGCCACATAGATGGCCACGTCGCTGGGCTTCACCCAGAAGTAGCGGACTCCGGCCGCCTCGTTCTCGAAGATCAGCTTCCGGCTGTTCTCCAGGATGGAGGGGCATTCAAACCCGGCCTCCGCGAAAAGCTGATAGACCTTCTCCCCCAGCCGCCCCTTCGGCAGCGCGATGTTCAGCAGGCCCCCGCCGGAGGCTCCCGGAATTCTTTCCATCTCCATGGTCACATCAGGCCTCCTTCCCGGGGCAGCCGGTCCAGCCGGTGCAGGAAGACGGCGAAGCCCACCGCCCTGTCCCGGCGGTGCATCCGCCGCATCAGGGCATCATACTGCCCGCCGCTCAGCACCGGATCAGGGATGCCTTCCAGGAATCCCTTCAGGGCGATGCCGTTGTAATATTTCGGATCCCCGGTGGCGGAAAAGTCAATCCAGAGATGCGCCTCCGTTTCCGTTCCCATCAGGGGGGCCAGCACCTCCTCCAGGGCCCGGGCATATTCGCCGCATCCGTGCTTCTCCGCGATCCGGCGCACGGCCGGCAGCACCTCTCCCGGCTTTCCGTAGGCGCCCAGCAACTCCGTCAGCCCTTCCCAGCTTCCCTCCGGCAGCCCCGCCTCCCGGCAGATTTCCCGGATGCCGTGCAGGTTCTTCTCCCCGGAGCAGCGCAGGATCTTCTTCCGGATCCCGCTGTCGGAGGTGAGTTCATCCGTCAGGGCGCCCAGCAGATCCAGCTGACTGATTTCCAGAATGTACCGCTGGCTCACCAGCGCCAGGCTTTCCGCGGCCAGCTTCACCGTTTCGCTGAGCGTCGGTCCGTCCACCCGGCCCATGCATTCCACGCCCACCTGGGTTTCCTCCCGGAACCCGTCGCTGCCGGCGGAAACCCGGTACACCTGCTCGTGATAATACAGCTTCTGCAGGCCCTCCCCGCAGTCCGGAACGTTCCGGACCATGCTCAGTGTCACATCCGGCTTCAGGGCCATCAGCTTCCCGTTGGTGTCGGTAAAGGTGATGACCCCTTCGCTCAGAAGATAATCCTTGTTCCGGCTGTACAGGTCATACTCCTCGAATTTGCTCATTCTGTATCGGGCAAACCCCTGATCCTGATACAGCTCCCGGAGCATAAACCCGATCCGTTCCAGCTCGTCCATCACTTCCGGCTTCACATTCACGGCTCCGGACCTCCGTTTCCTTGAATTCTTTTTTATGCTATCTCGTTAGCGTGCTAAAGTCAATGGAGATTTCCCTGTCATTTTTTGCCATTTCATCCCCGGTTCCCGGCCTGTCTTTCCCCCGGCTTTGGCCGGTTTCTCCGCCCTGCCATAAGGCTCCGGGTGTTCTTTTCATCTTACCACAGGCAAAGCGCTCTCGTAAAGAAATAATTTCTTCATATATTTGTAAAATAAACTTCTTTTTTATTCAAATCCTATTTACATTTCGCATCATTTTTGATAAGATAAATATGGTTTATTCTCCCCCTGCCGAGGGGGTTGGGAGGTAATATGATGAAAAAGCGTTCTCTCCTGTCTCTGCTGCTGGTGCTTGCGCTGCTGCTGCCGCTGGCTTCAGCTTCCGCCGCAACCTATTATTATGTCAGCGGAACCTCATCCCTGAAGATCCGGGAGCTTCCCGATGCCAACGCCAGGGTGAAGGATTCCTACCGGACGGATTTCGCGGTGGTTTCCTATAAGAAATATGATACCAACTGGGCCTATGTGCATTTTTCCGACGGCGCGGAAGGCTATGTCATGCGGCGGTATCTGAAGTCCTCTTCCTCCTCCACGGCCTATGTGAAGGCGGATGAGACGCCCCTGCGGTCCGGCCCCGCCGCCTCCTTCTCCAAGACGGCGGATCTGGCCCAGGGCGACAAGGTGAAGGTGCTGACCCAGGGCTCCGTCTGGAGCTACATTTCCGCTCCCGGCGGCACCGGCTATGTCCGGCGGTCCCAGCTTTCCGCCAAGTATGTGAAGAAGTCCCCCAACTCCGGCACGCCCTATGCCGCCTGGGTTTCCAACCCCAACGGGAACTCCGTGAACGTGCGCCGCGGTCCCGGCAAGGGCTATGCGGTGGACGGAGAGCTGGTGCCCGGCACCCCGGTGACTGTGGAAAAGGTGGAAGGCAACTGGAGCCTGATCTCCGGGCCTGTTTCCGGATATATGATGAGCCGGTATCTGAGCAGAACGACGGTGACTCCCGCTCCCGGAACCACCCCGACCCCGAAGCCCAGCTCCTCCGGAAAGGTGCGCTACATCACCTCTCCCAACGGCAAGCCCGTCAACATGCGGCACGGCCCCAGCGAAAAGGGATATGCGGTCCGGGCCACCCTGGAGGTGGGCTCCGCCGTCACCGTGGTCTCCAGTGAGAAGGGCTGGTCCAAGATCAAGGCCGGCGTGGTCACAGGGTATGTCCGGAACGAGTTCCTGACCTCCGTGAAGCCCGGCACCACCGCCACGCCCAAGCCCGGAACCACCCCCGTTCCTCCGAAGCCCGCCTTCAAGTCCTTCACCGGCACCATCGTCAGCAGCAACGGAAAGGCCGTGAACCTGCGCCGGGATGCCGGCACCGGATACGCCACCATCACCCAGATCCAGCCCGGCGAAAAGGTGAAGGTGACCGACGAAAAGGGCAACTGGTACAAGGTGACCTACGGCGGCAGCACCGGATACGTCAAGAAAGAGTTCATCAAGAAATAAGGATCCTTCGGATTCCCTCGCTCCCCCGCTCCTGCGGGGGAGCTTTTTT
>CAZRLU010000005.1:24008-29525 GCA_964600995.1 uncultured Oscillospiraceae bacterium | reverse complement strand
AAATAAGGATCCTTCGGATTCCCTCGCTCCCCCGCTCCTGCGGGGGAGCTTTTTTGATTCAGAAAAGCATCCCCGGAAATCCGGGGATGCAGTCGGTTGGATGGGTTTTCTCAGATTTTGGGCTCCCAGCAGAAGCTGAAGCTCATGGGCTCATGCACGTCGATCAGGTATTCATCATGGGTTCTGGCGCCCCAGCTGTCGTCGCCGCCGACGCCCATCTGCACCTTGGCACACCGCACCACGGTATACTGCCGCTGCGGCAGCTCGTTGGCATGATCCGCGCATTCCAGCTCGTGGGCCGTCCAGGGCAGGGCGTTGAATTCCATGCCGTCTCCGGAGAACTTCAGGCCTCTGCCCCGGAAATCCGTGACCTCCGCCCACCGGACGCCGGTCCGGTTGCCGCTCTCCTGGGGATAGAGGTAGGGCGTCAGGTTTTCACCCGCATTGTATTCCCAAATGCCCAGCCGTGCCCCTTCCCGGCGGTCGATGTAGTTCTCCTCCGGGCCCAGGCCGTAATACCGGACCCGGTCATAGTCCGCGTCCATCTTGAATCCCACGCCGAAGACGGGCATATCCCCCAGCTCCGGCACCGGATCGTAGTCCAGCTGCACCTGCACCCGGCCGCCGGGGCAGACGGTGATGCTCAGGAGGCATTCCGCCCGGGGCGTGCTGGGCAGCTCCCAGATGCTGTGGAAGGTTACGCTTCCGTCCCCGTTCCGCTGAACGGGCTCCAGGTTCCGCTCTCCCTCCAGGATATGCCGGGGAACCGGCTGGGCATACAGGTCCGCAATCTTCCACTGGGCGTAGCGCGCCGGCATACCGTTGCCCCGGTCGTTGTTGATGGGCGCCCGCCAGAAGACCGGCCGCGGCGGGGTCTTCAGCATCTCGCGCCCGCAGACCGTATAGGAGACCAGCGTCCCCTGGGCCAGGGAATACAGGGCGGAGAAGCCGTCTCCGAACACCCCCACGTTCACGTTCCCCTGCGCGATGCGCAGCTTCTGTCCCGCGGATTCCCCGCAGGCTGCCCCCGCGATCTTCCAGACGCCCTGGCCCCAGGCGATCTCATGCCCGGCAGGAGCCCACTCGGTTTCCTCCTTCAGCCGGAAGGAGACGGTCACCGCATATTCCCCCGCCAGCTCCGGAATCCCCTCCGGCAGCGGATAGCGCTTCTCCTGCAGAGGGCCGACCTCCGTCTCCATCCGGGTGCGCAGGATTTCGGTCCCGTCCCGCTCCACCTTCACCAGGCAGTCGAATTCCGCCGTGCTGCGGAAAAGGTGCCGGTTGCGGATCAGGATGCCCTCCCGGGTCACCTCCGCCTCAATGTTCCGGTAGTTGTATTTCACTTCCTGCATCTTCGGCGTGGGCTCCCCGTTGCCGAAGCAGATGCCGTTGCCGGAGAAATCCCCGTCATGAGGACGGTCGTCAAAGTCCCCGCCGTAGCCGTAGGCGGTGTTCCCCTGCCGGTCCCGGTACCGGATGCTCTGATCGATATAGTCCCAGATGAAGCCGCCCTGGAAGCGGGGCTCCTGATAGGCGTATTCCGTATACCAGTGCATGGCGCCGTTGGAATTGCCCATGCTGTGGGTATATTCGCACAGGATGAAGGGCTTCTCCCCGTGGGTCGCCAGCCACTGGCGGATTTTGGAGACCGGCGTGTACATCTGGCTGTAGATGTCCGTGGTTTCCATGAAGCAGTTTTCCCGGCCGTCATAGGAGACGCCCTCGTAATGCACCAGCCGGGTTTCGTCCATCCGGCGCATCTCGTTGCTCATCTCCAGAATCACCCGGCCGCCGTAGCTCTCGTTTCCGCAGCTCCAGATCAGGATGCAGGGATGATTCTTGTCCCGCTCCACCATGCTGTGAACCCGGTCCAGCATCATGGGCAGGTATTCCATCCGGTCTCCGGGCAGGCTCTCGGCTGGCTTCACCTTCTTCGCGTTGACCATGTCCCACACGCCGTGGGTTTCCATGTTGCACTCGTCGATCACATACAGGCCCAGCTCGTCGCAGAGCTCGTAGAGCACGCTGCTGTTGGGATAGTGGCTGGTGCGGATGGCGTTCAGGTTGTTCCGCTTCATGGTGATCAGATCCCGCCGGATCTTCTCCGCCGTCACGGCCCGCCCCGTTTCTGCGCAGAAATCATGCCGGTTCGCGCCCTTGAAGACGATGCGTTTTCCGTTGATCAGCATCAGCCCGTCCCGGATTTCGAAGCGGCGGAATCCCACCTTCTGGAAAACCAGCTCCCCGGGGGTTCCGTCCGCCTCCGTCAGGCGGATCTCCAGCTCATAGAGCTTCGGAATCTCGGCACTCCATTTTTCCGGGCTCCGGACCGGCATCGCCGCGGAGAGCCTGCCCCCGGAGATCTCCGCCTCGCAGCCGGCGATCACCTTACCGCCGTCCCGCAGGGTCAGGGCGGCCCGGGTTCCGGCGGGCGCCTCCGCCTTCAGCTCCGCCTCCAGCACCGCGTCCTCATAGTTCTCATCCAGCAGGGTCCGGATCCGCAGGTCCGTCAGGTGGGCCTTGGGAATCCGCTGCAGATACACATCCCGGAACAGGCCGCTGAAGCGCATGAAGTCCTGATCCTCCAGCCAGCTGCTGACGCCCCAGCGGTAGACCCGGCAGGCCAGCTTGTTCTCCCCGGCCTTCAGGAACCCGGTGATTTCAAATTCATCCGGCGTGAAGCTGTCGGAGGCAAAGCCCGCGTATTCCCCGTTCACCCAGACCGCCACACAGCTCTCCGCCCCCTGGAAGCTCAGAACGACCCGGTCTCCCTGCCAGTCCTCCGGCAGGGTGAAATACCGCGCGTAGCAGCCCACCGGGTTGAAGAAGGTGGGAAGCTTTCCGATGGATTCCGCGTCAAAGGATTCCAGCCCGTCCCAGGGATACTGGGTGTTGCAGTACTGGGGATGCCCGTGGCCCTCCATCTGGATATGGGCCGGAACGGGAATGGACTCCCAGGTGCGGCAGTCATAGTCCGCCCGCTCAAAGCCCGGGATCACCTGCTGCTCATTCCTGGCATAGAAGAAGTACCAGGGACCGTTCAGGCTGCGGCGCAGGCTTTCGCCCTCCGGCCCCAGGGCCACATGGTCGGAATGGGCGTCCAGCCGGTTTTCCCGGAAATAGCCCGGGTCGGACAGTTTTTCGAAAGAGAAGCTCATGCGGGTATTCCTCCGAATCCTTTATTTGATCTTTTCAACCTTGATGGTGTTCGTGTTGCCGGGGGCGCCGTTGATCTGCCCGCCGGTCAGCACCACGTTGTCCCCCGGCTGCAGGTTCAGCAGCTCCTTGGCGTACTTCACGTCCTGCCAGAACATGACGTCCATGCTGCTGTAGGCCTCGCTGAGCACCGGCGTCACCGCCCAGCTCAGGTTCAGCTTTCTCCAGGCCTTCTCGTCGGTGGTGGTTCCGATAATGTTCACCGGGCCCCGGAAGCGGGAAACCATGCGGGCGGTTCTGCCCGAAAGGGAGTTCACCACGATGGCCTTGGCGTTCACGTCCACCGCCATGGCGCAGGTGGCATGGGAGATCGCGTCCAGGTTGTTGTGCATTCTGAACCGGGTTCCGTGGAACCAGTCCGCATAGTCGATATGGCTTTCCGTGTATTCCGCCGTTTCCGCCATGGTGCGGACCGCCTGCACCGGATACTTGCCCGCCGCGGTTTCGCCGCTGAGCATGATGGCGGAGGATCCGTCGTACACCGCGTTGGCGATATCGGAGATCTCCGCCCGGGTGGGCCGGGGATTATGAATCATGCTTTCCAGCATTTCCGTGGCGGTGATCACCCGTTTTCCCAGCAGCCGGCAGCGGCTGATCAGGAATTTCTGGACCGCCGGAACCTCCATGAAGGGAATCTCCACCCCCAGGTCTCCCCGGGCCACCATGATGCCGTCGGCGACCTCGCAGATCTTGTCCGCTTCCTCCACGCCCTTGCGGTTCTCAATCTTGGCGATGATGTCGATATTCTTTCCCCCGTTTTCGTCCAGCAGGGTCCGGATCGCCTGCACGTCCTCCTTGCAGGACACGAAGCTGGCGGCGATGAAATCCACGTCCTGGGCGATGCCGAAAAGGATGTCCTTCCGGTCCTGCTCGCTCAGGTAGTCCTGCTTCAGCACCTTTCCCGGGAAGTTCATGCTCTTCCGGTTGCTCAGCTCCCCGCCGGCCTCCACCCGGCAGACCACGTCCTTTCCGGAAACCTCCTCCACCTTCAGGATCACCAGGCCGTTGTTGATCAGCACCGTGTCCCCCGGGGCCAGCTCCTCCGTCAGGTTCTGGTACGTGACGGATACCCGGCTCTCGTCCCCTTCGATGTCCTCGGTGGTCAGGGTGAACCGGTCTCCGTCCCGCAGCAGGATTTTCCCGTTTTTAAAGGTTTTGATGCGGTATTCCGGCCCCTTCGTGTCCAGCATGATGGCGATGGGCAGATTCTTCTTCTCCCGGACCTTCCGGATCAGCCGGATCTTCTCCAGATGCTCCTCATGGGTTCCGTGGGAAAAGTTGAGCCGGGCCACGTTCATTCCCGCGTCGCACATGGCCTCCAGGATTTCCTCATTTTCGCAGGCCGGCCCGATGGTGCAGATAATCTTGGTCTTCCGCATGATTTCCTCGCTCCTTCCGTTTCTTCAAAGGTCCCCCTCCGGCATCTCTCTTCGCGGAGAAGCCGGCTTTATTCCGCTTCGGTCTCCTTCAGCTTCCATTGCCAGATCTGATCGATCACGCCCCGATGATATCTCCGCAGCAGCGGGCTCTGGATCCGCTGCCCCGTAACGCCCTTCTCGATCCGGATCGGAATCACCATGTCCCGGCCCCTTCCGTCCGGAAAGGGAGTGGTGTTCACCCGCTGGCCGGAGGTCACCGCGTAGAAGAGCTCCGGATCCTCCCGGTCCCGGGCGATCAGCAGCACCGCATGCAGCCCTCCGTCGTACTCGTAATGCAGCAGCACCGGGGATGCCGCCCCCGCCTGATAATCGGCCCAGAGGGTCTCCAGATTCCCGACGACCCGCTCCACGTTTCCCAGTTTTTCGCAGACCGGATCATAGGTATAGTTCAGCTCCCGGGACCGCAGCATATCCGACATGTCCACCGGGGTGCAGTCGATGCCCAGCCAGCTCAGCGCCATGGAGAAAACCGCCCTGGTGCATTTTTGGTTGGCGGTTTCCCGCAGATCAAAGGCCGCGCTGAACCAGTATTCCTTCACAAACAGTGGATCCTTCGGATCCTGAGCCACGTAGCGGATCCTCCCTTTGGTCACGGAAACAGGTTCCTCGTCCTCCGTCCCGTCCAGC
This sequence comes from uncultured Oscillospiraceae bacterium, assembly GCA_964600995.1. GTDB lineage: Bacteria > Bacillota > Clostridia > Christensenellales > Aristaeellaceae > Aristaeella. Next base: position 24,243 of record CAZRLU010000005.1, on the reverse strand, counting down.
ATGGCATGGGCCTCGGCCAACTGCTTCATCTCCAGGGGCCGCGGCTCCCGGATTTCCACCTCCAGCCTTTCCGTCACCGGCTCCAGCCCCTCGGCCTCCGCCGTCGCCTCAATCATCCAGGTTCCCGTTTGAAGCCCGCTCTGGAAAAGCACGTTCAGGTCCTCCAGCCGCTCCAGCCCCGCCTTCAGATTGAAGGTGTTGGAGCGAACCGGGTTCAGCTTCTGATCCACATGCC
>CAZRLU010000005.1:11407-23908 GCA_964600995.1 uncultured Oscillospiraceae bacterium | reverse complement strand
GCCTTCAGATTGAAGGTGTTGGAGCGAACCGGGTTCAGCTTCTGATCCACATGCCGGCGGGTCCGGAACCGGGTCAGGTTCCCCTCCGGGTCGTAAACCCGCAGCACCACCTTCCGTGCGTTCCGGACCTCCGCGTTGAAATATACATAGTGAAGCAGCACGTTGGTGAAGCTCGTTTCCGATACGGCCTCCAGCTTCAGGAAGATTTTCTCCGCCCGCTCTCCCGCTTTCGGCGCGGCGCCGCCCTCCGCCCCCGCCGTCCCGAAGACAAGCAGGGCGCAGAGGATCAAAAGCCACCTCCGAACGCGCCTCAAGCTGTTCACGCTCCTTTTCAGATTCCGCGGTTTCAGTTTAGCGGGATACGCCGGAAAAGTCAATCGCTTCCGGAACCGGAATCCGGTCGGACCGGAAGCCCGTTTCATCCTTCTCCACCCGCAGCACAAAGGGGAAAAGATTCACCCGCATGCAGAGCCAGAAGTCCCCTTCCGGAAAGATATGCTGGGTCTCCGGCCGGAAAAAGTGCTCCGCCCCGTGGGTGGGAAGCTCCCGGATCCTTTCCCCCAGCTCCGGCAGGGGCTCCCCCAGGAGCAGGCTCCGGATATATTCGGCGCAGAGCACATCCTCCTCCGCCCGCCGGGTGCCGTTGTTGCCCATGCAGACCAGGGACACCTGCTCCGGATTTCTTTTCCGGATATAGGCGGCGACGGCGGAGGCGTTCACCAGGCTCCCCGTCAGAATCTCCTCCGCGCCGGAGGCGTTGATGATTCCCTGGGTGCCGGCGCTGGTGGTGTGAAAGATCAATTTTCCCCGGACCGCCTCCGGAGGGATCCCTCCCGGCGTGTTTCCGAAGTCGAAGCCCTCGCACATCTTTCCCTGCCGCTCCCCGATCAGCAGGCTGCCCGGATGGTCCGCCCGCAGGGCGAAGGCCTCCTCCACGGATCCCACCGGGCGGACCGTTTCCGCTCCGTAATGATACAGGTAGCATTCCAGGGAAAAGGCCCGCAGCACATCAATGATCACCGTCAGCCCCTTCGCCTGCTTCGCCCCCTCGATCAGCTCCAGAATACGAATTTCCATCCCGATCTCCTTCCTCCTGGGATATGTGTCTATTATACGTTCATTTTCTTTTTCCGTCCATGAAAAAAAGGCCCGGAAATTCCGGACCCAGGCCTGCTCTTTTTATCACAGAAGGATCATCATGCCCATGAGAAGGGCCATGCAGGCGGTACCGATTCCGATGCACTGCAGCGTGTAGATTCTTTCCTCCCGGCGGCTCCTGGTCATCCACATAAACGCTCCGCTCCCTTCTCTTCCGCATCTCAGCCTGCCAGGCTGCTTTCCCGCATGCGCATCCGGCTGTTGACCCGCGCGTCCAGGCACATCCAGATCTCCGCGTCCTCCCGCGTAGCCAGCTGGGGCACGGAGGACGGGGCTGTCAGACCCATCCGGTTGTATTCCATCTCCACATACTGCCAGGGGCGCACCTCCCGGGAGGGCTTTCCCAGCCCGGACTGAAAGAACAGCCTGGCGTTCATCTCCCGGATCGTTTCCATATCCATACGGCTTTCGCTCCTGCCAGCGTCATAAATCTGATTCATTCCAACCCCTCCATCCATCGGGCTTCCTGCTCGGAAAGCCGTTCCTGGTCCTGCACCTTTCCGAGGACCCTGCCGATGCAGCGGACCTCGTTTCCATCCTCAAAATGCATGGTTCCGAAAGCGGGATTGTGGGAATGGAGCCCGTCCCGCCGGAACTCCTTGATGAAGCCTTCCCCGTCCACAATGAAGATCCCGATCTCGCCTTCCCGGAGCTCCTCCGTGTGTTGAACCAGGACCTCTTCCCCGTCCGCAAAGGTGGGCTCCATGCTGTTGCCGTTGACAACAATGATTTCATCCGCCATGTCGGTCCGCCGGTCCTTCCGGAGCCAGACCCGCTCGCCCTGCTCCGCATCCAGCGTGACCCCCGTTCCGGCGGCCGCGGCCAGATCGCTGCGGTAGATGGAGACCACCCGGCTTTCCAGCCCGGAAAAGTCTTCGGAGCCGCCCCGGGGCGCTCTCCCCTTCCGGGATCCTGAAAGGCTCCGGGCTGCGCTCCCGGCCGGGACTGCGGAGGCGCTTCCCCGCCGCCCGGCGACCAGGGCTTGAATCTGCCACACCATGGCCATCCGGTCTTCCTCCCGAAGCTGACGGAAGGCGCTGAGCATCTCCTTCTCCGGCCCGGCGGCTTCCTCCCGCGCTCCGAAAAAGGCGGGAATGGAGATCCCCAGGGTTTCGCAGAGGGCGGGAACCGCGTCCAGATCCGGCCGGCTGTGGCCCGTTTCCCATCCGGCCACCGTGTTCCGGCTGATCCCGAGGCGCTCGGCCAGCAGCTGCTGATTGAACCCGGCGGCCTTTCTGGCCTCCCGGATCACATCCGCGTACCGGCCCCCGCTGATCTCATCCCTGCTCGCCTTCATCTTCCGTCCTCCTCCCGACAGGAAGAATATACCACTTTTTGTTTCAATTGTCAACAAATTATTTATAAATTTGTTTCATTTTGTAACCTTTAGCGGTGTCCTGCTTTATATTGCTTCCGCAGGCATAAAAAAAGAACGCCTCAGGCGTTCTTTCCTCCCCGATGTTGGTTTTATCCTTTTACCGAACCGGAGAAGCCAATGGAATAATACTTCTGCGTCTTCAGGAACAGCGAAGCCACCGGGATGGAAATGATCACGGCTGCAGCGGCAAAGGCGCAGAACCATTGATCAATGTATTCCCGCTCCAGCATCTGATACATTCCGACGGCCACGGTATAATAGTCCTTGTTCGAACCGCAGAGGATCTTTGCCAGCATGAAATCCTTGAAGGGGCCTGCAAAGGAACTCAGCAGGGTAAAAACGATGATCGGTTTGCTCAGGGGCATGATGATTCTCCGAAGCACATTCCATCTGGTGCAGCCGTCCAGCATAGCGGCCTCATCCAGGGAAATCGGAATGGTATCAAAGAAGCCCTTCGCAATATGGTATCCAAGTCCCGCGCCGCCGGAATAGACAGCAATCATGGCCAGGCGCAGCAGGGGCCCGTTTGTCCAGCCCAGCATTTTGAAGATATAGTAGTTGGCAATCATGGACATGAAACCCGGGAAAAGATTCACAACCATGGCCGCGTTCATCAGCGGTTTTCTGGCGCGAAAGCGGAGCCGGGACAGGGTATAGGCGACGGAAATGACGAAGAATGTGCTGAGGACGCAGGTGGCCGCGGCCACGATCAGGGTATTCAGCAGCATCTGGGGAAAATTGAAAACCGAAAAATCGGTAAACAGCTTCACATAGTTGTCCAGGGAATAGCTGGACGGCAGAAAGGTGGAGCTGTAGGAGCCCTTTGTTCCCCGGAAGCTGGTGAGGATGACCCAGAAAATCGGCATCAGCCAGAGCAGGGAGAGCAGACCGAGAAAAACATGGCTCAGGATGATCCCGATCCGCTTATGCAGCGGTTTCTTCCGCCAGGCGCGACTATTCCTTTGAATCTCTTTCACCTGAATCCCTCCTCATTCCGGTAAGAACCGCTGAAGCGGAACGTCAAAAGCGACGCGATGCTCAGGGTGATAAACGTCATGATGCCGATCACCGCGCCTACATCATAGAACTGGTTGTCAATGGTCAGCTTGTACAGCCAGGTGATCAGCAGGTCCGTATCCCCGGCCGTGGAACCCACTGCCCGGGGCAGGCCCGTGGAGGTCAGATAGATGACGTTAAAGTTGTTGATGTTGCCTGTGAAGGTTGTAATCAGATACGGCGTGGTGACGAAGAGCATATACGGGAGCGTAATTTTCCGAAAGGTGACAAATGCGCTGGCCCCGTCCACCCGGGCGGATTCATAAAGCTCCTGGGGAATGCTCTGGAGGATTCCCGTTGTCTGCAGCAGCGTATAAGGCACGCCAACCCAGATGTTGATCAGGACCACGGTGATCCGCGCCCAGTTCGTGTCGGTAAAGAAAGGCAGGGGATCTGAAATCCAGCCCATGTTCATCAAAAGGACGTTGATGGCTCCGTTGGGCTGAAGCATCTGGCGCATGATCAGCAGCGTCACGAAGTGAGGAACAGCTACCGTGAGGACAAAATTGAACCGCCAGAATTTCTTGAACCGGATTTCCTTCCAGTTGATGAAAATCGCCAGCAGCATCCCGAGGATATAATTGGAGAAGGTGGCCAGCACCGCCCAGAGAAGCGTCCATGCCAATACGGACCAGAAGGTTTTGCCCAAGTTGGAGCTGAAGGAAAGAACCCGGCGGAAATTATCCAGCCCGACCCAGTCAAACAAAACCAGCTTGCTGTCCAGAACGCTGTAGTTGGTAAACGCCATACTGCTCATGAAGATCAGCGGGAGCAGAATAAACGCGGTAATTCCGAGGACGGGAAAAAGCAGCAGCGTAATCTGCAGCCGGTCGTCCAGGAAGGCCTTCGATTCCTCAAAATAGGGAGCCGCTTTCCCGTATTTTTTCCAGGCTGTTTCCGCCCGGTACGCGGAGATGACGGAAGCCCGCAACAGGATCAGCGCAAGCGCCACAACGGCGACCGTCACAATGCCGTAGAGCAGAATATTCAGGGAGCGGTCCCCGTCCATGTATTCAAAGATGCTCTTTTCCTCGTTCCAGACCTTCTGCTGCACAACCGTTCCCAGGGTCATCAGCTTATCCAGATTGTATAGGCCCGTGCGGATCATATACAGGACCACCGCTGCCTCCGACGCCAGGAACAGAAGTCCTTTCACAAGCTGTCTCCGGATCAGGCATCCCAGCCCCCACAGGAGGGCGGACAGCCGGACCCAGAGGGAGCCGTTCCGGATCGCCGGAATAAAAGCGTAGATTTGTTCATTGTTTCGGTGTTTCATCACGTTCATCCCCGTATTTCTTCCATGCTTCTTCCCTGCTGACAGCGGCATCTGCAAAAAAGGCAGTGCCGCTGTCTTTCGCGCGGCACTGCCCCTTTGCATACATCAGATTCCGGGATTGTTGACCGCCTGGGTGAAGAGCTCCGTCTTTTCGGCGGCGTTTTCATGGGTCACCACGCCGTCGCGGATTTCATTGCCCATGCTTTCCGCGGGGCTCCAGAAATAGGAGAACTCAGTGAAGCTGGACCGGGCCCACGCAATTTCACTGACGGTTTTCGCGTCCACCATGCAGATGGGATCCGACGCGACCTCGGCAATCAGCTCATTCTGGCAGGGTACATAGCCGCGCTTCTCATAATGGGCTTTCTGTCCCTCATAGCTCGCCAGGAAGCAGGCCAGCTCCAGTGCGGCCTGGGGATGCGCCGTCGTGCTCTTGATGCCGACGGCCTTGGCGGAGGTAAAAGGCTTCATCTGACGGTTTTCGCCGTTGATCATCACGGAGGGAAGCACCGCCACGCCGAAATTGTCGCCCAGCACTTCCATGGTCTGCGCCGCCTGCCAGGTGCCGCAGATATAGGCGTTGCAGTTTCCTTCACGCATCATGCCGATGGCGTCGGAGGGCTCCGCGACGATAAAGTTCTCATTCTTCACAAGATCCACCAGAGTGTTGGTGACGGCGACGCCATTCTCACCGCCGAGCTGAATGCCCGCAGCCCGGTCCTTGCCGTCCGCTCCGAAGAAGGTGCATCCGTTGGCAAGATAGAAGGCCGCCAGATAATACCCATTGGACAGCGGGAAGGCCACTTTGCCCTTTGTCAGCATCGTGTCCAGGCTGAGAACATCCTCTTCGGTGAAGACGCTCTTGTCGTAATACATAAAGTAGGTATCCGTTGTAATCGGCACGCCGTACAGCCCGCCGTCGAAGATCAGGCAATTGACGAGGGTTTCAGGATAATTCTGGACCACATAATCGTAGTATTTCCCGCCCCATTCGGTCAGCGCGTTGGCCTGGCACAGCGTTTCCAGGCCGGTGGAACCGAAGATGAAGACATCCGCCGCGGCTTCCATGTCCCGGGGAACCAGCTTCTTCGCATCGGACTCGGAGCTGACGCCGTATTCAAAGGTAATATCCCACTCCGGATGCGCCGCGTTGAATTCGTCGCACAGGGTGTTCAGCCAGGCTCCCAGCTCCGGGTTCTGATCCTCGGAAGGACTCCAGACCCGCAGGGTAAATGCCTCTGGGGACTCGCCCATCGCGGGAACCAGCCCCGCAGCCAGGCACAGCATCAGAATCAACGACAGGACCTTTTTCATGTTCATGCCTCCCATTTTTCCGTTTTTTACGAAACAATCAAATGTTTCGATTTCGTTGAAGGCATCATACCATGCTGTTTGGAAATTGTCAACCCATTTCAGACAAAAATTAAGGAGTGCTTGCTTTTTTATATGCCAGATGCTATAATGCAGGAAAATGTTTCGCTTTTGTTTCGAAACGAGCTGCCACCGTTCCGGGAGGGTTCCGTCATGATCGCAAATTACCATACGCATACGCAGCGCTGCAACCATGCGCAGGGCACGGAGGAGGAATATGTTTTGTCCGCGCTGGCCAGCGGCATGGATGTGCTGGGATTTTCCGACCACGCGCCTTACCCGGATGACAGCCACGGCCGGATGCCGTATCCGGATCTTGCCGTTCACTTTGCCGAGGTGGACAGGCTGGCCGGGAAATATGCCTCCCGGCTGAGAATCCGAAAGGGGCTGGAAATCGAATATCTTCCCCGCTACAGGGATTATTACGAAGAGCTGCTGACCAGGCGGAAGCTGGATTATCTGCTGCTGGGCGAGCATTTTTATCCCCGCGGGGACCAGGTTCCGCTGCTCATGGACGCAAAAAGCACGGAGGAAAATATTTATTACGCGGAAGCCATCCGGGAGGCGCTGAAAACAGGATACTTCCTGATGCTGGCGCATCCGGATCTCTTTGCCATGAATCCCTTTGCCTGGGATGATCGCTGTGAAAGGGCATCCGACATCATTCTGGAGGCGGCGGCCGAAACCGGCGCCGTGTTGGAGTTCAACGCCAACGGCTACCGGCGCGGAATTCATCCCTATCCGGACGGAGACCGCTACATGTATCCGCATCTCCGCTTCTGGCAGAAGGTGTCCGGGAGCGGCCTCCGGGTGATCATCGGTGCGGACGCCCACGAGCCTTCCCAGGTCTGGGATGATAAAATGGTCCGGGCCCGGCAGGTGCTGCGGGATCTGGGTATTGAGCCCCTGACGAATCTGGAAGGTCTCCTGCCGCCGTGGCAGGGTGGAAGGAGGCAGACATGAATATTCGGGATATCGCCCGTCTGGCGGAGGTGACCCCCGGCACGGTTTCCAAGGTCCTGAATCATTATCCGGACATCGGGGAGGCCACCCGGCAGCATGTATTGAAAATCATTGAGGAGAATCATTTTGAGCCCAGGGGCTGGCAGAAAAAGACGGAAACCTCCCCGATGCGCGTGGGCATGGTGGTGGAAAGCGTATACAATCCCTTCTACGCGGAGCTGGAGGAGTCCCTGGCCGTTCATCTGCACAACGCGGGTTATATTCACCTGCTGTTTCATGACAATTATTTTATCCAGGACAAGCAGGAGAAGCTGGCTGAAATGATCAGTTTTTTCCAGCCGGAAAAGCTGATGGCCCTGATCTATATCGGGGGAAACTTTGAGCAGATTCCGCCGGAAAGCTTCAGCCGGCTCCCCTGTCCGACCATTTTTATCAACACGGTGCTTCCCTATCCCGCCGGCAAGCCTGTTTATTCCAGCGTGGAAATCAGCCACTATGAAACCGCGCTGGCCCAGATGAACCTGATCATCAGGGAGAAGCACCGGAACATCTGCACCGTGATTTCCTCCACCCAGGACAACAGCGCATACAGCCGGCGCTACAGCGCATACCGGAAAGCCCTGAAGGAAGCCGGATTGGCCACGCCGCCCTTTCTCGAGACGGATTATCAGCCGGATAAGGCCTACCGCGCCATGCGGGAATATATGCGCGCTCATCCGGAAACAACCGCCGTATGCTGCGGCACGGATATTGTGGCGCCTGCCATCCTGCGGGCGCTCCAGGATGAGGGGTTCCATCCGGGAGAGGATGTCAGGGTCCTCAGCTTTGACGGTCTGAAGGACATGAAATACTGTATTCCTTCCGTCTCCACCTATGAACAGTCAGCGCAGGATATCGTCCGCTATTCCATTCATCTGATGGATGGCCTGATTTCCGGCCGGCAGCAGCATCAGCACATCACCTTCCGTCCGCTGCTGAAGCGGCGGGAATCCTTTTAAAAAGGGGCTGTGAAAAATCACAGCCCTTCATTCATGCTCCGTTATTCCCCGGTTTTCCGCTCCCACTGCAGCAGCATCATCACCCCGGCCCGCATCAGCAGAATCGCGCAGGTCAGGCCCACTTCCTCCCAGTCCGGCGCCACGATCGTATGCAGCACCTCGCTGCCCAGCAGAAAGCTGAGGGCCTGGGTGATGCCCTCGGCCATCACCAGCCGGCTTTTCTTCCTTTCATTCTTCAGGCAAAGAATCAGGGCGCGGACGCCGTTCACCAGGATCATCGCGGCCCCGATAACCTCCAGCATCAGAATTCCGTAGCCCACAATCTGGGTAAAAATTGTGCTGATTTCCTTAAGCATCCTGTTTCTCCTCCCCGCCGGGTGTTTCGGCGGCGGAAGCCTTCCGTTCCGCCGCCTGTTTCAGGGCCGCTTCCTTCCGCCGCTTTCTCCGCGCCTCCACGGACAGCAGGATTTTTTCCCCCACCACCACAAAGACGCCGACGATCAGGAAGAGATAATAGGTAAAGAAGCGCCATACCAGCAGCGCCAGCCCGATCCGGTCCCCCGGAATCAGGCCCTTGTAATACAGCAGGAACCCGCCCTCCTGGGCGCCGCTGGCCCCCGGCAGAGGCGTATAGCTGGCGCTGATGAACAGCAGGAAGCTGATGGTCAGCAGCTGATACCAGGGCGTTCCGGAGAAGCCGAAGGCCTTGTAGACGAAATAGATGGAGGAGATCAGCCCCAGCATGCTCAGGCAGGAGCAGACCAGCTGGATCAGGATCTGGCCGGGGCGCTGGCTCAGCTCCAGCAGCGCGCTGTGATAGGTGTCCAGCACATTCGTGGTGGAGGCCAGCGCCGATTCCTCGTTCCGGATCAGATGAATCCGGTGGCACAGGTGAATCACTCCCCGGGCAATCCGCTGGATCAGGTTTCTGCGGAAGGCCGCCATCAGGCACAGGGGCACCCCCGCAAAGTTGATCGCCCAGCCGATCCTCGCCAGCCAGATGGCGTCTCCCAGCTGCCGGGCCGCGAACTCCCGGTTCAGAATCCAGAACACCAGGCTCAGCAGGGAAATGGCGAACTGGTTGCACACGAACCGCACCGTGGCGGTCATGGTGCCGTAGCCCACCGGGATGCCCGCCCGGCGCAGGCTGTTCACCTGCATGGGCTGGCCGCCGGCGCTGGAGGGGGTGATATTGCTGTAGTAAAAGCCGATCAGGCAGGCGTTGACCGCCCGGCCCAGGCTCAGCCGGAAGCCCTCGCTCCGCAGGTAGATCCATCCGCTGAGCGCGTCAAAGAACATGTAGGCAAACCAGCAGCCGAAAAGCCCCAGGACCCAGACCGGGTCCAGGCTCCCCAGCACCTTCCACGCGTCCTTGAGCTCGCTGTTGCTGAAGGCGATCCAGATCACCATCACGATGCTGCCCACGACCAGCGCCAGGCTCAGCAGCTTTTTGACGTTTATCTTCATTTCCGGCCTTTTTTCTCCGCGATCAGTGCTTCGTATCTGTTCACAACATCCCTCATGATTTCCTCCCAGGGCCTGGGAATCGTCAACCGCGCGGCCCGGCCGGCCTCCGCCGCTTTGGGCAGGGCGGTCCGGATGGTCCGGGCGATCTCCTCCGGCGTGTTTTCGCAGAGGAATCCGTTGACCCCGTCCTCGATCCCCTCCGCGCTGCAGCTTCCCCGGATCAGGATGGAGGGCGTTTCGTTGACGGCCGCCTCCCGGACCACCATGGGGGCGTTGTCATAGATGGAGGGGAAAACGAACAGATCCGAGAGGGTATAGAGGCTTCTCAGCTCCCGGCCGTTGCGGATAAAGCCCAGGAATTGGGTCCGGTCCATCAGGTCCAGATCCTCCGCCAGCCGGGTCAGATTTCCCCGGTCCGGCCCTTCCCCGGCCAGCAGCAGACAGAAGTCGAGGCCTTCCCGCTTCAGGATCGCCGCCGCCTGCAGCACGGAATGGATATTCTTTTTCCGGCTGATCTGCCCCACGAAAAGGAGCACCGGCTTTCCCTCCGGGATTCCGAGGGAAGCCCGCTTTTCCGCCGCGCTCTGATAATCGATCTCGTAAACATCCGTGCCGTTGGGGGCCACGCCGATCTCCCCCCGGTATCCGTAGGCCCGCAGCACCTCTGCGGTTTCATGGTTCACCGCCCACACCGCGTCGCATTTGTTGTAGACGGACAGCACCACATTGACCACGCCGCTGGAAATCGCCTTGCTGTGGGTGATCTTGAAGGAATCGTCATAATATTTGCTGTGGAAGGTGGCGACGATCGGGATCTCCGGATGCTCCTTCCGGATCCGGAAAGCCACCCGGGCGCTCAGAAAAGGCGAATGAATATGCAGCACGTCAAAGGGAATGCTGTGGATTTTTTTCTGAAAGTCATGACTCCAGTCCGGAACACCCAGTCTGTAGTTCTGCCCGGGGATCTGCAGCCCCCGGTAAAGGATCGTGTTCAGCCCCTCCACCCGGGAGTGAGCCGGATCCTCCGGCGCGATGTAGTAGGCCGTATGGCCGAGCTTCTCCAGCGTCTGGCAGTAAGCCCAGCAAACCCGGCCGACTCCGTCCTGCATTGGCGGGAAGGTTTCCGTCAACTCGCCGATGATCATGCGCGTCCTCCTTCTCAAGGTTTTATCCTATTATACCCTGTAATTCTCCGCCTGTCCACCGCAGGAAAAAAGCCCTCCGCAGAAGGCCTCCTTCGCGTTGCCGTTCACGGGCAGCCGCGGCGCGGTGTTTTCCCCCCTCCGCAGCTGCAAATCCCGCTGCAGGCGGGCTGCTCTCCCCGCGAACAGCAGCCTTCGCCGCGCCGCCCGGGCAGGCATGCGCTCCGGCAGGTCCGGTCTTCAGATGCCGTCCTACCCGCTGCGGGGCACATCTCAGGCCTCATCCTGCCGCTGGGCCCAGTATTCCAGGTGCAGCTCGTTGGTGGAGGCATAGGCGCCCTGCATGCTCAGCTCATACCGCAGATGCACCTTTCCGTTTTCCTTTCCCAGCTCGCAGCGCACATCCCGGGAAAAGACCGCCATCGGCAGATCCCCGTAGGGCGTGCGCATGGTGGTTTCATATCTTTTGTTCCGCCGGAACAGCATGGTGTTGGAGAATTCCCCCATCCGGTTCATCATCACCTGGTCTTTCCGCAGCTCCAGCTGAATCTCGGAGACCATGACCTCCCCCGTGCTTTCATCCTCCTGATTCTCCACATATCGCAGCAGCAGGGAATCCTTCCCGGGAACCAGCACGCCCGTGGTCATCATCTGCAGCGGATCCTCGGTCATTCCGTCATAGCTGGCCATGGAAGCCAGATTGATCAGCACCGGAATCTCATGCCTGTTTTCTTCCATAGGGTTTCCCGTTCCTCCGTTTCTTGATGCCTCCCCAGTTTACCGCCAATTCCCCGACTTGGCAAGAATGCCTTGCATCTTTTTGCCCCGTCGGGTAGAATTGACCGGGAAGGGAGGAACGCCCATGCAGCTGGAAGCCCGCGCGAAAATCAACTGGTCCCTGGATATCACCGGTCTCCGGGAGGACGGATATCACCTGATGGACATGCTCATGCAGCCCGTCACCCTGGCGGATACCGTGACCCTGCTGCCCTCCTCCCGCCTGGTTCTGACGACGGGGGGCTATCCCCGGCTGAAGGCCGATGAGCGGCATCTGGCCTACCGGGCCGCCGCCCTGCTGAAGGAGCATACCGGATATCCGGAGGGGGCGGAAATCTCCGTTTTCAAGCGCATTCCTGTGGGGGCCGGCATGGGCGGCGGCAGCGCTGATGCCGCGGCGGTGCTCCGGGGGCTGAATCAGCTGTGGGGGACCGGCCTCACCGATGGGGAGCTGGAGGCCCTGGGGCTTCAGCTGGGGGCGGACGTGCCCTTCTGCCTGCGGGGCGGGCTGACCCGGACCCGGGGCATCGGCGAGGTCATGGAGAATCTTCCCTGCGGCCGCTGCTTCCCGCTCGTCATCACCCAGCCCTGCCGGGGGCTTTCCACCCGGGAGGTCTTTCAGGCCTTCCACGCCGAGCCGGATCTCGTGCATCCGGATACGGATCATGCCGCCGCCGCCCTGGCGGCCGGGGATCTGTCCACCCTCCGCCGCTGCCTCGGAAACGTGCTGCAGCCCGTTTCCGTCCGGATGCGGCCGGAGATCGGCCGGGCCATCCGCCAGCTGAAGGAGGCCGGGGCGGAGATCGCCCTGATGACCGGCAGCGGCAGCGCGGTTTTCGGGGTGTTCCGGACCGCCGCCAAAGCCCGGGCCGCCTACTCTGCCCTGGCGCTCCACAGCCGCTCCGTCTTTCTGGC
>CAZRLU010000005.1:8718-11307 GCA_964600995.1 uncultured Oscillospiraceae bacterium | reverse complement strand
AAGCCCGGGCCGCCTACTCTGCCCTGGCGCTCCACAGCCGCTCCGTCTTTCTGGCCCAGACCTGCCCGGAGAGCCTCCGGGTGGTGGAGTCCTGAGCTCCGGTGGTTTTCCTTCTTTCCGGCCCAGACCTGCCCGGAGAGTCTCCGGGTGGTGGAGTCCTGAGCTCCGGTTGTTTTCCCTTTCAGGATTTGTTATACTTGTACCCGCAAGGGAGGTGCTCCGCGTTGAAGCGTGCACTGGCGCTGTTTTTTTTGTTATTCTTCCTGTCCTCCGCGGCCGCGGAGGAAGTCATTGAGCCTGTGGAGCTGGTTCCGGACTACGTGACCTGGCTGCTGGAGGTGGCCTCGGAGGAAGTGGGCTACCGGGAGGGGGATCACGGCTGGAGCAAATACGGGGAATGGGCCGGGGATCCCTATGCCCAGTGGTGCGCTGAATTCCTGACCTGGTGCGTGGATCAGGTGGACCAGCGCCACGGGACCCATCTGCTGGACCGGCTCTATCCCCTCTACTCCGGGCAGAACACGGGCCGGGCCTGGTTCATCCGGGCGGGCCGGTATGTGGTCCGCAAGGGGGAAGTGGACGGCTGGGGGTATGAATGGCTCAAGGGCCACGGGGCCTTCATCCGCACCGGGGACTACATTCCCCAGCCCGGAGACTATGTGTTCTTCACCTGGACCTCCGGGGAGGATACGGATCACGTGGCCCTGGTGGAATCCTGCTCCCGCACCGCCGACGGCAAAACCCGGATCCATGTGATCGAGGGGAACAATCCCGTGGGCGTCGCCCGGAACACCTACTCCCTTTCCGATACCCAGATTCTCGGCTACGGCACGGTGCATGACCTGGCGGATATCACCATGCGCTTCGGCAACTCCGGAGAAAAGGTGCGCCAGCTGCAGGAATCCCTTTCCTATCTCGGTTTTCTGGAATCCCGCTTCATCACCGGGAACTTCGGGAACGCCACCGCCGCCGCCGTCCGGGCCTTCCAGGTTCAGTACGGCATCCGGCCGAATTCCATCGCAAATATGGAAACGCAGCTGCGGATGCAGCGGGAAGTGGAGCTGAAGCGGGACCGGGATCCCGCCACCTGGACCGTCGTGGATGATGAGGAGGATTGAACCCGATGAGAAAATGTCTTTCCCTGCTGCTGGCCTTTGCCCTGCTCTGCTTCTGCCTGCCGGCTTCCGCGGCGGAGAAGGAGGCGGCGCAGGCCTGGTCCTTCAGCTTTTCGCTGCATCTGAACGAGGAGGCCGTGTCCTCCGGCCTGCGGGACCGGGCGCGGGGCTATGCGGCGCTTTTTGACGCCCTCCGCTTTGAGGGAACCTATGCCCGATCCCTGTCCTCCTCCGCCTTCGAGCTGCAGCTCTCCGTCATTCCGGTGGATCCGGAGGCTTCCCCCGTATCCTTCCGGATTCATGGGCTGCCCCACAGCATGATGGTCGGCTCCCCCCTCATGGGAGAGGAGCAGTTTGTGCTGGACAACGACGCCCTGCTGGAATTCTGCATGAAGGGATATGAGCATCTCGGCCTCCCCCTGCCCTATGTGGCGCTTATGCTGCCCTACACCTGGGAAAACGCATTCCGGTTCGTCCTGGCGGACTGGGAGGGCATGATGCAGGCCCGAACCCCGGAGGGCATCATTCCCGCAGCTGCCGTGTCCACCCTGGCGGATAAGTGGACCAAGCGACTGGAGTCCGATCCCCATATCATGGTCTTTTCCACCTCCCTCGGGCTGGATACCGGCTTTGACGCGGCCTTCCATCAGTTCCTCGCGGACGCGCCCGCCTATTTGACGAAGGAGGTCACCGGCGGGGAGGATATCCGGATCGCCTCCTCCGAGGGCGGGGAAACCTGGTCCTCCGGCTGCGGGGAATTCGTTTCCCGCTCCGACAGCCCCGAGCATCGCCGCCTTTCCGTTTCCCTGCCGCCCATGGAGAGCGGATATCAGCCCTCCTTCCTGTTCCAGCAGACGCTGGCCCAGTCCCGGCTCTCCGGGCAGATTGCCCTTTCCGTTTCTCAGACCCTGCCGGAGAAGGAGGACCTGCTGGATCTGCGGGTTTCCGCCGCCGCCCTGCCGGAGAGCTGGCCGGCCGACTGCGATTCCCTGGTGAATTTCAACCTGACCGGCGGGCTCTTTGCCAACCTGGGCTTCACCGGCTTCCTGAAGGGGGCGGCCGACGGATCCCTGGCGCTGGAAATCCGCAAGCCTTCCCTGGAGCCGGAACCCGGCGATCTCCTGCTGTCCCTGACCGGCAGCCTGCTTCCCGTGGAGGGGGATGTCACGGTGGAGGCCTATGACGAGGCGGAAGCCAATGCTGCCACCAGCATCCTTCACGTCAACGAAACCTCCCTGAAGCCCTTCGTGGAGAAGATTCTGCCGACCTTCGCCCAGGGTTTCCTCCGGTTCCTCTTCGGCATCCCCACCGCCGCCTGCCAGGTGGTGCTGGACGATCTGACGGAGTACGGGGTGCTGGGCATGCTGCTGGGGGACTGAGCCCGGCATGAACCGCATAAAAAGAGAGTCCTGGCCTGCAGCCGGGGCTCTTTCCTTATCCCTTGGGGACTTTTTCAGTCCGTTTCCGCCGCTCT
>CAZRLU010000005.1:5625-8618 GCA_964600995.1 uncultured Oscillospiraceae bacterium | reverse complement strand
TTCAGTCCGTTTCCACCTCTCCGTCAAAGACGAACTCCGCGGGGCCGGTCATGAGCACATGGCCGGTTTCCTTGTCCCATTCGATCTCCAGCTCGCCGCCGTTGAGCAGCAGCTTTGCTTTCCTTTCCGTCAGCCCGTTCATGACGGCGGCCACCAGCGTGGCGCAGGCGCCCGTGCCGCAGGCCAGGGTTTCTCCGCTGCCCCGCTCCCAGACCCGCATCCGGATATGCTCCCGGTCCAGCACCCGGGCAAACTCCGTGTTGACCCGCTGGGGGAAGGCCGGCGCGTGCTCAAAGCAGGGACCCCAGCTTTCGATGGGCCAGCCGTCCACCTCCTCCTGAAAGACGACGCAGTGGGGATTGCCCATGCTGACGCAGGTCACCGGGAAAACCCGGTCCCGGATCTTCAGGGGAAGGCTCCGGATCTCCTGCAGCTCCCCGGCCCATCCCGCCTGCTCCGGAAGCACCGGAATCTCCTGGGGGCGCAGCTTCGGCTTCCCCATGTCCACCCGGACCGAGGTTACCCGGCCGTTTTCCGTAAAGAGCCGCAGGTCCCGGATGCCGCTGCCTGTCTCGAGCCGCAGGTCCTTCCGGTCCCACAGCCCCCGGTCATACACGTATTTCCCCACGCACCGGCTGGCGTTGCCGCACATCTCCGCCTCGCTGCCGTCGGCGTTGAACATGCGCATGCGGAAATCCCCTTCCGTTCCCGGAAAGATCAGGACCAGCCCGTCCCCGCCGACGCCGAAATGCCGGTCGCTGAGGCGGCGGGCCAGGGCGGAGGGATCCTCCACCCTTTCCTTTGTGCAGTCCACATAGATGTAATCGTTTCCGATGCCCTGCATTTTTGTGAACTTCATTCCACGGCTCCTTCCACAGCCCAGGCTGACTCGTTCAGCGGCGGAACCGCCTCTTCCGTTTCCGCTTCCTCCTGCCGCAGGCTGCGGTTCAGCTCCTGCAGCCGCTGGATCCGGCCCTGAATCCGCCGGCCCGTCAGCGCCTTGCTGCGGTAGCGGTCAAAGAGGGCCCGGACCCCCATGGTCACCGGGATGGCGGCCCAGAAGCCGGCAGCGCCCATCACCGCGGCCCCGACGCCCATGGCGGCGCCGGTCTTGACCATCCGGAAGGCGCCGTCCTTCACGCCGGTCATGCCCGGCTTCTTTTTCAGCAGCACCTTGGTGCCCTCGCTGACGCTGATGATGACGAAGGGCAGCGCCCCCGTCACGTTTTCCATCAGCTCCGTCATCAGCCCCGTTTCCTCTAGCAGCCCGGAGTCCACGGCGATCTCATCCATATAGGTCAGCCCCGTGGCCAGGGCGTCCACCACCGTGTCCCGCTGCCGCTTCCGGTATTCCTGCAGCATTTTTTCATAGGTCTTCATGTCCGTATCCTCCTTTCGCGCCCGCGGCTCCGGCCTGCAGGCCTGCCCGCGGGGGCCTTGCTCCCGCCCTCCGTTCCCGGAGGCGGGGATCCTGCCATGCCGTTATACCAGCTTCAGCACCAGGATGACGGCGATGGCCCCCGCCGCGATCACGGCGGCCAGGATCGTCAGATCCCGGATCAGGTTCCGCTCCTTGGCGGGCTTTTTCCCCCGCTCCCGGCGGCGCTGCTCCTCCTGCTTTTCCAGGGCGGCCAGCCGGGTCCGCAGCTCGGTGACCATCCGGTCATTTTCCTTCTGCTGCTCCTCCAGGGCCGTTTCCAGCTCCAGGATCCGGCTTTCCTGCTTCTGCAGCCGCTGATCCTCCTGGTTCATCATCCGGTCCACTTCGCCCCGCAGCCGGTTCTGGTCCTCATACAGCCCCTCGGCCACCAGGGTCATCTCCGCCGTGAAGGATTCCATCAGCTGGGCGCTGTCCCCGCCCTTCACGATTTTCAGGGCATCATTCCAGATTTTCTTCGGCCCCGTCCTGGTTTCCGTCGTCTCGTTCATCTCTCTGTGCCCTCCTTTCCCGGGAGCCCGCGGCTGCTTTTATACCCGCAGGGTGTAGCGGTCTCCCCGGATCAGCCGGACCGCCGTGTGCAGCGGCCGGCCCTTCTGGTCATACACCGTCTGTTCCTCTTTCATCAGGGGCCCGTTCTCCTCCAGGCCCAGCAGCTCCGCTTCCTCCGCGGTGGCCCGGGCCAGGGAGAAGGCGTAGAGGCTTTTCTCCGCCCGGATCCCGTATTCTCGCAGGGCCAGATAGAGGCTCCCGCCGGTCTCCGCATTTTCCAGCCAGGCATAAGCCATGGAGAAGCGGAGGGTTTCCAGGATCACCGGGGTTCCGTCGGCGGTGAGCAGCCGGCGGATTTCCACGATCCGGCTGTCCGGCAGCAGCTCCAGGCGCCGCCGGTCCTCCTCGGTGGCCGCCGTTTCCCGGGCGGTGAGGGTCCGGGCTCCGGGCCTGAGCCCCGCCTCCCGGCAGGCGTCATGAAAGCTGATCACGCCCCGGTGCTCCCGCCGGGGCTTCGGCGCGGAAACGAAGGTGCCCTTCCCCTGCTTTCTCTCCAGCAGGCCGGCGGTGGTCAGCTCCTGCAGCGCCCTGCGCACCGTCACCCGGCTTACGCCGTATCTTTCCTCCAGCATATGCTCCGCGGGGATTTTCTCCCCCGTCGGATAGACTCCCTGCAGAATATCCTGGCGAATCCGGTCCATCAGCTGAACATACAAGGGGCTTGCGCTGTCCGCCAGCAGATCCTTCCCGGCCATCCCCCGATCCCTCCCGCCTGAAACAAGGTTCATATCGTTGTATTGTTATATAATGTATCAATACAATATTATATTATACCCTTTTCGCCGGAATTGCAAGAAGTCTTTCCCGGCGGGGCCGGCGGGGAACTTCGGATCGGCCGCGGCAGGATGCCGGCGGAAAAGAAAATGCGCCGGAGAGATGCTTCTCCGGCGCGATTTGCGCAGTTTCCTTTTTTTCGGACGCCCTCCGGGCTCCCCGTCCGGGCAACCCTTCGGCTTTGTTTCCGCCCTGGAGGCCCTCCGCCCGGGAAAAGATCATGGGCTCC
>CAZRLU010000005.1:3950-5525 GCA_964600995.1 uncultured Oscillospiraceae bacterium | reverse complement strand
TCGGCTTTGTTTCCGCCCTGGAGGCCCTCCGCCCGGGAAAAGATCATGGGCTCCCTCCGGTCCGCCTTCCGGCTCAGGTTTCGGCTTTGTTTCCGCCCTGGAGGCCCTCCGCCCGGGAAAAGATCATGGGCTCCCCGCCCCAGGCCGTCCTTCGGCTCAGGCTTTGGCCTTGTTTCCGCCCAGCAGGTTCTCCACCCGGGAAAAGATCATGGGCTCCCTCCGGTCCGCCCTCAGACTCAGGCTTTGGCTTTGTTGCCGCCCAGGAGGTTTTCCACCCGGGAGAAGAGCATGGGATAGAGGCCGAATTCCGCGAAGCCGATCACCGCGTAGCGGGCGCAGCGGATCAGCAGGGCTCCGGTGGAGCCTCCGTCCAGCAGCTCCCCGGAGAAGGGCAGCTTCAGCAGCTTATTCAGCAGGAAATAGATGGCAAATCCGCCCGCCAGCCGGAGGACGCCGAAAAGAATGTTCCGGGTATTCTCGAAATGCACGGTCTTCTCCTCCAGCAGCGTGCCGGCCATGAAGCCGATCATCAGCCCCACGGAGGTGTAATAGTCCTTGCTTTTGCAGAAGAAGAGCCCCGGCAGCGCGGTCAGCAGCAGAATGCCGTAGAGGGCGGGCTTGCTGCGGATCCGGCTGGTCAGCAGGGAAACCACCAGGGTGGCCAGCAGGCCCACGGCCCAGCCGGCCATCACGTCCGTGGGATAGTGAGCGCCCACCACAACCCGGGAGAAGCCCACCAGCAGGGGCAACGCCACCGCCAGCACCGTTGCCCATTTCTTCTTCAGCTCCTTGGCGATGGCCGCATACACGGAGGCCGCGTTGGCGGAGTGGCCGCTGGGAAAGGAATAGCCCTGGGCCGAGATATCCATGGGATGGGCGTCCGGCTCAATCACGCGGAGGATTTTGATCTCCTCCGGATGGGCCATATAAGGCCGCAGCCGCAGCACCAGGTTCTTGATCTCCGCGTTCCAGCACATGGCCGTCAGCGCCGTCAGCCCCACCCGTTTTCCCACGTCCTTGTCATACCACCAGTAGAGGATCCCCAGGATCAGAATCAGAATGATCTCCTCGCCGAAGGCGGAGAAAAAGGACATGATCCCCGTTCCCGCCGTGCCGAGATGGCTCTGCAGCCACTGCTCCAGGCTGACTTCCCAGGGAAAGAAAAAGGTATTGCCCGTCAGTTCCATCGAAACACTCCTCTGTTGTGAAAATAGGGTCCGGTCCGGTCTTCCGGATGAGATCCGGAAGGCTCCGAACAGACCGGTTCAGTCCCGGTTCCCGTTCTTCCCGATTTTACAACAGATCCGTGCTGCTGACAACCGGAAATCCGCGATCCTGGGGGCCAGGCACAAATCCGATTTCTGTTCACGGCCGCCGTGCGGTATTTGCGGATGAGGGCCTTGAGAACGTGTACTCAGGCCGTGGCAAGCGTCAGCGACGGCGGGAGGAAGCGAGCGCGTCCGCAGCCGCAAATACCTCGGCGGGCGGGGCACCCCGTGAACAGGAGCCGCCCGGGCAAGCATCAGGGCATGGAAAAAGCCGGCCTTATCAAGCCGGCTCTTTCATGCCCGATTT
>CAZRLU010000005.1:0-3850 GCA_964600995.1 uncultured Oscillospiraceae bacterium | reverse complement strand
GTGAGAACATATCCTTTTCCATAAACGGTCACGATCTTTTCGCTGCCGATCTTGGTCCGGAGCCTGCGGATGCACATGTCCACAGAGCGGGTGTCCGCTTCTGAGCGGAAGCCCCAGACGTTTTTGAGCAGCGCGTCCCGGGAAACCACGCTTCCCCGGTGCAGGTGCATCCACTGGTAAAGGTCAAACTCGGTCCGGGTCAGTTCGCATTTCTTCCCGTTGATCCGGATGCTGTGGTCCGCGGTTTTCATGCTGCATTTCCCTCCCTTTCTGTTTCGGCTTCAGAGATCGGCCGCTGTGTAGGTGTAGGTGACCGCGCCGAACTCCATCAGCTCCGGGAGTCTTCGCAGCACCTCGGGATCCTCCGGATCCAGCTCCAGCTCTCCGTAGTCCGCCAGCTCCTGCAGGTTGTTCAGGGAATAGACCTTGACCCGATGGGTCCGGTCCAGGGGAAGCTGGAACTTCGTGTCGGAGCAGCCGGTCACATGGGTCATCCACTCCCGGACCTCCGCTTCGCTCTCCGCCAGGCGGAAGCTCTCCAGGCGCTCCTCGTCCCCCTCCAGGGAATACTCGCAGAGGAAAACCCGCACCCGGTCCGCCCGGGCAAAGCCGCCGGCGGCATAGTCCGCCCATTTTTCCGCCTCGTCCCCCAGGACCGCCTGCAGGGTATGGACATCGCCGGACCGGATCTGATAGGAGGTATCGGAGTATTCATATTCCCCGGTTTCCGGATTCAGCCCCTCGAAGTAGACGTTCAGCAGGGCTGGCTCCTGCAGGCTTTCCAGGGTCCGGGCCCGCAGGTCCTCCCGGAGGGCTTCCGCCACCTTTTCCGGGTTCAGCCGGCGGTAGCTGAGATCCTCGGGAGAGAAGCCGAAGGTGTCCAGGAACTCCTGGCTGGAGAGGCCGAAGGTGTTCAGCCGGGAATAGCAGTAGATGTTTGTCAGGGCCCGGACCTTCTCCGCCTGCTGGCGGGAGGCCTCGGCGGCCAGCACCCGCAGGGCCGGCACCACAGCGGCCTGGTCCTTCGGATAGGCATACTGCCGGGTCCGGATCCGGCCGCCCTTCTCCTCAAACTTCATCACCACATTGGCGTACATGGACTGATAGGGCGTCTCCCGGCGGGCGGCGAGGGCCTCCTCCCGCATCTGTCCCGCCCAGGTCAGGCAGGCCTCGACGCTTTCCCCGGAGGTCAGGAGCAGCTCCTCCCCGCCCATCTCCGGATAAACCCGGACGGCAGTCAGGTCCGCCGCCTGGGGGGCGTAGGCGTTGAAGCCCAGCACATCCCCCCGCAGGCCCAGCAGCACCAGGAGCAGGACGCAGACCGCAGCTGCCGGAACCGGCCAGCTCTTCAGGCTCAGCTGGATCCGCTGGTCCAGGAGCATCCGGGCCAGCAGCCCTCCCGCCGCCGCGCCCAGGAGCAGGCCCACATAGAGCATGCTTTCCCGGCCCAGATACATGGTCAGCACGATGGCTCCCGCCGTGCCCCCCAGCACGGTGGTCCAGAAAAGGATCACCGGCTCCAGCTTCTTCATGTTCAGGGTATGGCCGGCGTTTTCCGGCTTCACCCGGCCGTAGGCCAGCCAGCCCAGCACCAGCAGCACCGCCGCGGCCAGGATGCCGGGAAGGGGGAACCGCAGGCCGGGATCATAGAAGGCCTTATAGAGGCTGTAGACCGGGGAGAAGGGCCGCAGGGTCTGCAGCAGGCCATGCCGGTACAGGGTCGGCAGATAGTCGGAGGCGATCCATACCCAGCAGAAGGCCACCAGCTCCGCGGATCCGGCGATCATCATGCCCCCCAGGCAGGAGGACCAGAAGGTGCCGAACACCGCGGCGCAGAGGGCCCCCAGGGCAAAGCCGTAGAGGTTGATCAGCAGGGTCGCGGCCGCCCGCAGCAGATAGATCCGCAGGTCAAAGCAGGCGCTGAGGCCGTTTCCGAAGACCACCAGGGGATGGATCATCATGCATAGCCCCATGGGGAGCAGCACCCAGAGCCCGTAGACCAGGCATCTCCGGAGGAAATCCTCCGACCGGGTCATGGGCAGGGCGGCCACCAGCATCCCCTGCTTCCGGGAGAAGAGATGCCGGAAGAGGACCAGGGCCGCCGCGAAGCCCAGGCCGCCGAAGAGCAGGCAAAGCATCTCCAGGTTCAGGGGGGAATAGACAAAGTTCTTCGTCAGCTCGGCGGTAAAGCTCCGGACCTGGGCGGAGGTGAGCTCCTCCCCCTCTTCCAGCTGCTCCAGGCTCCACCGCACCGACATCACCCGGGTCATTCCCTGCATCGGGAAGGCGGCGAAGGTGATCATCACCACCGCCACCAGCAGAAACACATATCTCCGGAGCATCCACCGCAGGGGGGACGCTTTCTTGCTTTTATTGCGCATAGCCCTGTTCCTCCATTTCCAGAATGAATACCTCCTCCAGGGACAGGGGCAGGAACTCGCAGAATTCCGGCCCGAAGGATTGGATCTGCTCCAGCACCTTCTCCCGCTCGGCCCGCAGGGTGAGGACGCAGAGCCGGCCCTGCCGCTGGAGCCGCAGGGGACGGAGGGCCTGCAGCCGCTCCTCCGGCACCGGCTCCCTGGTGGCGAACTGCACCCGCAGGATTCCGCTGACCACCGTGTCCACATCCCCCACGGTCAGCAGGCGCCCCTCGTGCAGGAAGCCCACCTGGTCGCAGATATCCTCCATCTCCTGCTGATTGTGGCCTGCCAGGACGGTCATCATGTTCCGGTCCCAGGTTTCCTCGCTGATCACCCGGCGGAAAGCCTCCCGCATCACGGGATCCAGCCCATCAAAGGTCTCGTCGCAGAGCAGGACCCGGGGCCTCCGGGCCAGGGCCAGGCAAACCTGCACCCGCTTCTGGGTGCCCTTGGAGAGGCTGCTGATCTTCTCATCCAGGGGCAGGTTGAACCTTTCGCACAGCTCCTTCAGCCGCGCTTCGTCGTGGGAGGGATACCAGGCCTTCTGGAAGGCCCCCATCTCCCGGATGGTGGCCGCGTGCAGGAAGGCGGGATCATCGCTGAGATAGCAGATCTGTTCCTTGACGGCCGGGTTCTCATAGACCGGATTCCCGTCCAGCTGAATCTCTCCCCGGTCCGCCCGGAGCACCCCCGCCACCATCCGCAGCAGGGTGGATTTTCCCGCGCCGTTGGTTCCCAGCAGCCCGAAGATATGGCCCTCCTGGAGATCCAGGCTGATCTCCTTCAGCACCCGGTGGGTTCCGAAGCTCTTGTCAATTTTCGCGGTTCTGAGCATGTTCATTCCTCCTCGTACAGGCTTTCGACCAGCGCCTCCAGCGCCTCCCGGCGAATGCCCATTTCCCTGGCTTTCCGGATTTCCCCCGCCAGCAGGTCCAGGTGCTTTTCCTGCTGTTTCATCCTTTGCTCCCCCGTCCGCGGGGTCACAAAGCTCCCCCGCCCCGGCTGGGAGTAGATCAGTCCCTCCTGCTCCATCTCCCGGTAGGCCTTCTGGATCGTGTTGGGATTGATGCCCAGCTCCGTCCCCAGGGACCGGACGGAGGGCAGGGGCTCGTCGGGGGCGAGAAAGCCCATGGTGATCTGCCACCGCAGCTGTTCCTTCAGCTGCTCATAGATCGGAGCCTTGCTCCGGGGGTCAATGACAAACAAGGGATCACCTTCTTTTCCGCCGTCTGGCTTAACTGTACTATTACAATTAGCACAGTGATATCATACCCCTCCCGAAAGCGGCTGTCAACCTTTGAAATCCCTTTGTTACAATTGGGGAAGCGGCCAGTCCAGGTCGTATCCCGTGAGGCCCGTCCGGACGGCGTCCTTGGGAATAAACCCGTACTGCCCTTCCACATCCATATAGTAGTGAAGCTCTTCCCGGG
>CAZRLU010000004.1:0-32986 GCA_964600995.1 uncultured Oscillospiraceae bacterium | reverse complement strand
TAAACTCATTTTTTAGAAAGGGACTGCTGCAGAATTTTTGACTACTGCAGCAGTCCCTTTGATTCATAAAAGGCTTTTTCCCGGACTTAAGCCAGCAGCGCCAGCAGCTCCTCATTGCTCAGGCTCATCAGGGACTCGCTCCGTCCGCTGAGAATCGCGTCCGCCAGATCCTGCTTGGTCTCCTGCAGTTCCTGGATCTTCTCCTCGATGGTGTCCTTGGCGATCATTTTGTAGACCGTCACCTGCCGGGTCTGCCCGATCCGGTGGGCCCGGTCCGTAGCCTGGTTCTGCGCCGCCAGATTCCACCAGGGGTCGTAGTGAATCACCACGTCCGCCCCCGTCAGGTTCAGCCCGGTGCCTCCCGCCTTCAGTGAGATCAGGAACACCGGCGTATCCCCCTCGTTGAACTGGTTCACCAGGGAGACCCGGACCTCCTTGGGGGTAGAACCGGTGATCTTGAAATACGCAATTCCGGCCGTCTTCAGGTCCTCCTCCAGCAGGGCCAGCATGCTGGTAAACTGGCTGAAGATCAGCATCCGGTGTCCGCCGTCGATGGCGCTCTGCACCAGCTCCATGCAGGCCTCCCGCTTCGCCGACTCTCCCTGGTAGTTCTCAAACAGCAGGGAGGGATCGCAGCAGATCTGCCGGATCCGGGTCAGCTCCGCCAGGATCCGGATCTTGTCCTCTCCCGTGTTCCCGCCGGCGTGAAGCACCTGCTGCATGTGGGATACCTGGGCGTCATACAGCTTCTGCTGCTCTCCTTCCAGCCGGGCATACCGGACCTCCTCCAGCTTCTGAGGCAGATCCTTCAGCACGTCCCCCTTCAGCCGGCGCAGAATGAAGGGGCCGGTCATCTTCTTCAGCTTTGCCGTGGCTTCCTCGTCCTGCTCCTTCGAAATCGGTATTTCGAATTTCTGCACAAAGTCCGGCGAGGAATAGAGGAATCCCGGCATCAGGAAATCAAAGATGCTCCAGAGCTCGCTGAGCCGGTTTTCAATGGGCGTTCCCGTCAGGGCGAAGCGGTGTTCCGCCCGGATCAGCTTCACGGATTTGGCGGCCGCCGCCTTCTGGTTCTTGATGAACTGGGCCTCATCCAGCACGCAGAGATGGAATTTCAGCTCCTCATACAGCGCGATGTCCCGCTTCAGCAGGTCATAGCTGGTCACATACACATCCGCCGGGCTGGCGGCTTTGTCGGTCGCCGGCTTCCTGCCCCGCTTCGGGGCCGCTGGCGCTTCCGCTTCCTTTCGCTCTCCCCGGACGCCTTCCAGGATGGCCTTCCGGGCGCCGGCGGTGCCGGTGACAGCGGCTGCCTTCAGCCCCGGCGCGAACCGGCCGATCTCTGCGATCCAGTTGTAGACCAGGGAGGCCGGGCACACCACCAGGCTCGGAAGTCCCTTCCCGCTTTCCTTGTTCTGCTGGAAAACCGCGATCATCTGCACCGTTTTTCCCAGACCCATCTCATCCGCCAGGATTCCGCCGAAGCCGGCCTCCTCCAGGGTCTTCAGCCACTTGTAGCCGAAAACCTGATAGGGCCGCAGCACGTTTTCCAGAACTGCCGGAACCTCGTAGTCCGCATCCCGCACCGTCTGGAAATTCTTGATCAGCGCCCGGTAGGTCCGGTCCCGGGTGGTGGCCAGACTGTTGTGCTCCTCCAGCATCCGGTCCAGATACAGCGCCCGGTACAGAGGCAGATGAATCTGCTCCCGGATGGCCTCCAGGGGCGTCAGATCCAGGCTGCCGAAAAGATCCTCCAGCTCCGCCAGCTCCTGGTTCCCCTCCAGGTCCACATAGTCCCCGCTGCTGAGCCGGTAATACCGCTTCTTTTTCTGATAGCTGTCCAGGATGGCCTGCAGCTCCTGGGCGCTGTATTCCCGGGAGGTGACGGTGATGTCCATGATGCCGCTCTGCACCGACACCCCCACCTGGGCTCCGGAGAAGCTCTTCACGTTCCGGCGCTTGAAGGCCTCCGTCCCGTGCACATCCCCGTATTTCTCAAGCCTTCCGATCCCCGTCTGCAGGAAATCGTACAGGGTGTCGTCCGTCATGCGGGCCAGATACTGCTGCAAACCGCTGTCAAAGTGGGTAAATATCTCCTTCAGCATCCCCCGGATGCGCCTCTCCTGCTCCGTATCCCGGTAGGCGCCTTCCGGTGCTGGCCGGTCCAGCAGGTATTCCGTTTCCCCATAGCTCACCCGGCAGCGGCATTTCAGGGTCATGTCCTCCCCCAGGTCCAGCCAGAAGGTGAACTGGGGCTCCGGCGGCAGGTGCTTCTGGGGCTCCCCGCCCCCGTGGTCCTCAATCCGGACAAAAGGATTCGCCAGCAGGGACGGCAGCGCCCGGTAATAGAACTCCTGCAGATGATCCAACCCCACCCGGAACCGGAACAGTCCCGATGCGTCCGCCACAGAACGGAAGGGCTCCAGCACCTCCATCTCCCGGAGATCCATCCGGCTCAGCACATGGCGGTTCAGGATATAGTTCGCCGTCGCTCCCTCCAGCATCACCGGAATCATCCCCGAAACCATGATGCCGCCGAACTGTCCGGCCGTATCCAGAATCTGGTCAATAGTCAGGGTGAACTGCATCCGGCTGTGCCCCACAGAGATCATTTCTCCCTTGATGCCGTTGGACTTGTCCGTATACTCGCACTGCTGCCCCGCCGCCAGCTCGTAAAACTGATCCAGCGTTGCACCGGAAAGCGGTTGCTGAGCTGTAACCGTCAGGGTAACCGGTCTGCGCCAGGGATTCGCCTTGGCATACAGCCGTTCATTGACCTCATCCAGTTCCGTCACCCGGCGTTGGATGAAGGTCAGCCAGGGGCCCACCTCCGGCGCGAAGTCATGCCGGCTGAAGTCCACCTTTTCCGTCTTGGAAATCTCCATCGTTTGCCGTTGCTGCCACGCCCGCAGCAGATCCCGCAGGTTCCGGAGCACCAGCATCTTTCCGCCCTTTGTTCCCACCTTGAAGGAAACCTGGGCCACGCCCTCCTCCACGATGATCCGGGGCGCCAGCAGCACATCCCGGACCCGTTCCGTTTCCTTTGCGGAAGCTTTCTTCTGTTCCCGCTTTTCCGCCCGCTGCAGCCAGGCGAAAAACTGCCGGGCCGGCTCGTCCGTCAGATCCTCGTTGGAAAGCTTGTCCGCCGTATTCCGCATCGCCTGCAGGATCAGCAGCTGATGAGGACACATTCCCTTTTCCGGCCAGCCCTCCAGCTCATGGCAGGCGCAGTCGCACTGGTTGGTCAGAAAGTGATCTCCCTGCAGGATCATCTGAGCATTTTCGTGTTTCCGGATGATTTCATTCCAGCCGGAATACTTGCCGGAGAGATATTTCTGCCCATTCCGGGTTTCGATTTCCTCCACCTGCGCCTTGCCGGAACCGATCCGCTGGGCTTCGTGCGCCGCCCAGGCGCTGGTCACGAAGCCCTCCGCAGCCTTGTGCAGATCATACAGCATCAGCCTTTTCGGCCGGTTCATGGTCAGGATTTTCGATACCGGAAAGAATTCCCGGGTGGCTTCCGCCAGGCCCCGGCGGTATTCCAGCTCCTCCTGATACTGTCTCTCCCGTTCCAGTCTCGCCCGGTAGGCCCAGTCGCTTTCCTGCACAAAGAAGTTCTCTCCCAGCTCCTTCTCCCAGGCCAGCATCGCCGCGGCTTCATGAAAGCAGACATGTCCCTTTTTCCGGCCCTCCGCGCAGGCGCAGATGAACATTTCCGTGTTCCATTCGTCCTTCGGGCTTCTGGGAAACCCCTGGACCGAAACCCGAACCGCTTTTCCCCTGTCCGCGGCCGAGGCCGGACCGGGCGTCACGCTGAATGTCCGGTAGTATATCTGACTGCTCCCGACCTTCACCTTCCGGACCCACGCCGGATCGGCCGCCTGCTTCAGCTGCTCCGGGGTAAACAGATGCCGCCAGTCAATGGTTTTTCTCTGGCGCTCCGGTCCGAGAATTCTGATTTCTTCCATCCGTTATCCCCCGTTTTCCGTTTTTCTTCTCTTCAATCAGCATATCGGATTTTCGCGTTTTATGCAATCCTTCCCGGAGTCCGTCCCGAAAAAAAACAGCCCCTCCGAAGAAGGGCTGCAAAAGGCTGTCTGTGTTTCGGTCTGCTTTGAATCCGGGATGCCTGATGCATCAGGTTTTCCCTTTTTTCGGGTACTCAGGCCTTTGGAGCTTCCATTTTCCCGGTAAAGCGATATTCCCCGCTGCCCAGGCTGTGGGTCGTGCCGTCGGGCATCGTCACCTCGCACCGGGTGCTGACGGGCACCGTCACGGAAAGCAGGAACTCCTCTCCCCGGATTTCCCAGGCGCATGCCGCCCGGCCGTAGGGAGTCTCCTCCTCCGCCGAGGCGCTGGTGAGCCCGCCACCCGGGAAAGGCCGGACCCGGAAGCGTTTGTAACCCGGCTCCAGGGCTTCCAGCCCCGCCACCCGCTGATACAGGAAGGCGCCCACCGCGCCGGAGGCATAGTGGTTGTAGCTGATCATGCCGCCGGTGCCGTCGTCCTGGATGGAGCACTGGCCGTTCTCATCCAGCCCGTCCCATCTCTCCCAGATGGTGGTGCCTCCCGCCTTCACCTCGTACAGCCATCCGGGGCAGTCGGTGTTCATCAGCATCCGGAAGGCCGTTTCCGCATGGCCGTTGTCCGCCAGGGCAAAGAGAATGTAAGGCGTACCCGGGAAACCGGTGCCGATGCGGTATCCGTTCTTCGCCACCAGTTCCGCCAGATGGTCCGCCGCCTTCTGCCGGATCTCCCCCTCCGGGAACATGCCCAGGTACAGGGGCAGCACATAGCCGGTCTGGAACTCCTCCTTCAGCTTTCCCTGCCCGTCCGTGAACTCGGCGCAGTAGGCCTCGGAGATCTTCTCCGCCAGCTCCCGGTACTTCTCCTGGTCCTCTTTCTTCCCCAGGATGCCGGCGATCCGCTCCGCCAGGGAGCACATGTTCTTCATGGAGGCGGTGGCGGTCCATTTGCCCCGGGCCTGCCACTGGCTCATCTTCGGCGCATCCGCCGCCACCCAGTCCCCGAAGTGGAAGACGCCGGGAGTGTTCCAGATATAGCGCTTTCTCCCGAAGGAGAAGAGCCCGGCCCAGAACAGCTGCGCCTTGATGTATTTCTGGATCATGGGGTAGTTCCGCCGCAGCATCTCCTCATCGCCCCTGGCCATGTATTCCGCCCAGGGCACCATGGCGCAGGCATCATCCCACCAGTCCACCGCCATGTCCGGCATGGTGGTGGGAAAGCCGTAGCCCTGCCGGGGCACGGTGTTGGGGATGCCGCCGCCCCGGAACTGCTCGCTGCGCATGTCCCGCAGCCATTTGTCCAGGAACCGGGACATATCGAAGTTGAAGCAGGCCGTGGTCCCGAAGACCGCGATGTCCCCCGTCCAGCCCATCCGCTCATCCCGCTGGGGGCAGTCGGTGGGAATGTCCATCAGATTGCTGCGGCTGCTCCAGAGGATGTTCTCCTGCAGCCGGTTCACCATGGGATCGGAGCAGCGGAAGAATCCGGTCCGCCGCAGGTCCGAGGAAAGCACCGCCGCCCGGACCTCGATGTCCTCCGGGGCAATGCCCTCCACGCTCATGTACCGGAAGCCCATGTAGGTGAACCGGGGGCTGTATTCCTGCTCTCCCTCCCGGCAGGTATAGGTGGCCGTGGCTTTCGCCGTCCGCAGGAACTGGGTGTTCAGGCTTCCGTCCGGCTTCAGGATCTCTGCGTGCCGCACCGTGATCTTCTGGCCCTGCTGGCCCCGGATCTTCAGCACGGCCACGCCCGCGAAGTTCTGGCCGAAATCATAGATGGTTGCGTCCCCCACCCGGCTGAAGTCCACCGGGCTCAGAATTTCCCGCACCGTCACCGGCGCGCCGCAGTCCGCCGTGATCTCCGGATGAATCCGCAGGCTTTCCTCTGCGGCGGAGCGCCATTTCATGTCCTCCGGGCGCACCGTGGCGTCATAGGTTTCCCCGTCATACAGGTCCGCCATGCGCACCGGGCCGTCCTCCGTCACCTCCCAGGTTTCATCGGTGCCGAGGATCTCCTCTGACCCGTCCTCCCGGGTCACCCGCACCTCCGCCAGGAAGGCCTGCCGGTTGTGAATCAGCCGGTTGGCCCGGGTGAACACATAGCTCCCCACGGCCCATCCGCCGCAGACCGTCGCCTCCAGGGTATCCTCCCCCGTCAGCAGCTCCGTCACATCATACTGCTGGTACATCAGGTTGTGGGAATAGCTGGTGAAGCCCGGCGCAAAATACCGGTCGCTCACCCGCTTTCCGTTCACCGCCAGGTCATAGATGCCGATCGCCGTGGCCTGGATCACCGCCCGGCGGATCTTTCCCCCCAGCGCCAGCTTCTTCCGGAATACCATCGGCACCGGGGAAACGCCCTTCTCCGTGAAGGAGTAGGTCGGATCGCTGATCCATTTGGCGCTCCAGGGCGTGTCCATCCGCCCCGTTTCAAAGGAGACCTCCGCCGAGGCCTGCTCCCCCCGCCGGTCCTCCGCCGTCAGCGTTGCGGTATAGCGGGTGAAGGGTTTCAGCGGCTCTCCCTCGTAGGAAATGCCCGTCTGGAGATCCGTTTCCTTCTTCCATCCGTTCAGGGTAAGGGTGGCCCGGGCCAGGAAGGTATCCTGCTTGTCCGAATCCAGCGCAAAGGAAAAACGGGGGCGCGCCGCATCCGTGACGCAGCCCTCCGTTTTGTTTTCCACCGTAAAGCGGCTGATCTGAAGCATATCGTGGTCTCTCCGTTCTTATCTTTCTTCCCGGAAATAGCTCAGTCCCAGGCTGGCCGGCGGCTGGTTCTCCCGCTTGTTCCGGATGCTGGTCACGATCAGCACCAGGATGGTCACCGCATAGGGCAGCATTTTCAGAATGGGCTTGGCCGCCATGGTCACCTGCACCCCGGGAATATTGGTGATATAGCTGGAGCAGGAGAACAGCAGGCCGAACACCGTGGAGCCCAGGATCGTCACGTGGGGGCGCCACAGGGCGAAAATCACCAGGGCGATGGAGAGCCAGCCGAAGGCCTCCACGCTCAGATAGGCCTCCTGGCTGCCCATGTAGTCGATGATGTAGTGGAAGCCGCCCAGGCCGGCAATGCCGCTGCCGATGCAGGTGGCCAGGTACTTGTACCGGGTCACGTTGATGCCCACGGCGTCCGCGGTGGCCGGGCTCTCGCCCACCGCCCGCAGATTCAGCCCAACCCGGGTGCGGAACAGCACCCAGCTGGCCAGGATGGCAATGGCCACCGCCAGGAAGAAGAGCACGCCCAGCCGCTGCAGGCTGTCCGTCCGCCCGGCGAAGGGGAAGCGGTAAAGCTGCTTGGGGCCCACCAGGTAGACCACCGGGTCCACCCGCTTCATCAGCACCTTCATGAGACCCGCGCCAAAGGTGGTCAGGGCCAGACCCGTCACGTTCTGGTTGGCCCGCAGGGTCACCGTCAGGAAGGAGTAGATCAGGCCCATCAGCATGGCCGCTGCGAAAGACCCGCAGATGCCCAGCAGCACGATGGCAAACCCGGGCAGGCTGCTCTTGCCGATCAGGTTCAGCACCAGGCAGCCGCCGGCCCCGCCCATGCACATGATGCCGGGAATGCCCAGGTTCAGGTGTCCGGCCTTCTCCGTCAGGATTTCTCCCGTGGAGCCGTACATGAAGGTTGCTCCGAAGGCCAGGGAGTCAATGAAGAAGTCGAGCCAGATATTCATTTCACGCTTCCCTCCTTTTCCCGGGTCCGGAAGTGCAGCTGATAGTTGATGAAGAACTCGCTGCCGATGACGAAGAACAGGATGATGCCCACCACCACGTCCGGGAAGTCAGCCGCCACGCTGAAGTCCTGGCTGATCTGCGCCGCGCCGTGATCCAGCAGGGTCACCAGCCCGGAGGTCAGCACCATGCCCAGGGGATTGAATTTCGCCAGCCAGCAGACCATGATGGCGGTGAAGCCCTGTCCTCCCACGCTCTCGGTGGTGATGGTCTGGTCCAGCCCCGCGGCGATC
This sequence comes from uncultured Oscillospiraceae bacterium, assembly GCA_964600995.1. Classification (GTDB taxonomy): domain Bacteria; phylum Bacillota; class Clostridia; order Christensenellales; family Aristaeellaceae; genus Aristaeella. Next base: position 24,993 of record CAZRLU010000004.1, on the reverse strand, counting down.
AGGTATCCCGCCAGGCCGCAGAGGGCGCCGCTGAGGATCATGGTCCGGATGATCACCTTGCCCACGCCGATGCCTACGTACCGGGCCGTCCGCACGCTCTCCCCCACCACGTTGATCTCATAGCCGTGCTTGGAATAGTTCACGTAAATATACAGCCCGATGGTCAAAAGCAGCGTCACCAGGATGATCACCAGATACTCATGGCCGAAGGAAGGCAGCTTGCCGTATTTCAGCTTGCCCAGGTTCGAGGAGCCGCTGGGCACCCAGATCACCAGGAAATAGGCCACCAGATAGCTGGCCACATAGTTCATCATCAGGGTGAAGAGGGTCTCGTTGGTGTTCCACTTTGCCTTGAACAGGGCGGGGATCAGGCCCCACACCGCTCCGTACACAATCGCCGCCACAAACATCAGGATCAGCAGCAGCGCCTCCGGAATCTTTCCGCCCCAGTAGAAGGCCACGGTGATGGCGCCCAGAACGCCCATCAGGGTCTGCCCCTCGGCGCCGGTGTTCCAGAACCGCATCCGGAAGGCGGGGGTCAGGGCCAGGGCGATGCACAGCAGCACCGCCAGATCCTTGAAGAATTTCCAGGTTTTCCGGGGAGTGGCAAAGCTCCCCTTGATGAAGGTGTAGTAGAATTCCCCGATCCTGCCCGGATTCTGCCGCAGCTTGTCCACCAGCAGGAATGCCACGATGCCGCAGACCAGCAGTCCCAGCGCCACCGCCAGCAGCCGGATGCCCCAGGCCTTCGCCGGATGCATGCCGCTGCGCTTGGTCAGGTGCACCAGAGGCTCCCGGATCTTCTTGCTCTGGGTGTCATGCACGGGCTTCCCCTCCTTCCCGGCTTTCCGTTTTTGTCATCATCAGTCCGATCTCTTCCTTGGTGGCGGTCCGGGCGTCCACGACGCCGCTGACCGCGCCGCCGTTCATCACCAGGATCCGGTCGCACAGGGCCAGCAGCACGTCCAGGTCCTCGCCCACGAAGATCACCGCCACGCCCGCTTCCTTCTGCTGGTTCAGCAGGTGATAGATGGTGTAGGAGCTGTTGATGTCCAGCCCCCGCACCGGATAGGCGGCCATCAGCACCTTCGGGGCATAGGCGATCTCCCGCCCCACCAGCACCTTCTGCACGTTTCCGCCGGAAAGCTTCCGCACCGGCGTGGAGGTGCCGGGAGTGGAAATCTCCAGCTCCTCAATGATCTGCTCCGCCAGGGCCCTGGGCTTGCCCCGGTCCAGGAAGCCGCCGCTGCCCTTCCGGTAGCTGCGCAGCATCATGTTGTCCGTCAGGTCCATGGAGCCCACCAGGCCCATGCCCAGCCGGTCCTCCGGCACGAAGGACAGGTGCACGCCCAGCTGGCGGATCTCCAGCGGGGTTTTGTCCCGCAGGTTGATGACCTCATCCTCCTTGAAGAGCACCTTCCCGCTGTTCACCCAGTCCCGGACCGCCTTGCTGCTCATGCCCTCAAAGGAGACCTCCGCCCCCTTCTCGTCGTGGAAGGCGTGCTCCGCCCCCAACTCCCGCACCCGCTTCAGGCTCTTGTGGAAGAAGGTCACGGGCCGGTCCTTCTTCGGATTGTGGAAGATGATCTCCCCGCTCTCCAGGGGCTGCAGCCCCACGATGGACTCCAGCAGCTCCCGCTGGCCGCTGCCGGCGATGCCGGCAATGCCCAGGATCTCGCCCCCGTTGGCGGTGAAGCTGATGTCCTTCAGCACGTGAACCCGGTCCTCGTCGTACAGGTTCAGGTTCTTCACGAAAAGCCTCGGCATCGGATCCGCCGGCTCGGTGCGGTCAATGGTCAGCTCCACCTTCTTGCCCACCATCATCTCCGTCAGCTGGGCCTCGTTGGTTTCCGCCGTGTTCACCGTGGCGATATGCTCGCCCTTCCGCAGGATGGCCACCCGGTCGCTGACCTCCAGCACCTCGTTCAGCTTGTGGGTGATGATGATGATGGATTTCCCGTCCCGCTTCATCTCCCGCAGCACGGCGAACAACCGGTCGATCTCCTGGGGCGTCAGCACCGCCGTGGGCTCGTCCAGGATCAGGATGTCCGCGCCCCGGTAGAGCACCTTGATGATCTCCACCGTCTGCTTCTCCGACACGGACATGTCGTAGACCTTCTTCTTCGGGTCCAGGTGGAAGCCGTATTTGTCGGCGATGGCGCTGACCCGGGTGTTCACGTCCTTCAGGTTGTAGCGCCCCTGGTTCTCCATGCCCAGCACGATGTTCTGGGCGGCGGAAAACAGGTCCACCAGCTTGAAGTGCTGGTGGATCATGCCGATTTTCTGCTCAAAGGCGTCCTTCGGAGACCGGATCACCACCTCCCGTCCCTTCACCAGGATGTGCCCCTCATCCGGGAAATAGATCCCCGCCAGCATGTTCATCAGGGTGGTTTTTCCGCAGCCGTTCTCCCCCAGGATCGCCAGGATTTCCCCTTCCATGACGTCCAGATCCACATGATTGTTCGCCAGCACGGAGCCGAACCGTTTCGTGATTCCCCGCATCTGCAGCGCCAGCTTCTTTTCCAATGTACGCTCCTCCGTCTCTGAAAGGTGGATTCCCTGTTTTGACACGGTTCCCCCGGAGCGAGCCGTGTCAGAGCAGGGAATCAGAAAAGCAACGGACTGCCACCCCGGAAACCCGGAGTGGCAGTCCGAACCCATATCCGTAAAATCAGAACGCAGTGTTGACCAGGGTGATGCCGTCGATCTGCACATCGAAGTAGGGAGCGGAGCGCTTTTCGGACTCATGGAAGTATCCGTCCGCAACAACTTCCGTGTCCTTCTCGAAGGCAGCGTCGGTGTCCACGTCGGCCATGTAGGAGGTCAGGGCGGCGCCGCCCACGGTGATGAAGTTCTCGGCAGCGGTGTCGAACACCTTCAGGGTGCCGGCTTCCAGAGCAGCCTTCACTTCAGCCAGCTTCTCCACAGTGCCCGCGGCGGCGGCCTTCTCGTTCACGTCGGTCAGCACGACGCTGCCGGTGGCGATGGTGCCGGTCCAGTCGGTGTCAATGGCTTCGCCCTTGGCCTTCTGGGTCAGGATGTACTCAAAGTAGGGAGCCCAGTTGATGCGGCTGGCCACGATGAAGGTGTTGGGGCAGCTCTCCACGGTGGAGCCGTTGTAGCTCACGTTGGGGATGCCGGCATCCTCGCAGGCGCTGGGGGCGCCCATGGAGTCGGCGTGCTGGCTGATCAGGTCCGCGTCGGCCAGCAGGGCGTTGGCGGCGTTCTTTTCTTCGGTCTCATCGTACCAGGAGCCGGTGAACTGCACGTTCATGGTCACGTCGGGGCACACGGACTTGGCGCCCAGATAGAAGCTGGTGTAGCCGGAGATCACTTCGGCGTAGGTGAAGGCGCCCACATAGCCCATCACGGGATGGTCGCCCTTGATCTTACCCGCTTCCTTCAGCTCGTTCAGCTTCAGGCCGGCGGCCACGCCCGCCAGGTAGCGGCCTTCATAGATGGAAGCGAAGGCGTTGTGGAAGTTGGCCAGGTTCTCGGTGTGAGCCTTGGTGCCGGTGGCGTGGCAGAATTCCACGTCCGCGTGCTCCTTGGCGGCGGCGATCATGAAGTCCTCATGGCCGAAGCTGTCCGCGAAAATCACGTTGCAGCCTTCGTCCGCCAGGTCCATGGCCGCTTCGTAGCAGTCGTTGGATTCCGGGATGCCGGTCTTGATGATGTACTGGTCCTCGCCCAGGCCCAGGTTGGCCACGGCTTCCTTCACGCCGTTCAGGAAGTTCAGGTCATAGGTGGAGTTCTCGTCATGCAGCAGGATCACGCCCAGCTTCACACCGGAGTAATCCACAGCCGTCTCGGCCACAGCGGTCATCGCCATCGCAGCCACCATGGCCAGGGTCAGGATCACGGCCAACAGTTTCTTCATGCTTTTTTGTCCTCCGTTTTTTCTTTATGGAAACAGCTTCCGTCTCCGGAGCTGCTGCCAGCTTTTTCAGGACCCCGGGAATCAGTCCTCGTCCCGCAGCAGGATCTTTCCGTCCCGGATCTCCTCCACCACCGCCAGGGATTTCAGATGGACCCCTGCCTCCCGCAGCTGACGTCCTCCGGGCTGGAAGCCCTTCTCCACCGCGATGCCAACTCCCACGACCGTGGCCCTCTGCTGCATGCACAGGCTCATCATCCCCCGGACGGCCTCTCCGTCCGCCAGGAAATCGTCGATGATCAGCACCCGGCTTCCCTCCGGCAGATACCGCTTGTCCACCCGGATCATGTTCTGGGTCTTGTGGGTGAAGGAATATACCGGCGCCTGGATCATGCCCTCGTTCTGCACCACCGTGGCGCTCTTCTTCGCGAAGACCACCGGCAGATCCCCCAGGGCATGGGCCGCAGCCACGGCCATGGCGATCCCGCTGGCCTCCACCGTCAGCACCAGATCCGGCTTTTCCGCCCGGAACTCCTCCGCCCAGGCTTCGCCCATAGCAAAAAGCAGCCCCGTATCGATCCTGTGGTTCAGAAACATGTCCACCTTCACCACATCCCGGCCAACACCAATGCCCTGCCGGGCGATCGCCTCACGAAGCTGCTCCATTCCGGACCTCCTGCTCTTAGGCTCCCGACAGGGAACGCCCGGCCAAAAACCGAACATTCCCTGTGGGAATACCGGCATTATACCGTCAATACACGAATAATACAACCCTGATTTCATGTCAAAAATGTTAAGAAATCCAATATTTTCAGCATCTCACTGGCTTTCCGTCCGATCTGGTCCGAATTATCCCGATTTGATACAGGCAAGCACATCTTTCTCTTCTTTCCCGCGGCGGCAAGGACCAGACTCATCGAGAAAAGGAAAAGCCGGTCTCCAGGAGATCCGGCTTCGCAGTATATGATTTTCTGCTGGTACGCATTTCAACACATACAGGGCTCTTCAAGGGTTGCAGGTCCCGCAGGGCGTATAGCCCATCTGAATCAGCTGCTCTCTCTTCCCATGGTACTGCTGCTTGTTGTTTTCTTTCATCGTGCTCACTCCGGAGCAGTTCGGATCGTGAAACTTATGGGATTTTATGTTCAGGATATAATCCTTCTCTTCCTCTTCAGGATCGTTTGAAACAATCGATCTTGGGGCCGACACAGTTCCCGATGTATCCGCCAGCATGGAGTATCCGTTTGAATAGTCAATAATGACCCCCGGCTGCACATTGAAACAGTATTTCGCGAATTTAAACTCTTCCGGAGCAGCCAGAGAAACCGCTGCAATCGTAACACCTCGGCAAACCAGTTCATTGCCTTCAAAGTCAGGAACAACGCAGTAATACACGCTGTTTCCCGATGAAAGGACATAGGCAGCCACCAGGTTTTCAAGGCTGTACATCCCGTACTTGTTCATAAAGAACGTTCCGGTAACCATGTTTTCTATTATTTCCGTATCCGCCCTGAACTGCGATCCGATCAAATGGCAACGCTGGTAAAGGTACCCTCTCTCGATAAAAGGATATTTTGCCTGTTCGAAACCGGTGGGAAGGATGTTCGACTGCGCTTCCCTTCTCTGTCCGCTCACGGATTCCTTCGTAATCAATGTGCTGACCATTCCTGGCCTGCCAAGGCTATCCAAAGGAGAATAGTTCAGAGTGAACAGCTGATTTCCTGATATTTGCTGTAGATCAGCAGGAAAATCGTACCCCTGAATATCTGTGAAGGCTTCCCCGTTGAATACAAGTCTTTCAGCAGCCCCGGAGGCAGAAATCCCGGCAAAGGCCAGCAGAAGGACCAGGACAAGGACTCGCAGCGCTTTAAGCCCTTTCCGTTTTCCAGGAAGAGGGAATGTGCTTTGTGAAAAGCTGCGCCCTGATCCACTCATCTTTTCATCCTTCTCCATAATTCCTTCTGCTTCCTTTGTCGTCATCCGTTCCGGGGTCAGCTCCTGCTGGAATCCTTTTCCTGCTTCCCGCTGGTCCAGCCGCCGGCTCTTTTCACCTTCAGACCTCCCTGGATTTCTGCCGTGGTCCTTTCACCGGTTTCCTTTTTGCTGCTGTTGACTTCGGCAATTCTGAATCCGTTGTTTCCGTCCGGCCTCAGCTCCAGCTTTTTCAGCGCCTCCCACTGCTTGTCCGAAAGAAGCGTCTCAATGGATCCCGCGAAAGTTGTCATCGGCAGATGTTTCAGTTTTCCCCAGGGTCTCAGGCTGATCTCCGGGGAAACAATCTGGTCTTTCCCGTTGACAAACACGATGCTGCCGGAAAAAGCAGGCAGTTTGGCCCGGTACCGCAGATACAGAATCAGGGCAATGATTGCTGCAATCAGGATGGCCCCGGCCACGATGATCAGGATCAGCAGCTTCTGGTTTTTCAGCTCAATCCGAAGCGTATGGGTATAGGTCTGATTGTCGTTGTCCACATAGGTGATGTCCGCTGTATATCTTTCACTCATCGTGAAGATCTCCAGCGCGGGGAACCGCAGAATGTAATCCTGGGTGTCGTCATCCGTCTCTTCGCGGATAATCGTTCCGTCCTCTTTCTGAAGCCGGATCTGCCTGCTCAGCGGGTCCCCGTCCGGATCGCTCACCAGGTTCGCCGGGATTCTGACGTCCTCATAGGTTTCGGCGTTCATCACCCATTCCGAAATGTCTGAAGCCGCTTCCACCCCGTCGTTCACCATCGGGGCCGCGTTCCGGATGATAATCTGCACAGGTTCCGCCAGGGCATTCTTTACTTCCCTGGTCTGGCTTTCCCCGTTCTCCAGAGTCATCTGATAGGAATAGGTGCCATTGTTTTCCGGCAGCTCGATTTCTGCCCGGAACTGCATGTTCTCCTCATCAAACAGAACCGGAATTTCGTCCCTGCTTTCGCCGTTCAGAAGAATGCAGGTCCTGCATTCCTTCATCCATGCTTTGACCGCGCTCTTCTTCCTTTCCGACCACGTGGAATCATCGATCTGAAGCGTCGCGGTGATCTTTTCCCGCTTTGCATAGGATTCCTCCTGCGGGCTGACGCTCAAGATGCCCTGGATGCTTTCCAGCTCTTCCTTCAGATTCAGCAGCCGGACAGTATACTTGATTTCCGGCTTGCTTGCGGCATTTTCATGATCATAGCCCCGGATTTCCATTTCATAATTTCCGAAATCAGAAATCTGAATGGATTTCAGGGTTTCACCGGAGATCGCCTCCTGGCCGTTCAGCAGCACTTTGTAGGTGATCGGATCTCCATCCGGATCCGTTACCAGCCCCTCCGGAACAGAAACGGACCATTCCTCCGGCGCAAAGCAGTACTGTTCTCCAAACTTTCCTCTCGCCTCCTGATCCGCCAGAAGCTCCGGATGGCTTTCCGGGGAATGGTTGGCGATTTTGACAATGTCGGATCTGTTGACGATCTGCCACTGGGGCAGAACATTCTCCGGCGAAGTCAGCTGAAGTGTCCACTCATAGTTTCCGCTCAGGTCCGGAAGTGTGAATACCTCGGATTCATAGGAGCACTTCGCTCTGTCGAATCCGGCGTTGGCAATGACAGCGCCCTTCTGATCCAGCACCTGGGCCTGGCAGACGCTCAGCAGATCGAGAATCGTTTCTCTTTCCACCGCATTGACCGTGACCGTGGCTGTCAGGCGGACCTGGCTCCGTTTCTCCAGTTCGCTCTCCTCCGCGGCAGGAACAATCGTGCTTTTGATCAGCAGGTTCTGCATGTCCCTTTCCAGGGATCGCCAGACCAGCCGGACCCCGCAGTTCAGTTCGGAAGTGTCCGAGCTCACCTGCAGCCTTACTTCATCGCTTCCGTCCAGTTCTCCTTCCCTGGCCTGGAAGGACAGCACAGTTCCCTGAAGACTTGTCTTTGCCGAATCTCCTCCGATCCGGGTAATCGTCATCGCGTCTCCGTCCGGATCGCTGAACCACTCGGATATATCCTTCTGCCAAAGCAGGTTTGGATATGTATCATAGAGGATCAGAATCTCCTCCCCATCCTTCAGCTGGAATACCGGAGGACGATCTTCCACGTTGATCTCAACCGCCTGCCGCAGAAGCTCCTGTTCCCCGTTCATCAGCCGGAAGGTCAGAAGATGGTGACCACCTTTCTGCAGGTTCAGCTTCACCTGATCCGCAGCCGTCTCATCGCTCCAGGTCTCCTGAACCAGCTCATCCGCCACCGTATCACTGACCTTCAGTCGCGCCCCCGGATAAAGCTTCAGCAGGTCCTGGGAAACCGGATGGTCCGCCAGGGTAAAGGTTTTTGTTCCTTTCCTGATCTGCTCATCCCCAAAGCTCTCCTGAATGACCGGTGCGCTCTGAACCAGGCTTTGATAATCCGCTTTGCGCTCGTAATACAGTTTGCTCCGGAATATCTTTTCCGCGCCGGTCATTTTCCACATACCGGTCCCGGTATTTCCCCGGAAGAAAAACAGCGCGGCCTGGTGCTCCCCAAACCTGAACAACCCGGATCCGGGAGCGCCGGCTCCGGCCATAGAGCCGGATGAGACCTGATAGGTGCTTCCGTCCGGAGAAACAACTTTCAGATTCTCCAGGCCATCTCCGAAAACAATCAGCGCAATTTTATCCGTGAGGTTTCCCGGCAGGCCGACGGCATCCCCTTCGTTCTCGATAAAGCCGTCAAAAACCGTCTCCGTCATAAGGCTGTCCAGAAGGGTCTCCCCGTCATATACGTCTGCCTTCTGATAGGCGATCCGTTTGCCGGTTTCGGAAGCGAAGGTGGTGAACCCGTTCTGATTCGTCTCCTTCCGCTGTCCGTAGCTCAGGCCCGTAACCCTTGAATAGGCTTCCAGGATGGAAATATCATCCCTTGTCGGACCAAGCTGATAGAACCAGGAATCGACCTCTGTCCTGACTCTTTTATTGTTGTAGGAGATCGTGCTTTTCAGCTGCCCGGAAATGACAATCAGCTTGTTGTAATCGTCATATCCTTCCTTGTTAAGCCCCCCGATGGTGCTGCTGAAAGTTCCCTCGTTTCCCCTTTGCGGCATTCTTCCCCATTCAATGCCGTTTCCGCCTTCCTCCGTCCGGTACCGCAGCTCGCTGGCATTGTTGTTGGCGGTTGCGCCCTGGAGCCGGACCTTGTTTCCGGAGTTTTCCAGAACCGATATAAAAACATCCAGCACGTCCGTCAGCGAGGGCTGATCCATATTGGCCAGGGATTGGAATCCATCCTCTGCCGGCAGAATGATTTCATAGGTATCCGAACCTGCGTTCACAGACGGATCAGGGGTGGTTTCCTCCGCCGCGCCACAGAGAGGCAGCAGCAGAACAAGCAGCCAGATCAGCAGTCGGGTTTGCTTTTTATTCAATGGGATCACTCCTTAAGTGCGGTGATTGTAGCCTGTTTTTTTGCTCGGTGCAAAGCTGGCGGTGGTTCCGGCGGATCCGTTTCCGGCTCCTCCGGACGTGAACGGCTTCTTTTCCTCCGGCGCCGCAAAGCTGATCAATACGTATACCAGCGTGCTGAGTCCATGTAGGATCAGTCCAAGCCCCATCTGCATGTAATTGTTGACGATCAGGGTCACAACCTCCCGCAGGTTTTCCGCGTTGATCTGCACCCCGGACACCTCCAGATTCGGGATGGCCTTCAGCAGCAGCTGCGCGGAGCTGTAAATCCATTTCAGGTTTCCTTCAAGCAGGATTTCCTTGCGGAAAACAACCGTCAGAATAATGCAAACCAGCTGGACCAGTCCGCTGGCGATCATCAGGGTCCGGTTGTTGATCAGAGCGCCAATCAGCATGATCATTCCAACCACCAGCGGAATCAGCATCATCTGATTGATATGCATGCACAGGTTCCAGCCGGAGACATTGAAAAGCGGTACAATCACAACAAAAGAGAAAATCGGTAGTACAAACCACAGCGTCATGGTTATCAGAGAGAGACCCATCTGGACAAAACTGAATTCCCGTTTCATGTCTGTTCCTCCCCTATTCATCATATGGATCTGATCCAGTTGTAAAGATGGCTGCTGAGCACCTTTTCCCCTTCTCCCCGGAGGTGCTCCTTGTTGGCTTTCTCATTCCAGAGGGAATTCAGATAAGTTTCTCCAATGAATTCCTTCAGATCGGAGGACAGCTTCCCGGCTTTCATCTGGTCCAGTTTCGCCGTCAGGAACGAGAGCCGGTTGATCATGCGCATTCCGTCCCCACGCCACGGATTCTGTTCCCGGTCAAATCCGATCTGATCCAGAACAGACTTCCAGTACCCCGGTCCTTCCGTGTCATGAGCCGCCAGCACCGAAGCAAGCGTCATCACAAGCCCGTTCAGCTCATCCTCCTGATCTTCCATCTTCTCCATGGGGATGCGCAGGCATTGCTCATAGCCATGGGCGTCCCGGATTTCCTCCAGGAGTCTTCCCGCCTCCTCCGGATTCCGGCTCATTCCCCGGTCCCGTAATTTTCCCAGGCTCTCAAGGAATTTTCTTGCCTTCCAGGCGGTTTTCTGCTTGACGCCCTCCAGGCTTCTTCCGCCGTTCTCGCTCTCCATGCAGGCGTCCAGCATCCCATCCAGCCTGGCTCTTTCCGTCTCCGGATTCGCGCTGCTTCCCGCGCTTTTCCAAAGCTCGTCATAGGCTTCTTCAAGCTGCCTGGTCAGCTCCCGGGATAATGTCTTCCGATAGTTGTCCTCCGCTTCCCGGGGGATTTTTTCCCACATTTCGGTCAGGAAAGCAATCTGGTCCTCCGCCTCCAGGAATTCCTTCCGGATGCTCTTCCGGACCAGTGGTCTGAGTTTTTCCTCCGGCACTTCGCTCCAGTTCAGCGAGTAATCCTTGCTGTAGCCCACATACCACGCGGTTTCCAGCTTGTCCGGTTCCAGGGTCCCCTCCAGCTCAAAGAAGCCCTCCAGCGCATCATCCAGCCTGGCCTCGGCGATCTTCCTGCAATAGGGCATCTGCATTTCCGGAAGCTTGTTTTTGTTCTCCTTCAGCATGGTCCGGATTTTTTCATCCAGGTTCCCGCTGGTCAGCTTCGCTCGGGCGGCTTCCTCCATCCTTTCCAGCAGGAAATTCCGGAAGCTCTGATCCTTCCATTCGCCCAGGCCCATTGCTTCATCTGTCAGCCGCTCCAGATAGGAAACCGTTTCCTTGGAAGCGGCGTTGTTCTGCGCCAGTTCATAGGCAGATTGCAGCGTCTTCTGATCCTGTTCCTGGGCCAGAACGGTCTCCCGCACCAGCTTCCAACCCTGTTCCGAGAAGGATCCTGTCTGCGCCGCCTTGCGGACGAACTCGGGATACCCGGCCTTCATCAGCCGGTCCGCCCGGCCCGGGTTCACCTTTCGCAGCTTTTCTGCCGCCTGGATAAACCCGGTGATTTCTTCCTCCCCGGTTCCCAGCTGCCGGCTCAGTTTTTCCAGCACGTCCCCCAGGACAGCGTCGCTGGATCCGAGCACGCTCGGCTCCCGGTTGATTGCCTTGCAGAGATCCGTTCTTTTATATTTCTCAGACAGAATGCGGAGGTATTCCTCCGCCAGCTTTCGCGGCTGCTCCCCTTCCAGATTCCGCAGCCGGATGCACTGCCGCGCCGTGGAGTCAATGCTCTCCTGGCTGCCGTCCCCCGCCCTGTGCAGTTCCAGCAGCTTGTTTTCCGCCACCTCCAGGGTCGCGAAGCGGTCTTTCGCTTCCCGGCCGGGTCCCTCCGCCAGCTTCCGGCTGACCGTCTCCATGGCATGGAGCAGCGTGGGAATGGACCAGGGGATGCGGCTGAATTCCGCGTTTTCCGGATTGTTCTGTTCGCCTCGCTGCCATCTGCTGACCAGCTCGGAGAAATGATCCGTAATGTACCGGTCCTCCGTCTCGTTTTCGGCTCCCGCGCCGTACCCGTCCTCCTGCCATTTCAGCATGGAGGATACCAGAATCTTTTCCGTGGCCTTGCTGCTGTCATCCTCCTGCAGTCGGGCCAGCCCCAGCCGGGCATGGATCACCGCGGCCCGCTGAAGGTTTTCCCGGTCAATCCGCTGTCCCAGGCTTTCCAGGTTCTGAACCAGCTTCGCGCTGACTGGCAGCAGCTCCCTTTGGGTTGCTTCGCTGCCGTCATCCCGTTTCTCATAGATCTCCCAGTACTGGCGGATTCTTTCCTGCGGATCCGGGATGGCGTCCAGCACGCTGAGGGTGGACTGGTCAATTTTCACCAGCTCGGCCGGCGTCAGCCCCGACCGGTGCAGATGGATGTTCTCCTCCGCCACATAGGCTCTGTCTTCCGGTTTCTTTTCCTTCTTGCGGTCAATCTGGTCAAAAATGGCCTCTTTGATCGGGAGCAGAACCCGCTCGCTCTCCTGGGGCTCAATATTGAAACGGCCCTGAGCAAGCTTGGTCAGTTTCTCATGGATATTCTTCAGCATGGAGATCGCGTCCACCCGGTCCGCGTTTTCCAGCGCAAGCTCCGCCTGCACGCAGAACGCCATGGTGGAATAGCAGCGGGCCATGGCCCGGAAGCGGTCATCCGAGGCAGCTTTTTTCTCCACGTTCCGGTAGGTCCGCGGATACAGCTCCGGTCTGCCTTCCCTCAGGATCCTGCCGATCCGTTTTTCCACCTCGTTAACCGATGTGTTGGTATAGTTTTTCCCCTCCGGGCCCATGTCGTAATAAGGATACATGTTGACGGCATTCTCCGGCGTCACGCAGCATACGCATGGCATGGTTCCCCGGTTATCCCAGGTGGCGCCGAAGGAAGCGCTGACTGCCGGCTGCACGTATTGGGGCAGCCGGCTGACCACCTCATTCCCAAAGAAGCGGATCAGCTCCTCTGTCGTTTTGCCCGCATACAGCAGACCCACTTCCTGCCGGCCCTTGCCCTGCCATTCCCGCGCCTCCAGTAGTGCCCAGTACCGGGCCAGAAATTCTCCCAGCCGTTCCAGCTGTCCCGGGTTCAGTTCCTCCCGGGATTCGGGCAGAAAGCAGGGTTTTTCCTCTTCCGCCAGCTTCAGATTTCCCTTCGTCAGCTCCGTAAACTGCTCCGGCGTCAGAAAATTGCCCGGCTGCAGAAGGCCCAGCGCTTCCCGGGGCGCCGTCGGTTCCGTCATCAGAACATGGGTATACATGCTGACCGTGCCGCTGTCTTCCCGGCTTTGGGTCATCATCGCCCCCATATGCAGATAATCCGTGCTGGCCGGCTCCACTTCAAAAACCCGTTCCGTTCCTTCCGGCAGCTGGGTATAGCGAAGGTTCAGGCCCTTGGTCAGGGAAAAATGATAGGTCGGTTCCTGCCCCTCCGTGCCGGTTCTGGAAAATTCCGCAAACCCATATCCGGAAGCTCCCCGGCCTACGGCGTACTGGTGGCATAATACTTTCTTCATCGCGTTCATCAACGGCGCTCCATTCTTTCAGGAATCAGAGGTTCTCCTGCTCTTTTTTCACAGGCAGCAGGTTTTCCCATTCAAAAATATTCATCAGCGGCTCCAGCACGTTCAGGGACGTCTGATAGTCCGCCCCTTCCTCCAGCAGCTGCTTTTCATGCCCCGGGACAATCCGCGACGCAATGGCGGTATATCCCTTGTGAACGTGGGTTCCCTGCAGCTTCATGCTCTTGACCAGATTGTCCAGAAGGCCGCTTTGGTCCTTTCCGCCGATACCGTTCAGCAGATTTGAGATCTGATCATGCACCAAAGTCAGCCGCTCGTCGCTGATGCCTTCCCGGTGGGCGTCATCGCAGTTTTTCGCGAAAACGGCTCCGTCCATTCTCGCGGCTTCCTCTTCCATCCAGAAGTCCAGCTTCGTCAGGGTACACTGTACCGAGTGCAGCTGTCCCTCCGGGATCACTTTGGCCAGGGTTTCCAGGTTTTCAAAGATCTCATTGATGTCCTGAACGCTGTATCCGCCGAAGTCACGCTGCTCCTGCTGGGAAGTTTTGATAAAATGGTTGATGTCAATCAGAAGGATCAGCTCATTGGAATTCGGGATATTGCTGTTGATCAGATATTTATCGTTTTCCGGCTTCAGATACTCTCCGGGGATATCCTGAAAAATCAGGAAAAAGGGCGGATAGCTCTCATTCAGCGGCTTGACCCGCATGATGATGGGCAGGATCATCTTGTCCGTCAGCTCACCCACGATGGCCGTTGCCTTGGCGCCCAGCGCACCCTGCTGGTGCAAATAGAGTGCTTCCTGATACTTCAGGCATTCCGGAAGAAGCTCCACCCGGGCCAGCTCCAGTCCGGAATTCAGGGATCCCAGCTTTCTCCGCAGATACTCCGTCGCCACGGCCATATAGGTGGTTTTTCCGCTCCGGCTGCTGCCCAGCAGGCCCACCTGAATCGCCTTGTCCGTCGCGAATCCCTCCGGAAGCGTGAAATGGCACCTGGGGCACAGGCGTTCCGCGGATTGGATGGGTTTTTCGTCCTCCTCACCCACATCAAAGGTATTCATAGAAAAACCCGAATCGAAGCCGAAGTCGTCTCCTCCAGTTTTGTTATCGCTTTTGCTCTTCAGCAGCGGCCCTCTGACAATCAGCGGTAGGCCGTTCGCCGCGTCGCCGTCCCACTGAACCACTTCCCACTTTTCCGGGTCCAGCATTCTTCTGCCCACAGGCGTAATACCATGCGTATTCCCCGCCTTATCCTTGCTGACCATGGTCTGATATTGTTCAACAGTCTGCCAGAACACCCCGTCATTGAACTCCGGATCAGGATGCAGCATCGTATTTGCGAAGATAATCTCACTGGCTTTGAATTTCTTCTTGCAGAAAAGGCAGGTGTATTCCTTTTCTGTTTTTTTCTCCTGGCTATTCCGGAGCTGTTCTTCTCTTTCTCTCTTTTTCCGTCCAAATCCAAACATGCGCAGAACCTCTTCCTTACTTATTGAATGATTTCGTATTCAATCAGATCTCCCGGCTTGTCCACAACCTGCCAGCTTTCCCCCTCCGGCAGCAGTTCGCTCCGCCATCCGTCCCCGGTCTCTTCCCAGGAAGCGGAATGAACGCATCCGGTGGAACTGGCAACCGTGATATGCTCCGGTGAAAAGGCTCCGCTGGAACGGATTTTCAGCCGGATATAGTTCTTTTTGTTGAAAAAGCTTCCTTCCCGGACGTTCTGGCTCTCCACCTCCAGGCGGGATCGGGGCGCCCGCATCCGGATCTCTTCCTGCTCCTCGGTCACATCCTTGCCCCGGTCCTGATAAATGATCCGGAAGCACAGTGGCACGCCGGAAGGGAACTTCTCCCGGCCTCCGATTTCATATTTGTCTTCAGGCCGGTAATTGACATTGCAGACATGGTATGGGCCGTGCTGCTCAAAGCCTTCTCCCGTATCCGCATAGGCCTCCACCCTGGCTCCGGACCAGCTCATCCGCTTCCAGACCCAGGAAAGGATGCCATCATAGATGGGAAGCTTCGGTTTTTCCTGACGGATCGGCCGGATCTCCTCTTCCCCGTCCTCCGCCAGTTCCTGCTGCCCGGCTGCCGTCCCCACCGCGGGCGCGGTTTCCTCTTCCGTAACCGGGGCCAGCAGTTTTCTCTGGAAAAGGGAGGCGTCCATCATGGAGCACCGGTGCAGATCCATGTACCATTCCTCCAGCCGGATGATGACCGGTTCCGGGGTCTGCGCCGCGGCTGTGCCGGTATGAATCTGCTCATATACGATCCATCTGGAGGGGAAGGAGACGTCCACCGCGCCGCTCAGGCCCGCGGAAATCAGCTTCGGGCAGGTCTCGCTCTGCATGGCGCTGATCAGCTTTTCTCCGGACTGGGCGAGCTCCTTCCGTCCTTCCTCCAGGTTCGGCTGCGGAATTCTTTCCAGCAGCGCCTTGGCCTGCTTCCGGATCCATTCCCCGGAGTCTTCCTGCTCCCCGGGCAGGCGGATGGAATCCGCCGCGTTGCCCAGGTCGCTGCTGATTCGTCTGCTCCAGTTCTCCACCAGTCCGCTGACACCCTCCGTCCGGATCTCCGACATTGCGCTCTGAACCGCGTTTTCCCTGCGCTTCAGGATCTCTTCCAGGTGTTTTCTCAGGGCAGGAATCCTGGCCCGGATCAGTCGGAGACGCGCTTCAAAAACCGCTTCACGCAGATTGTTTCCCAGGTTCATGGCATAGGTATCCAGCTTCGCGGCGGCTTCAGCCGTGTATCCGTCCTTCTCTGTCAGGGTGCGGTCGCTGTTCAGGAAAGCCTGCTTCTGATAGCTGCCCAGCAGCTTCTCAAAATCTCCGCCGGGGACCAGCTGCTCCAGGATCAGTCCGATATTTCCCGTCTCGCAGGCTTTGCGGATGACCTCCTCCTCCCAGTGGATTTCCGCCTCCGCGATCCAGGCCATCCGTTCCAGCTGATGCAGATTTGCCTGTTCATAGCTCCGGGGATTGCAGGCCTCGTTCGCCCGCAGAAATCTTTTCTCCAGCTCCGAAGCGGAAATCTCTCCGCCGGGGCCGCCCTTCTGCACCAGCAGATCCCAGGAGGACGGACAGCGCACGGGCACCTTGTCCTCCAGCGCCTGCTGCAGCTGGCTCAGCTGCTCCTTTGGATTCCGGACGGCCGCGTTGCTTCTTCCAAGAATCAGGATCGAGCCCGGATTCAGCACCGTATTCCGGGTCAGCAGCGCGCACACGGTCTTCGTTGCCAGTTCGGAAGGGACCGATTCCACGGAGTGAATGTCCAGCTCCCGGACGATACCTCCGCAGGTTCTGACCTCATGCAGCGTCGTCCCGCAGTCCATCTGCAGCAGATACGGGAGCAGCCGGTTCCGGATCCGTTCCTGCTCCGGGTTCTGGCACAGCATGAAGACGAAGCAGTTCCACTTGACCGGATCCTCCCCCGGGTCCTGGCTGGCCTGGGTCTTTTTGATTTCGTTGTAGAAATTCTGTTCCTCCTGATACTGGGCGGACCGGACCTCTCCCAGGAAGAAGATCCGGACCACCATAGTCAGGCCAAGCTCGGAAACGGCGCCGCGCACCTTCTGCAGAACCTGCCAGGCCTCTCCGCAGCCGCCCGCGTCCACGATCGCGTCCAGCTGGAACCCGAATTCCTCCCGCAGAAAGGTAACCTGCACGTTTCCGATCACATCATACCAGTCCGCCTGCCTGCCAACCAGGAAGGAGTTTGCCATTCCTCCCTGCGCATGCCGGATTTCCCCGTCCTGGGCCTGCGTTCTTCTGATCAGAAAAACATTGTCCCGAAGCCAGCCTGGATTCAGTCCGCGCAGCAGGGTTTCCTCCGGCCAGGGCTGCTCCGTGATTGGCAAGACGACGTGCTTCATTTTCTTCCTCCACCTATGCCCTTCTTATATAGGGGAACCCGGAGAGATACAATCTCTCCGGGACGTCCCCTGGCATGCATTCCCGTTTGTGATCAGGCCATATCCAGCGCTGTTTTGATCTCCTTGGCCTTCTTCAGCAGCCGCTCGTAGAAGCTTCTCATTTCTTCCTTCTCCGTGCGCTTCATGGACATGTTGTCCCGGATGGACGTGACGGTCTTCTCCCAGGCTTCCACCTTCCGGTCCAGCATGGGCTTGATCTCGGCCGTCAGGTTCATCTCGTCAATCGTCAGTGCGTCGGAAGGATGGTTCCGCTTCTCTTCCTCAATCTGATCCACCAGGCCCTCCGGAATGTCGGGCAGGTTCGCGTCCAGCTGCCGGATAAAGGCCAGCTCGTAGTAATCCTTCAGCTGCTCCATGGGCATCACGTCCGAATTGTTCCGGAACAGCCGCATGAACTCGCCCTTGTAGTTCAGGCCGAACCAGTCCAGCTTCCGGACGATCACATCCGATACAAACAGCATGCAGTATTCATCCAGCTGCGCTCCCCGCTTGCCTTCCTTTTCCAGCTCGCCCTCCAGGTAGCGCTCCGCTTCATGCAGATAATCGAAGATCCGGAATTCCTTCTCCACCAGGTCCAGGCACCGGGGATACAGGCCCAGCATATAGGCGCACAGCTTCAGCCGGACCTCGGTATATTTTGCGGCGCAGGCGTCCCGGGCCATTCTTTCGTCCGTCGGCAGCGGCTTGATCGGCGTCTTCTGCAGCGCGTTGGCATAGTTGAACAGATACTTGCCGTAGTGAATGCTTCTCACCGGAGCCCCGTTCCGCATGTTCCGCAGCTTCTCCAGCCGGGTCTGCAGCTTCAGGCTGGTGTCATTCTTCACCCGGTCGATCGCTTCCTGAATGTCCTCCAGCATCATATTGTTGACAGTGCCGGCCACGCCGTCCAGGGTGAAGTCATGAATTTCGAAGGTTTCCTGCTCATAGGTCCCCTCCGGATTTCCCGGCTGGTAGGGCGCCACGCCGCCTTCTCCCGCCAGGGTGATGATCCCGTTCGTCAGGGCTTCCTGGAACCGCTTCTCAAGATACTGCAGGTTTTCCTTCTGCATCGGGCTCAGGCCTTCATCCATCTCCACCGGCGGGATGGGGTTGGGCAGCCTGCGCCAGCTCTTGTCCACCGTGTTGGAGGCGTCACTCAGGGAGTTCACCTGGTTGGTTCCCACCAGATGGATGCCCTGGCTGGTGGCGCTGGTCGTCCGGTTCAGCTGGGATTCATAGGCCTCCATCAGCTTTCCGGTATCCGCCATCATGTACATGGGGATACAGACCTTCAGGTTCAGGATCAGCATCCTGTCCACAATGCTGCTGGCACTGTAGTCGGAACGGCTGTCGCCCTTTCCCTTCTGATACTGGTTCAGGCCCGCCAGCATGTTCGGCGCGTCCTCAGGAACCGCGATGTGGTGGAACTGATAGAACTGGGTCGGAATCGCCCTCGCCGTTGTTTTCAGATGGAGCATCGGCTGCGCAGCATATACCAGGTTCGGCGCAATCTTATTGGCCATGTAGTTCTGGGCGGTTTCGCTGGTTCCCGCCACCGCCGCGTCCAGAACCCGGTCCATGTTCGTCAGGCTCTGATCGCTGAAGCAGGCCTGCACAAAATTGCGCACCTTATCCGTAAACGTCTTGAACAGCTTTGCCTGTTCCTCGAAGCTGTCCGCCAGGTCCACCCTGGGAAGCTCGAAGCTCAGATCCGCAATCTGGCGCAGAACCTGGTCCCGGGCCCGGGCAATCCCCGTGTCCGGAAGGTTGACGCCTTCCAGATATTTTCTCAGCTGGTCAAAGGTAAGCAGGCTCTTCTTCTCCGGATCCCGGTCCTCAATGGCCTCCAGCTTGTCTTCTTCCTTCCGGACGGTTTCAATGATCAGGGCCAGGTTCTGCCGGTAGTTCGTCACCTTTGCCAGGTATTCCGTCAGGGCGATGGCCTTGCCCAGCATGCACCGCCAGTTCCACTCGGCCGACGACAGATTCTTCAGGTTCTCCGCGTAGGTGGCGGCGTAATTGTTCCACTGCGCCGCCGCGATCAGCAGCTGGGGATTCAGCCCCGGATGCATGATCTTCAGCAGGTACTCATAATCCTGCTCCGCAAGGTTTGCGAATTCATTCGCCTGCAGCCGGCCCTCTCCGTCGTCCGCGGAAACTTGCTTTGCCTCGGCCAGCGCCGCGTCCACGTCCGGGATATAGACCTCGTCCAGGAATTTCAGGAAGGCGATGGGACCGCAGCTTATCGTTGTGATGGCCTTCCTGGCTTCCTCCCGGAAGTTCGACCAGATCTTCTCGAAGCGCTCCTTGTAATACTCGTTGGCTTTGGCCTGCCGCTCCATGTAGAAGTTGCGGATTCCCTCCACGTAGCTGGCGCTGTTCATCTCCACCGCCTGCTTCGTGAACATGCCGTCGTTCATGGGATAGGAGGAATTGCTTCGGAAATCGTCTTCCGAGGTCGTATCCAGCGTCAGGTTCTGGAAGAAAACATCCTGGGTATCCGTCAGGCCAAGCGAACCCACCACCGCGGGAATGCTGTTGACCCTGGCCTCCTGCTCCGAAACCGGCTCGCCGTCCTTCGGGTTGAACAGCTGCACGCTCAGCACCTGGTCCAGGGTCTTCTGGATCTCATAATTCTGGATATCGCTCTCAAAGGAGGAATACTCGCTGGTCCCCAGGCTCATGGCCCAGGCCGAAACGGGGTAGGGCGCGTCGTTCTGATGCACCAGCATCTCCCCGCCCGCGTTGGAAAGGCTGGAATAAACCGTATGCTCCGCCAGCTTTCCGTCCTGGACCTGAGGAGTTTCCGTGGACAGCAGCAGGAAGAGTTCCGCGATCTCCTTCAGCGCTTCCTCATAGGCATTGTTGATGGGCTGTCCGTTTTCCCAGGTGTGTCCCAGGTATCCGAGGTAGCTGAAAGGCCGGGTGTTCCAGTTGGCCGTCAGCCCGGGATACCGGACCTGGATGGCGTCCCCATGCTCGTCCTGGCGCATCCAGTAATCAATTTCCTTCATCGCCGCGAAGGCGTTGGCTCTCAGCTCCGTTCCGCGGATGGGCGCCATGTTGGTCCGCACCCGCTGAATGATGCACTCCGGCATCAGGAACATGCCGTACAGCTTCAGATTGGTGGAATAGGCTTCATACTGCTCCCGCACCAGCTGCCGGACGATGTAGGCCATATCCAGGGCCGTGCCGGATCCGGTTCCACCGCTCAGGCTTCCGCAGATCAGGATATTGGCGGAAAACTGCTCCGGCGGATTGTCCTTCTCCGCCCCCAGGATCTGATGCAGCGCCTGGGTCAGCTTGTTCCGGACCTGGGGCATGTTGCGGAACAGCTGGAACCGTCCCACCTGCCGGATGCCGCCCGCGCCGTTCATGATGGCCACCGGCGTCAGATTCTGGTTGACCCAGATCTGCTCCTCCGGGGTAAAGGCCTTCTGCTCAAAAACAGTCGGAAGATTCGTAAAGGTAATGTCGCAGTTTTCATTCCCCGTGATGCCGTGCGGATCCGGTCCGACGCCGGAGGTGTCGCTGTCAATCACCAGGAAAGCCGTTTTCCTGGGCAGCAGGGTGGATTCCTCCAGGTTGTTGAACCTTTCGATAAACTTTCTTTTGATGCTGAGGGCGATATCCTTTCCTGTTCCACCCACGCCGATTACCAGCAGCGGGATGTTGCTGCGAGTCACTTTAACGGGCATTTCCTTTTCCTCCTTCTGTTCCTGAATGAATCATTCATTATGTTCTGGATATTCTCTGGGGCGCCGGGGCCTTTTTGATGTGATCAGCGGGACCCGCCGTTCCGCCGGATGCCGGAGAAGCCGGCCTGGTGGTTTTGACCGTGGCCCCGGCTCTGTTCAACCTGAAGAGGACCTCTGTCCCGTTGTTCTCCACGCTCAGGGTGCCGTCCACGGACAGGGTTTTCTGCTTTTTCGCCGTCAGTCTGGTGGCGCCGACCTTGACGGAGACCGTCCCCATCTCCTCGGTCCGGACCTTCACGCAGTTCCCGTAAGCGGGCTTCAGCGTGATCTTGTTCAGCGTGGCCGCGGGGATATCCGTTCCGCAGGCCATTTTCGCGCCGGCGGTCGTGAAGTTCCCGAGCTTTGTGGCTTTCTTCCCCTTCAGCGTGCTGCTCTTGCCCTGGGGGATCGGGTCTCCGCCGTTCTTCCGGGTGGACACATCAAAGATCTGCCCGTGGAATCCCGGTTTGACAATCTGATAGAGGATGAACAGGGCGACCAGCGCCGCCGCGATCAGGATCAGAATGATCGTCCCTTGCTTCTTCAGGGATTTCACCGAGAAGGAAACCGGCTGGCTGACCGCGGTCAGTCCTTCGTTGTCCTCCGCGGTCACGGTAACCTCAACCGCCTTCGGCGTCTCGGAAAGGCCCCGGATCGTCAGCTTGCTTCCTTCGATCCTGGCTTCCGTCTGAGCTTCCTCCCCGGAGCAGCTCAGGCTGTATTTCAGAATGTCCCCGTCCGGATCCTCAAAATACGCGTTCAGATCCGGCACCACCACATCCCCGGTCGCCTGATTCCAGATCAGGAAGGGCTCAACATAGATGACCTCGGGAATCCCGGCCTCCGCGTTCAGCTCCTTCACCACACGGGGCGCGGTGTTCACGGTGTTCAGCTTCAGATCCGGCGCGTGGATGCTCACGTTCTGGCTGACCCGGACGCTGGCGGAAATCGTATATTCAGCTTCCTGATCCGTTGTGGTGAAAGCGCCCGTCCATTTCCCGTCTTTTCCCCGTTCAAAGGTCAGCGGCGTCTGGGTGTTGCCCAGTGTATAGGTGCCGTCCATTCTGGCCGGAAGGTTGGAATCCCCGGTAACCAGCATGCCTCTTTCATCATAGACGCTCAGGGTAACCGTGGTGTTTCTGCTCTTGCCGTGTCCGTCCGGCTTCAGCTCCGCGGTATAGGCCTTGTACTTTTCCTCATTGGACACCACCGTCACATGGAAGGTCAGGTTCGGGCCGGCCAGGCCGTCGTTGTCCTGGCAGCGCACGACGATATCCCCGTCCGTCTCCGTATTCAGCTTGTTCTTGATGGTCAGCGTCTGATCCGCCGGATTGACGGACGCCACCACGTCCGCGTTGGAAGCGTCCGGATCGATTTCAAAGGTGATCGGATCCCCGTTCAGGTCCTGCACGAAGCTGTTCAGATTCCAGGTCCGGACCTGCTCCTTGTAGGTTTCCGTGTCGCTGGGCTCGTTGATCACAATATTCCAGCTCTGGTGATCCTTTGCCTCCGGGATCAGGCTGGGCGCCTTGTTTTCGCTGGAGATCGCGGCGCTCTGCGCGGAGATGGTCTTCTGTCCCACCTTGATCCTGGCGGTTACCTCGTATTCCGCGGCCCGGTCTCCGGTTTGGAAGGAGCCGGTCCAGTGGCCGCCCTCCTTCTTCATCACAACGTCCCGGGGCTGGATTCCCGGCTCCGCCACGGAGGCGATGATCTCATCCGGAACCTGGCTGTCCGTGCGGACTTCCTCCCCGTTTGCGTCATACATCCGGAGCGTCAGATCACAGGTGCTGTTCTTTTCAATTCCCTTCACCGGATCAAACCGGGCCGTGTACTGATCATATCTGGATTCATAGTTGTCAATCTCAATCCCGAAGGAGAGCTCCGGTCCCCGGCCGCCGTCATCATCCGTGATCAGGACCCGCACTTCTCCGGCGGTGGCCGTGTCCTTTCTCGGCTGCACCGTAAGCTTCATCCCGTCCAGGGTCACATCCGTTTCGGAGGTATTGGAAATGATCTCCGCGGACAGCGCGTCCCCGTTGATGTCCTTCACAAAAGTGGCCAGGTCCCAGGAGCGTCCGTTCTTTTCGGGAAGATAGGAATCCGCCTCCCGGGGAATGTTGATGGTTGTGCGGTACTGATCCCCGGTCACGGCGGGGGAAATCAGCTCCGGCGGGTTGTTGACGAGCTCGAACACAACCGGCGCGCTGTCTCTCTTCAGGCCGTCTCCCTCAAAATGAATATCCGCCGTATATTCGCCGGATCCGTATTCATCCAGCTGATCAAATGTCAGGGTATACCCGTTGGCATCATGTCCCATGGGAGAGGAGGAAATAATCCGGTCCCCCTTCCGCAGGGTCAGCGTCGCCGGGATATTGTACAGTTTCTCATCGCTTGTCGCCATTCCGTCAACGTAGTACTTCGCAGTGATCGTAACCGGCTCGTGCTTGTTGATCTTCTGGGAATTGGCCTCTGCCCGGACCTGCACCCCGTAGCTGAACACATACTGCACAACCACGTTCTGCTCGTTTGCGGAAGTATAGCTCAGGCGGTAGATATCGCTCTTCGGGGCGATCAGTTTATAGCTGATGAAGTTCGTGCTCTTGCTGACCATCACATTGTCTTCCGTTCTGGTGATGGTCTTTCCCTCCGGGTCCGTAAGGACCAGATCGTCCACCTGCTTCAGTGGGAGAATGATGTTGACCTCCGCCACCGAATCATTCGGGATCTCAAGCTGAATCTCGGACTTCTCATCATCCAGCTTGACAGACCGGCTTTCCATCGGATCGGATCCGATCATGCCGGCAAAGAAGTTGCGGTATACATCCACCAGGTCTTCCGGGCTGTAAACAAACTGATAGTTGTCCGGGCTGGTCACCAGCTCCTGCAGAAGCTGCGTGGAAGAGGTGTCCGTCAGCGCGACCGCATAGACATCGATGCCGTTCTGAACCGCCTTTTCCCTTGCGTCCCGTGCCATCTTCAGGGAAGCGTCGCTGAGTGCGTTGTTGCCGGAGGTCAGAAGCAGAATGACCTTCCGGTTACCGCTGCTCTGATCCCGCAGCTGAACGTCCACCGCGGCGGAGAAGGCTTTCCCGATGTCCGCGCCGGCCTTCGTCCCGTATCCGTTCCGGATCTTGGAACCGTTCAGCGTCTCCATCATCGTTTGCCGCTGCGGTTTGTGCACGGGCAGCGAGATATCAAAGAGCGCGATGTCATTGGGGGTCACGCCGGTAACATTGCCGGTTCCTGTCTCGCTGTACACATACAGATCATTGTTGAAAAGAAAATAGGTTGCCCTGGAATACTTGGCGTCGCACATGCCGATCAGCGCGGCCGCGGCGTCAAAGCGCAGGCCTTCTTTGTCGAGCTTTCTGTCCGTGCTCCGCGCCTCGTTCATCCGCAGGCTGTTTTCAATGACGATCACCATATCAATGGCCAGCGGATTGCGGGTGCTTTCCGCCGCGAAGGCGCAAGAAAAAAGCATCTGCATCAGCAGAAGCAAAACACCTATTTTCCAGATTTTCAGTCGATTCATGTCTGTCCCCCCAAATGTTCACATCAAATATCCCTGATTGGGATAATTATACGAATTTGAAATGATAGAGTCAAGGGCAATATTAGCTTCCAGGCAAGGGGAACGGCCATGAAAATATTACGTTTCAATGAAGCTCACAACATAGCAGGAAACAATATAAAAAAACTTCGCAGAGAACGGAATCTTACCCAGGAGCAGGTGGTTGCCCGGATGCAGACATACGGTATTCAGATTGACCAGAAGGCCATCAGCCGGATTGAGAACGGAGATCGGATCATCACTGATTATGAACTGAAGCGTTTCGCGCAGATTCTGAACACAACCGTGGAAAATCTGCTGCGCGATTCCATATATGACCCTGGAGACGAAAATGTATGAGTCTCCTTCCGTCTTGCCCCCTATAGTTGCGTCTGTATTCTTTTCTGAAAAAAATTGAGATGGCGCAGAATGCTCCTTCATCCATCCAGCCATGCTTTTTCCAAAGCCTTGAAGAAACTCCTTCCCTCTGCTATAATTCTATCGTTTTTGTTGGAGGTGAAGGCATGCGCTGCAGCTGCAAGGTCTGCGGTCCCGA
>CAZRLU010000003.1:0-41453 GCA_964600995.1 uncultured Oscillospiraceae bacterium | reverse complement strand
CAGCCGGAATGTCCGGTCCGCCGAGCTGGGAAACGAGATGATCATATCTGCCGCCTCCGCAAACCGTCAGCTTGCCCTCCTGCGTGGAAGTGATGATCTCAAATACCGTCTTCGTATAATAATCCAGGCCCCGCACAATCTTCGGATTCACCTGGAACGGGATTCCCGCAACCCGCAGGCATTCCTGCAGCTGGGTGAAATGCTCCCGGCATTCGTCGCACAGGTAATCCAGCATTCCGGGAGCGTCGGCAACCATTTCCTGACAATTGGGCTTTTTGCAGTCCAGCACCCGAAGAGGATTTCTTTCAAAGCGATTCCTGCAGTCCTCGCAGAGATGGTCCACCCTTCCGGCCAAATAATCCTTCAGGCTGGCATAATAAGCCGGGCGGCAGTTGGGACATCCGATGCTGTTGATATTCACGCTCAGATTCCGGATGCCCAGATCGCTGAGAAGTCTGAAGGCCGTAAGAATCAGCTCTGCGTCCGCGGTTGCTTCCTTTGCGCCAAAGCATTCCAAGCCAAACTGATGATGCTCCCGAAGGCGCCCGCTCTGCGGCGCCTCATATCGGAAGATCGGCGCATTCAGATAATACATCTTGGACGGCAGGGCATCCGCATACAGCCCACTTTCAAGAAAGCTGCGGACCGCGCCGGCAGTGCCCTCCGGCTTCAGTGTGATGGAACGCTTTCCCTTGTCCTCAAAGGTATACATTTCCTTCTGGACAATATCCGTCGTATCGCCAACGCCTCTGGCAAACAGCTCCGTGTGCTCAAAAACAGGAGTTCTGATTTCCCTATACCCGGCCAAAGCGGCCGCGCGTCTCATTTTTTCCTCTATAAACTGCCATTTGTAGCTCTCTTTCGGCAGCACATCCTTTGTTCCCCTGGGTGCCTGAATAAGCATGATCTTCCTCCTTTTACCCGAATTCAGACATGTATTTATATCATATTCAGGCCATAAAAAAAAGTGCTTCCCGCAAAAATTCCGTTTAAAAAAACAAAGGCAGGAAGAATTCTCTTCCTACCAGGAATGCTTCAGCGCCGTTTTCACGCAGTTCTGGTGCATGGAATCAACCTTCCCGCTTCCGTGGGTTTTGCTCCCCGTAAAATGGATGCAGAAATGTCCGTCAAAATTATTATTTTTAATCGTGCCCGTGCCATGCGGCATCCCATTCATGGAGGCAGCATATACATGTCCGTTGTATTTGACGAGAATTGCCCTTCTCTTCCAGCTCCAGTGGCCGAAGATGCTTTTCATGATCCGGGTATCTTTGGCACTGGCCGGTTCACAGTCCGCATGGTTGGCTCCTGTCCAGCGTTTGACGGTGAAAACCTTTCCCGTTTTTACATCCTTAACCTGGAAGGTGGCATGATGCGGAATGGTATTCGGATGTTTGAACCAGTTCAGGCTTTCCGTCGTATATCCGCCTTTTCCGCCGCCGCCGGAAGCCTTGACAGCACCGGAGCTGTTCATTTTTGAGATGGTTTTCTTGTTTGCAACGCCGTTTGCCGTAAGTCCGTTTGCCTTCTGAAACGCTTTTACGGCGGCTTTTGTTCCGCTGCCGTAATCCCCGTCCACGGATCCGGAATAATACCCGAGGCTTTTCAGCTTTTTTTGTACCGCTTTCACGGCAGAGCCGCTGTCTCCGGGAGCGCAGGTGCTTCCGGAGCTGGAGGAAGAGGATGTGTTTGAGCTTTCCTTTCCGCCATTGTTCAGCTTTTTCAGCGTGCTGCTGTTCACGTTTCCGGTCTGTTTCAGACCGTTTGCCTTCTGAAAGGCCAGAACCGCCTTCTTCGTCCCGCTGCCGTAATCTCCGTCCACGGATCCGGAATAATATCCGAGGCTTTTCAGTTTTTTCTGAACCGCTTTCACAGCGGCGCCGGAATCGCCGACAGAACAGGTCCCCGAGGAAGAGGAGGACGAGGAGGAGGAATTCGTGTTTCCGGAGGAAGAAGCTTTTTTGATATATTTTTTTGCAGCATAACCGGTTGTTCCCCCGGCCTTGATTTTATACCAGCTTCCGGATGTGGAAAGCACCTCGACCTTCGCGCCTTCTTTCAGCACCTTCACAACCTTGCTGTCGCCGGAAGCGCTCTTTCTCACATTCAGAGAATTCGCGGTAACCGTCCCGTTCCAGGCGATGGCACAGCACAGCGGGATGCTGCAGGACAGCAGAAGCAGAATCAGCCATACCTTCCACTTTTTCATTCATCCTCACCTCCCTTCCGGTCATATCAGCTTATTTTATTACAAAATAATTAAGCCGTCAACATTATTTCGTCACAATTAATAAATCCAATGTCATATTTCGAAATTTTTCCGGTTTTTCCTTTTCCGAAGGCAATCAAATCGGGATGAATTCTTTTCTTGACATTTGGTGGATCTTATGATAATGTATCCGAGGTTTTTGAGGAAACCATTGCCGTAGACAGCCGGTACCTGATTGGTTTAAAGGGTTTTGGCCCGCCTGCCGAGGTGCGAGTTATCATATGACATCATATGAACCTTGCGCCTGTTCGCAAGGTTTTTCTTATTCCGAACCGGATCGGAGGTGTGTTTGCATGAGCAAGAATCTGGAAATCAAAAAGCAGGTTGTGGCGGATATCATTGAAAAGTTCAAGAATGCCGAATCCGTGGTTGTCTGTTCCTATAACGGTCTGACCGTGGAGCAGGTAACGGAGCTGCGGAAGCAGTGCCGCGAAAACAATGTGCATTACTGCGTGCTGAAGAACCGGCTGGTTGGGCGCGCCCTGAAGGAACTGAACATCGAAGGTCTCGATGCGCTGCTGGAGGGCCCCAATGCTTTCGTATTCGGTACGGATGATGTGACAGCCGCCCCGAAGATCGTCAGTTCTTTCATTGAAAAGAACAAGCTGACCTCTCTTGAGATCAAAGGCGGTCTGACCGGAACCGAGTTCACGGATGTGGCGGGAATCAAGGCCCTGGCTGCGACGCCGAGCCGCGACGAACTGCTTGGCACGCTGGTCGGCTGCCTGGTGTCTCCCGTTTCCGCGCTGGTCGCTGTGCTGGACGAAATCGCCGAGAAGAAAGAAGCCGCCTGACATGGTGCTGCCTGACAGGCAATGTTTTGCATCTTAACCAACGATTTAATGGAGGAAATCAATTATGACGAATCAGGAAATTATTGAAGCGATTGAGGGTATGTCCCTGCTTCAGGTGAAGGAACTTGTTGATGCGCTGAAGGAGAAGTTCGGCGTGACCGGCGCGATCGCCGTTGCCGGCGGTGCTGCCGGTGCTGCTCCCGCTGCCGCGGAAGAAGAGAAGACTGAGTTTGACGTGGTCCTGAAGGAAGCCGGTTCCGAGAAGATCAAGGTCATCAAGGTTGTCCGCGAAGTCGTTTCCGGTCTGGGCCTGAAGGAAGCGAAGGAAATCGTGGAGTCCGCTCCCAAGACCCTGAAGGAAGGCGTCTCCAAGGAAGAAGCCGAGAAGATTGCCGAGCAGTTCAAGGCTGTGGGCGCCACCGTCGAAATCAAATAAGTTTTATTCTCCGGAAAAGCGGATCAATGCGATCCGCTTTTCTTTTTTTTGAAAAATAGACAGCCCTTTTGCACCGGAATAAGCCCTTTTCTTTCCTTTCTTTCTGTGGTATGATATCCACAGTTTTTCAGGAAGGAGCAGTTTCGGTCGTGGCAAAGAAGAAGAATCCCAACAGCAATCCGAAATCCGGCGGAATCGGCTTTCTTATAACCGCTTTTCTTCTTTCCTCTATCTCCGGTTTCTCCTTTGGCGGCATTGTGCTTGGCGTCCTCGCCGGTCTTGGCATCGGCAAGATCGCTTCGATTATGGGTTCCGGTCTGGATACCACAACGCACAACAGAGAAGACGAAGAGCGCCGGCAGCGTGAAGCGGAGGAAGAAGCCCGCCGGCTCCGGGCGGAGGAAGAAAAAAAGGCCAGGGAAGCTGCTTCCCGCATTCCCTTGACCGGTGATCCCGCTGCGGATGCGGTCATTACCAAGGGGCAGGAAATTGTTGCTACCATCCGCAAAGAAAATGCTGCGATTCCGGACCCGCATCTTTCATCCCAGATGGAATCCATCTGCGATAAATGCGAGCAGATCTTCCGTTCCGTTTCCGAAGCTCCCGCAAAAGCTCCCCAGGTTCGGAAATTCATGAACTATTATCTCCCGACTACGCTGAAAATCCTCGCCAATTACCGCACCATGCAGGATCGTGGCGTTTCATTCAGAGAAATGACGGACGCCCGGGATACCACCGTGCGGGGGCTCAGCATGATTCTGACGGCCTGTCAGAAGCAGATCGATTCCCTTCACAAGGAAAATCTGCTGGATATTTCCACGGATATTGATGTGCTGGAGCAGATGCTGAAGAGGGACGGCTACGCTGAAAGCGAATTCTCCGGGCTGAATGATCCGATTCCGGATGCGGAGCCGCGTACCGCGGCGGAAGCCCAGATGCGCGCCACTTCTGTCCCGGTAATGGAGTTTCCGAATTCCAGGGAGGATTCTTCCTCCGCGCAGGATGCTTCCTCCCGCTCCAAGCATCTTGATTGATCGACTGTATTGCTTTTAAGTAAAGGAGGTCTTCTCATGTCAGAAATCAACTCCCCCGCTCCCCAGCTCTCCCTGAAGCCCGTAGCTGAAAGCACCCCGGCACAGGATCAGACCCAAAGCATTCAGCAGACAAAAGCCGAGGAACCTGCTCAGATCCCGATGCTCGACGATTCTCAGCTGACAGATGCGGAGCGCAAGGCCATCGACGATTTTATCACGAAGATTGACATCACGAATCCGGAGCATGTGCTTCTTTTCGGAGCCGATGCCCAGAAGCGCATCGCTGATTTTTCAGAAAACGCACTCGCCACGGTGAAAACCCAGGACACCGGCGAAGTAGGCAATATGCTCGTGAATCTGGTGTCTGAACTGAAGGGCTTTGAGCGGGATACGGAAGAGCCCAAAGGTCTTCGCCGGCTTTTCTCCAAGGCTACGGACAAGGTAGAGCGTATGAAAGCCAGATACGGCGAGGTCTCCGCTACGGTTGAAAACATCGCTGGCTCCCTGGAGGGGTATCAGGCTCAGCTGCTGAAGGATGTTTCCATGTTTGATCGGCTTTATGATCAGAACAGTGAATACTTCCGTCAGCTGACCCTGTATATCATTGCCGGGGACAAAAAGCTCGCCGAAATCAGAAATACCGAGCTGAAAGAGCTGCTTGACAAAGCCGCTGCCAGCGGGGATGCGATGGATGCACAGAAGGCCAACGATCTGGCCGCCCAGTGCGACCGGTTCGAGAAGAAGCTGTATGATCTGAAGCTGACCCGACAGGTGTCCATGCAGATGGCCCCGCAGATTCGGCTGCTGCAAAATAACGACAGCCTTCTTGTGGAGAGGATCCAGTCCACCCTTTCCAATACCCTTCCCCTGTGGAAAAGCCAGATGGTCCTTGCCCTGGGCCTTCACCATTCCAAGGAGGCGCTTGCCGCCCAGACCGCCGTTACGGATATGACCAATGAACTTCTTCGGAAGAACGCGGAAGCGCTGAAAATCGGCACGGTTGAAACCGCCAGGGAAGCTGAGCGCGGGATTATTGATATGGAAACCCTGCTGCAGACAAACCAGTCCCTGATTGAAACCATTGATGAGGTGCTTCAGATTCAGACCGAAGGCCATGCAAAACGTCTGGAAGCGGAAAAACAGCTCTATACCATGGAAGCGGAGCTGAAGAAAAAGCTTCTGACGACGCATATGGGATGATCAGATTTTGTTCCGTCAGACCGAAATCCCGGCAGAGGAAATCTGCCGGGTCTTTTGAAAGGAGAGACTCACGTTGCGGATCATTGGCCTGACAGGGAGTATTGCCTGCGGGAAAAGCACTGTCAGCGCATGGCTCCGCAAGCAGCCGGGATGCACTGTGATTGACGGGGATCTTCTCTCCAGAGAGCTGACGGCGGCCGGAGGCCCGGCTCTCCCGCTGATCCGGGCCCATTTCGGAGATCAGTTTTTTTCTCCCGGCGGCGCTCTGGAGCGCAAAAAGCTGGGAGCTCTGATCTTTTCCGACCCGTCCGCCCGGAGTCAGCTGGATCAGCTCATGGCGCCGCTTCTTCAGCAGCTGACAAAGGAGCGGATCAGCCAGGCTTCCGAAGCCGGTTTTTCCCTTTGTTTTCTGGACTTCCCTCTGCTGTTCGAAAAGAATTACGATAAGCTCTGTGATACGGTATGGTGCGTCTTTCTTCCCGAGTCGGTACAGCTGGAGCGCCTCATGCTTCGGGACGGGCTCTCCGAACAGCAGGCCAGGCTTCGGATCCGTTCCTCCCTGTCCTCAGAGGAAAAAGCTGCCCGAAGTCAGGTGGTGATCGACAATTCCGGAGATGTTTCCTTTACGCTCTCTCTTCTTCCGCCTCTGCTTCAGCAGGAATATGCCCTTGCCGGGCGCACGCGCCGGAGATCTCAGAAATACTATGAATCCAGCCCGGCAACAGATTCTTCCGGGCCGGCCGAAACATCCGTTGCCGCTTCCCTTTCCTCCCCGGGCAGCTGCCCTGCCGAAGATTCCTCTTCCGCTGTTTCCCCGCTGTCGCCTGCCGCATCCTTTGTCATGGAGCGCCCCGCTGCTGCACGCAGAAGGAAAGAGGCTGCCAAAGCTCCCTGGCTGCTTCCGTCCTGGCTGATCGCGCTTCTCACAACCGCCTTTTTTCTTTCTCTCGCCTGCTTTGCAGGGCTTTCTATGATGCAGGCTTATCTGACGCGCCAGGCTGAAAAACATCTCCGTGAGGAATGGGCCATCCACAACAATTACCCCATCTCCTATCGCTCCCTGATTGAGGAGTGGGCAGCATCATACAATCTGAATCCTGCCTTTGTAACGGCGATCATCCGCAACGAGAGCTCCTTCCAGCCCACCGTCGAATCCGGTGTGGGTGCCCGGGGCCTTATGCAGCTGATGCCGGATACTGCGGAATGGATTGCCGGAAAGCTGAAAACATCCGGCTACTCCTTCGAGCGCATGTATGATCCCGGCAGCAATATTCAGTTTGGCTGCTGGTATCTGAATTATCTTGCCGGCCTGTTTCACGGGGACCCTGTATGCGTAGCATGCGCCTATCATGCCGGGCAGGGGCAGGTTACCGCCTGGCTCTCAGATGCAAGGTTCAGCCGCGACGGGATCAAGCTTGATCTTGCCAGCATGCCCGACGGTCCCACAAAGAATTATGCAGGGAAGGTGATCAAAGCCTATGGAATTTATCAGTCGCTCTATTTTACGCAGAATATCCCTGCTGATCCTGTCAGCAGTTCTGCTGCTTCCGCTTCCGGTCTCCGGCAGTAATGTGGAAAACAGCCTCGTGATCGGCATTCAGAGCAGCAAAACCCTTACGATCCGTCCGCTCCTTCCGCTGGAGCGGGATATGCTTTCCATCTACAACCTGATCTATGAAAGCCTGATCTATATTGATGACGATTATAATCCTCAGGGAAAGCTGGCTCAAAGCTGGGAGGTATCCTCAAACGGAAAAACCTGGACCTTCTATCTTCGGCCCGCTGTTTCCTTTTCGGACGGCACGCCCCTGACAGCCCAGGATGTCGTCGCCTCCGCCAGATATATACTCGACCGGGCGAACGACGAGAATACAACGGACTCAGGTTTTTACGCCAATCTGAAATACTTCGTCAGTTCCATCTCCGCGCCGGATGATTCCACCGTGGTCGTCAAAACCTCAAAGCGGCCCTGCTTCGGCCTTCTCTATGCCATGACCTTTCCCATCGTTCCCGCTTCCATGGTGGATCAGGACAGCCCTCCCGGTACCGGGCCTTATATGATCAATACATTCCAGGCGGGAGATTATTGCTGGCTTCAGGCCAATCCCGGCTGGTGGCAGGCTCAGCCGCAGGTCAAGGAGCTGATGTTTTCCTTTCATGATACCCAGAAAGCCGTGATGGACAGCTATGAATACGCGCGCGTGGATACGGTGTTTTCCAGATCCATCGCAGCTGCGCAGTATAAATCCGGAACCTCCTCCCTTTCCATCTCCTATCGGACAAACCAGCTGGAGTGCCTGCTGATGAACAACTCCGCCTCCGAGCTGACCCGGGAAGTCCGCCTGGCAATCCGCCATGTGGTGGATGTGTCAAAAATCATTTCAAACGTTTATTCCGGAATGGTGACCCAGACCAATCTGCCCCTGTATCCCGGAACGTGGATGTACAACGACTCGCTTGCCTCCTACTTCACCCTCAGCCAGACGGAGGCAAGAAGGCTCCTGGAAGAGGCCGGCTGGGGGGATTCCGATGAAGACGGCATTCTGGACAAGCTCAACAAGGAAGGAAAGCTGGCAAGGCTCCATCTCCGATTCTATGTATATGAAGAGCCCGAGAATGACGTTCGGGTCGAAGCAGCGAACCTGATCGCCGACATGCTTTCCGCCGTCGGAATCGATACCACCATTGAGGCCATGACGCTTCCGAATCTGCGCGAAAGGCTGAACGCCGGCTCCTATGACCTGGCCCTTGTTTCCTTTGCCATGGATCCCGTTCCGGATCCCGGCTTTATGCTGATGCGCGGAAATGTTGGGAATTATTCCCGGTACCGCAGCGAGGAGATCACCTCCATGTTTGAGGACCTTCGCAAGCAGGTTACCCAGTCTGCATACCAGCAGGTTCTTTGGCGTATTCAGTCCCGGTTTGCGGAGGACTGCCCTTTCCTTTGCCTTTACTGGCGTTCAGGAAAAATTCTGACGAGATATATGTTTACAACGGCCCGGGATATCCGTGAATATGAACTGCTGCGCGGGCTCGAAACCTTTCATCCCTGAAGGAGGAACAGCATGAACTGGATAGAAATCATCGTACATACCACTTCTGCCGGCGCTGAGAGCGTTTCTTCGGTGCTGATGGATCTGGGCGCCTCCGGAACCCAGACAGAAGACCGGGCGGATATCCCGGATCCTTCCAAAACCCATGGAATCTGGGAAATTATAGATCCTGATCTTCTGACGCGTATGCCGGCGGATGTTCTGGTTCATTCCTGGTTTGAAAGCAGCGACCAGTTTCCGGCTCTGTTTCACCGTCTGGAGGAAGCTCTTGACGCTCTGCGTCACAAATATCCCTCTTACGGCACTCTTCAGATTGAAACCGGGACCACTCCGGATGAGGATTGGGCGGAAAGCTGGAAAAAATATTATCATCCGATCCGGGCCGGCAAGCATCTGATCATCAAGCCGTCCTGGGAAACGGTGGATGCCCTTCCCGGAGATCATATCATTGAGCTGGATCCCGGAATGGCATTCGGCAGCGGATACCATGATACCACCGTACTGTGCCTGAATCTGCTTGAGAAGTATACAAAGCCTGATATGCAGGTGATCGACGTCGGAACCGGAAGCGGGATTCTGGCCATCGGAGCTGCCCTTTGCGGAGCAAAGGAAGTGCTCGCCATCGACATAGACCCCTCCGCTGTGCAGGTTGCAAGGCAGAATGTCTCTCACCATGATCTGGATGCCGTGATCCGGGTGCAGGAAGGCAATCTGCTGGAACAGGTGGAGGAAAGCTGCGATCTGTGCGTAACCAATATTATCGCTGAAGTAATCTGCTCATTTGCAGGTCCTCTTACATCCCATATACGTCCGGGCGGGCTCTTCCTCTGCTCCGGTATAGTTCTGGAAAAGAAGGAAATGGTTCGCTCCGCGCTGCTTGCCGCCGGATATGAAATTCTGGATGAACTGTGCTCCGAGGAATGGGCTGCCTTTGCCGCCAGGAGAGGAGTATAAATGCATCGCTTTTATGTTGACAGCATTGAAAACGGGAAGTGCCGCCTCTCTTCCGAGGATATGCATCACGCGCTCCATGTCCTGCGTCTTCGCACCGGCGATCAGGTTGAAATCATATGTCAGGAAAACCGGTACCTGGCAGTTCTCCTTGGTCAGGAAAGCCTGGAAATCACAAAACAGCTTTCTTCCACGGAACCTTCGCTGGAGATATCCCTTTTTCAGGGCATTCCCAAGGGGGATAAAATGGATTGGATTGTCCAGAAAGCTGCGGAGATCGGCATCGTTCGGATTGTTCCGGTTATGATGAAGCGCTGCGTCGTAAAGCTTCTACCCCAGGATTATGAAAAAAAGCGTTCCCGCTGGGAACGCATCGCCCGGGAAGCCGGAAAGCAGTCCGGAAGATGTCGCATTCCAACTGTCACGACGCCGGTACGTCTTTCCGACCTTCCGTCTCTTCCTACCCTGCCCGAAACCTGCATCGTTCCCTGGGAGGAAGCGCAGGGAATCGGTCCCCGGGCTTTCATCCTGTCCCATCCCGACATGCGGTCCCTGGGCATTCTGATCGGTCCTGAGGGCGGAATAGATGCGGAGGAAATGCAGCTTCTCGGTCCGGGTTTCATTCCAGTCACCCTGGGCCCGCGCATTCTGCGCACGGAAACCGCCGGGCTGGCCGCCGCTTCCGCAATTCTTGCGCTTTCCGGAGAAATGGAGTAGACATGATAACTGTTGCTTTTCATACGCTTGGCTGCAAGGTGAATCAATATGATTCACAGGCTATGCTGGAGCTTCTTCTTCAGGCCGGATACGTTTCCGTCCCCTTTCAGTCGGAAGCAGACGTGTACGTAATCAATACCTGTACCGTGACCGGTACCGGCGACCGGAAATCCCTTCAGCTGGCGCGCAGAATCAAAAGGGAGCATCCCGCCGCGATTCTGGTACTTTGCGGATGTCTTGCCCAGAATCAGGGCAGGAAGCTGCTGGATGCTTCCGGTGCAGATCTGGTGATCGGAACCCAGGCGCGCGGCAGAATTGCCGATCTTCTGGATCAGGTCCGGAGGGAAGGCAAACCGATATGCGCCGTGACGACGCTTGCACCGGGATTGCCTTTTGAATCCCTGAATATTACCCGGTTCGAGGGGCATACCCGGGCCTCCGTCAAGATTCAGGAGGGCTGTAACAATCATTGCAGCTACTGCATTATTCCCGCCGTGCGGGGACCCATCCGTTCCCGTTCCCTTGAGGACCTGCGGAATGAAGTGAACCGTTTAGCCTGCTGCGGCTTTTCAGAAATTGTCCTGACCGGAATCCATCTCGCTTCCTATGGGAAGGAAAACCCGGCTCCTTCTGCCACCCTGCTGGATGCCGTCAGAACCGTTCACGAGGTGGAGGGCGTATCCAGAATCCGCCTGGGCTCCCTGGAACCGGTGATTGCCACCGAATCCTTCTGCAAGGCGCTGGCGCATTTACCCAAGGTCTGCCCGCAGTTTCATCTCGCACTTCAGTCCGGAAGCGATTCCGTCCTGGCCCGGATGCGGCGCCGGTACAATACCTCTCAATATCTCGCCGCGGTGGACAGAATCCGGTCCGTTTTTCCTCACGCCGCCCTGACAACGGATATTCTCACCGGCTTCCCGGGCGAAACGGAAGCGGAGTATCAGGAAACCCGGGCTTTTATCGAAAGGATCGGCTTCGCCAGGATCCATGTTTTTCCCTACTCTCCCCGGCCCGACACACCGGCTGCCGCTTTGCCGGATCAGATTCCTTCCGGAACAAAGGAACGCCGGGCCCGGGAACTGATCTCGCTTGGCTCCCGGGTTTCCGCGAAGTATCTTGAATCCTGGCTCGGTCAGGACGCACAGTTCCTTGCGGAAGAGATTGTGGAGGGCCATTGGGAGGGATACACATCTGAATACATCCGGGTGACCCTTCCCGCAGGGGTATCCTGCAAATCCGGGCAGATTCTTCCGGTCCGGATGAAGAAAATCGTTCCCGGAGGAATGTATGCGGAGCCGGTCTCTGTCTCCGCTTCATTATCATAATATTTTTGTAGGAAAGAAGGTACATGCATATGGAAAACTGTCTGTTCTGCAAGATCATTGCCGGTGAGATTCCCTCTGATAAAGTGTATGAGGACGAGCACGTCTATGCTTTCCGGGATATCCATCCCCAGGCTCCCGTGCACATTCTTGTCATTCCCAAAAAGCATGTTGATTCCCTGGCCTCCGTGGACAGCTGCAGCGATGCGGAAATCGCCTCCTGTCTCCGCGCTTTGTCTGCGATTGCACGCAAGGAAGGCCTGGAGCACGGCTATCGGCTGGTTTCCAACTGCGGTCCCGATGCATGTCAGTCCGTTCCCCATCTTCATTTTCATCTTCTCGGAGGAACCCGGATGAAAGAGAGCATGGTTTGATTAAAAAAATGATTGACGGATTTCCGGTTTTATCTTATAATATCTAAGCAGTTTTTCGAACTACTTGGTTCAGAAAAGCTGACCAGAAAGTCGCTTCTTTGAGCGAGAGGAGGGATAAAAGTGTCTGAGGTTCGTATCCGTGAGAATGAGTCCCTGGAAAGTGCGCTCAAACGGTTTAAGCGGCAGTGTGCACGCAGCGGCGTTCTCCAGGAAGTCCGTAAGCGCGAGCATTATGAGAAGCCCAGCGTCAAGCGCAAGAAAAAGGCGGAAGCCGCACGGAAACGTAAATGGTAATTTGCCATTTCCCCTTCCCTGACCGGGAAGGGTTTTTTTTACCGTAAATCCGCCTTGAAAACAAGTCTTTTCTATGCTATAATTTACACATCTCTCTTGAGGAAGAGGATGCAGATGGTCTATTCCTTTCAACTATGGAAACACCCGAACATTCATTACCGTGAGGCGCTCCTTCGGCTGAGCCGATGCGAGCTTATTTCTATGTTAGGTGCCCTCTCCATTCCGGCCGAGATTTCCGTGGAATCCATGGGGGCTTCTGTTTTTCTGACCTTTGAAGCCCGGGAGCTCACCCCGGATGAGCTGCGTCTCCTGGCCATGCATTCCTGTGTCACCCTGCTCTGTGAAAAGGTTGGAAATCTCCTGAAGCCCTTGCCGGTTGAATCCGGCGATGCTTTTCCCGAGGATCTCCCGGAAATCCTGAAGTATAAAGGAAAAACAAATCCCACCTTCACACGGATGATGCTGAACACGGCTCTTTCCATGACTTCCTTCTTTCCTCATCCGGAGCAGCCCGTAGTGCTGGATCCGCTTTGCGGGAAAGCCACAACGCTTTTCTGCGCAGCCTGTATGGGAGCCAGTGCGCTCGGTCTGGATGCGGACCGGCGCAGCCTCAGGGAAGCAGAAACTTATTTTTCCCGTTACCTCAAAGCCGCCGGAATCAAGCATTCTCTTTCCTCTGTGAACCAGACAGTGGGTTCGCAGGGAGTCCCGGGTGCCGTTTTCAGGTATGCCCTTTCCCGGGATGAATACAAGAAGGGGAATACCCGGTTCCTTGCCTTATACGCCGGAGATGCCACTCTGGCCGGTCCTCTTCTGCGAAAAAACAGGGCCGATATTCTGGTTACGGATCTACCCTACGGCGTCCAGCATGCTCCCACGGGGCCAGGCGGCACCGAATCCTTCCATTCCTTCCCGGATCGTCTTCTCTCCTCCTGGAGCGAAGCGCTGAATCCCGGCGCGGCTCTTGCCGTCAGCTTCAATTCCCTTACGTTAAAGCGAAAAATCCTGATGGATCTCCTTTCGGCTCACGGTTTTCTGGTCCTGGATGATCCCATCCGTTCCGGCCTGTCCCATACCGTAGAACAGGCCGTTGTCAGGGATCTTATCTTTGCCGTACGGCCCTGATGATGCATGTTTTCATCTCGCCGCAAAACCTTTATCTGCCCTGCTGATCCTTTCAGTTCAAAGGAGGTTATTCCCATGACCCGTTCAGATCTTCAGTCCATGACCGTCGTACAGTTGAGAAAACTTGCCCGGGAGAATCATATTGTGCTCGGCAGCGGGACCGAGAAGGCAAAAATCATCGATAAAATCATGGCTGCCCTTCCGGATTCTTCCGAACCGGGACCGGGTGCCACCTCTTCTGCGGCCGCATCGGAAGCTTCTTTCACTGAGGATTTCACCTCTTCATCCGCCTCCGCTATGCCGGACGAAGTCCCCGGAGCAGAAGATTCGGAGGCTGAGAATATCCAGAGCTCCCGGGAAGCTCCCCGTTTCCAGGCTGCGTGGCACAGCCCGGATTCTCCCCACAGCGGCGCCCATTCCTCCGTCGGGAATCAGCGTCTCGCCTGGCAGAGCACAACGCCCTCCGGTCGGCCACTCCTTTCCGATCAGCGGGGACAGCCGGCCCTGCGGCCCCACACCTTCGGGCCGCGGTTCGGTCCCGGGTCAGGTCAGGATTCCAAAAACCCTCCTTCCTCCGTTCCGGAGCATGATGCTCCGAAGCCTTTCGTTTCTCCGCTGCCGGATCATCGGATCGGCTTTGCCTCCAGCGGTACCTTCGGGCCTGCATCCTCCACCCTTGCCGCCTCCTCTGCCCCCATCCCCTCCTCGGAAATCAATACGGAATCTTCTCTGCCTGATTCTTCCGCCTCTTCGGCGCCCACGCTGGAGGAGCTTTTGGAAGCCGGGGATTTTGAGGAAGGCAGCGGTATCCTCGAGCTGCATCCCGATGGATACGGATTCCTTCGCGCCTCCAATTTCATGCCCTCATCCAGAGATATCTATGTCTCCATGGCTCAGATCCGCAGATTTTCGCTGCGGACCGGAGACTATATTCAGGGGAAAATCCGTCCTCAGCGTGAGGGGGACAAATATGCAGCCCTTCTGTATATAGACGCCGTCAACGGTCTTTCGGAAGAAGAGTCCATGCAGCGTCCTCACTTTGATGAGCTTACACCGGTTTATCCCACCCGGCGCATTTCTCTTGAATCCCGTTCCGGTGCTTCCCTTCCGGATATGCGGTTGATTGATCTGATTGCGCCGCTGGGCTTCGGACAGAGAGGGCTTCTGCTCTGCCCACCGGATACAGGGAAAATTGAAATCCTGAAGCATTATGCAAACACCATCTCCGAAAACTATCCTGATGTCAGCATTCTGACCCTGCTTCTGGATCTTGCGCCGGAGGATGTCACAGCCTTCCGGGAATCCGTTTCCTGCCCTGTTCTGGCCTCCACCTTTGATCTTGCTCCGGAAGCCCATCTCCGGCTGACTGAAATGGTCATTGAACGCGCTATGCGCCTGGTGGAGCAGAAAAA
This sequence comes from uncultured Oscillospiraceae bacterium, assembly GCA_964600995.1. Lineage (GTDB taxonomy): Bacteria > Bacillota > Clostridia > Christensenellales > Aristaeellaceae > Aristaeella. Next base: position 26,472 of record CAZRLU010000003.1, on the reverse strand, counting down.
GGATGTGGTCATTCTGGCCGACAGCCTGACAAGGCTCGCAAAAATCTATTCATCCTCTGCGGTGCAGCAGGGGCGCAGCGTCCCCGGAATGGTGAATCCGGCGTCTCTTCTGCGAGCGAAACGGATGTTCGGAGCCGCCCGTTCCCTGAAGGAAGGTGGCTCTCTCACCGTGATTGCCACGATGGATATCGCCTCCGGAAATAAGGTGGATGATTCCGTGGTGGAGGAATTCAAGGGCACGGCCAACATGGAGCTGATGCTGGATCAGTCTCTGGTCCGGGCGGGCATACATCCGCCCATTCAGCTGCAGAGAAGCTTTACCAAGAATTCCGATCTTCTGCTGAATGATCAGCAGAAGGAAGGTCTGAACCTGATCCGGCAGATGCTGCGTTCTTCCACCTCCGCGGCAGCCATCACGCAGCTGCTCTCCATGATGGAGAAGACTGCCTCCAACGCCGAACTGCTGAACAAAATCAAGGACTGGTTTGCTCTCATGAATATGTGATTCATCTTAAAACCCCGCCTCCGTTTTTTAACGAAGGCGGGGTTTTTGTATCCCATCATCCTTTGAAAAGAATGCAATATAGATAAAAGCAAAAACAAACTACGGTTCATTTTGCCTGTTTCTGGTCCCTGATTTTTCTCTTCCAGCACTGATGACACATGGCAAGATACCTGTCATTCCCGCCCAGGAGAACCTGCCCGCCGGTGGTAATGATTCTGCCACTGTCGTCCAGCCTTGCATTCACCGTTGCCTTTCTTCCGCATTCGCAAACCGTCTTGATTTCCGTGATGGAATCCGCAAGTTCCATCAGCCGCTGGGCTCCCGGGAAAAAATGTGTCAGGAAATCCGTCCGCAGACCGAAGCATAGGATCGGAAGATCTTCCTCATCCACGAGATACCGAAGCTCGTCAATCTGTTCCGGGGTGAAAAACTGAGCTTCATCCGCGATAATCACATCCTTTTTCCCGACCCGGGCATAACGGTCTGCAATCCTCGTCTCCGGAGTGATGACCTCCGCCTCGCACTGCAGCCCGATGCGGCTTCTGATAATATCCGCTCCGTCCCGGGTATCAATGCTGGGTTTGATCAGCCAGACGGTCATCCCGCGTTCCTCATAATTGAATTTGGTGATAAGGGCCTGGGCAGATTTGGAAGAGCCCATCACCCCGTATTTGAAATATAGTTTAGCCATTCTGCTTTTACTTCCGTCCTTCCCTTTCTCAGACTTCCAGGTTTTTCAGGTCGTCTTTTTTTCCAGGTGCGCCTTCACCCGCTGCACGACCATTTCCAGGGCGACCATATTCCGGCCTCCCTCCGGGATGATAACATCCGCACGGCGCTTGCTGGGCTCCACAAACTGCTCATGCATCGGTTTGACCGTTGACAGATACTGATTGATCACGCTGTCCAGGCTGCGCCCCCGCTCCTGCACATCCCTCTGAATCCTGCGCAGGATTCTGACATCCGCATCCGTATCCACAAAAATCTTCACATCCATCAGATCGCATAGCCTGGGTTCGGCATAGATCAGAATTCCTTCGACAATGATGACTCTTGTGGGCTCAATCGTAATCGTCTTTTCACTTCTGTCGTGAATCGCGTAATCATAAACCGGGCACTGCACCGATTTTCCGCTTTTCAGCAGGCGGAGATGCTCAATCATCATGTCCGTATCGAAGGAATCCGGATGGTCATAATTCAGCAGGCATCTTTCCTCATAGGGCATGTTATGATGAGCCTTGTAGTAATTGTCATGATGGACCACGGATACGTTCCCGCCGAATTTTTCCACCAGCCGGTCCGTGATGGTGGTTTTTCCGCTGCCTGTTCCGCCGGCGATTCCGATTACCATTATCTCGCGCATCTTTCTTTCCTCCTTGGAGCTCTTCCTGTATCTTATCATATCTCCCGTTCCGTTTCAATTTGCATTTATCTTTAATACTTTTGTAAACTGCCCCCTTGAAAGGCTCCCTTGATTTACACATTCGGGCATGTTATAATTCCAAAAAGAATAGGGCTTCTCCTGTTCAAACATTATCTTAATTGGAGGGGATTGACATGAAAAAGTTCCTGTCTCTGGTTCTGGCGCTGTGCATGGTGCTGACCGTCGTCAGCTTTGCTTCCGCCGAAAGCAAGACCGTTAAGATCGGTATGGTGACCGATGTTGGCGGCGTGAATGACAAGTCCTTCAACCAGACTTCCTGGGAAGGCCTTCAGGCCCTGGCCGCTGAGGATCCTTCCTTTGAAGTGAATTATCTGGAAAGCAAGACCGACGCTGATTATCAGACCAACATCAACACCTTCATCGAAGAAGGCTATGATCTCATTATCTGCGTGGGCTACATGCTGGCTGACGCCACCCGCGAAGCTGCCCAGGACAATCCCGAACAGCTCTTTGCCATCATCGATGATTCCACGAATGCGGATCTGCCCAACGTTGCCTGCCTGATGTTCGCCCAGGAGCAGGCCTCCTACCTGGTCGGCCTGGTTGCCGGTTCCGTGACCCAGAGCAAAACCGTCGGTTATGTGCAGGGCATGGTTTCTGACTCCATGAATCTGTTTGGCATCGGCTACATCACCGGCGTGCTGGAAGCCTGCCCCGACGCTACCGTTCTGCAGTATAATGCGAACAACTTCGGTGACATTGCCGGCGGCACCACCGCTGCGAAGGACATGATCACCAAGGGCGCCGACGTCATCTACCACGCTGCCGGCGGCACCGGTCTGGGCGTTATCAACGCCTGCGACGAAGAAGGCATTTGGGCGATCGGCGTGGATACGGACCAGGCTCCTCTGGCTCCCGAGCATGTGATCACCTCCGCCATGAAGCGGGTTGACACTGCTTCCCAGGACATCTCCAAGGCCGTGAAGGCCGGAACCTTCACCGCCGGCGTCCATATGTATGACCTGTCCAACGGCGGCGTGGACCTTGCTCCCACCCGGGACCATATCCCCGCTGACGTGCTGGCCACTGTCGAAGCCGCCAAGGCTGCGATCATCGCCGGTGAAAAGTCTGTTCCCACCAATGCCGCTGACGTGCCCGCGTTCACCCTGGATGACTGATCCGGCTGATCAGCCGCAGGATTTCGGCAAACAGCGTCTCAGGAATGTCTGATTCCTGAAAAACGGACTGGCTGCTCCTTTTGTGAGCAGCCAGTCTTTTTGCTTTCATCCCGGTTTCCGTAGCCCTGGCCGTTCCAGCCTGGTCTGCAGTACCGTTACCCGTTTTCAGACGACAAATGCCCGACCTGCACCAAGCCTGCGGGCCAGATCCGCATATCGTTTCGCATAGGCTTCATCCGTTTCGACGTCCCCAAGTTCCCTCTGATATGCTTCCCTGACGCCGTACGGACGGTATCGGATTATTTTATAATCGCACCGGTTCTGAATGATCTCAGCCACACAGCGTACGGTCTCCTCGTTTTCCGCGTCCCGCCCGGGGAAAATCACGGTGCGCACTTCCTGAAGTTTCTCTGCGTCAAGCAGAAATTCCAGATTTCTCATCACCGGATCCGCGTCCCGGCCAATCAGCCACCGGCTCCATTCAGGGCTGACCGCTTTTACATCCAGCATCACGCCGTCGCAGGCTTCCGTCAGCCGCAGGTCTTTTGAAAAATCATAGGCACCGTTCGCGTCAATCAGGCAGGTTTTCCCTTCCCTGTGCACAGCCTGGAAAAGATCGGTCAGAAAATCAGGATAGAGCGTGCAGTCACCGCCTGAGGTTGTGATCCCGTCAATATAGGGCAACGGCCGCCTGATTCTCGTCAGAAGCTCCTCCACCGTCAGGGCCTCCACTCTCGGAGAAGCAAAATGGCTGCAGATCCGGATGCATGAATCGCATTGTACGCAGGCTTCTGCATCCCAGCTTACAATTCCGTTTTCACTGATCCGGAGGGCCTTTGCCGGGCAAACGGAAACGCAGGCGCCGCAATTGCGGCATACCTGCATTGTTTCCGGATTATGACAGAACCGGCAGTGAAAGGAACAGCCCTGAAAGAAGATGGCTGTTCTGTTTCCAGGCCCGTCCACATTTGAAAAAGGAATGATCTTATTGATTAGAGCTCTCTTCATGACGTTGAATCCTTCTGTCCAGCGCGTGCCCGCCATCTTGCGCGCCCATGCCATACAGAGTCACCTGATTCAGGCTCTGCTTTTTCTGACGCAGTTTTTCTATTTCGCTTTTTTTCACCAGATATCCCGTTACCCGAACCACGTCGTTATTTTCCAGATATCCGGAAAAATACCGAAGCCCGCGCTGGAATGACGCCTTGATGATGGGAAGAATCGCCCCGGGCGTTTTCGCATAGGTTTCTTCAAACTTGAAAATATCACCCGTTCCGGTCGGGAAATAAGGATGGAACTGCTCATTCACTTCCAGCTGATCCAGCATGCACGGTTCTGCACCGATCGGAATCCGGGTTCCGGGAGAATCATCCATGCCGTCGGTATCAATGCCGACCTGCGCATGAAGACGATAATGATGGTCAAACGCATCGCAGTAGGGGGCTGTATGCTCGCTGACCCGCTTTTCAATCGCATCCATTATCCGTCTTCCAAGCCTGGTCGCTTCCTCATTCAGTCCGAAGCCCTTCCGGACATCAGAGATCCCCAGCAAATGATTGCAGCACTCAGCCAGTCCGACCACGCCGAACATGCCGGTAAAATTCTCAAGCTTTACAAACCCTTCCGTAACCAGGAAATTGGTCTTGAAGAAGGAGCTTTCCTCCACAATAAACCGTACCCGTTTATCCATGTATTCGAGCTGCAGATCAATATACTTCGGCAGTTCGTGTTCGATAAAATCCTCAGGATCCCGGGCGTTCAGCGAGCACTCATAAAGTCTCATTCTCGGAAGCGTGAAACCTCCGCCGCCGATCATCAGGCCGTTATAGCAGGAGGCAATCGCATATTTTTCTCCCCATTCCTTTCGGAACATACGATGGTTGGCAAAGGAAGGCTTCGCCACCTTCAGCATGCATCTGACGCAGGCCAGTGCAAAATCATCGCTGGTCAGCTCCGGATCATACCGAAGCGTGAGATTGGGAACGGCGAGCTGCATCTCCTCCGTCAGTTCCAGCAGGATCCGGCCGGTCACGCTGTCCTCAGGGCCGATATCCGCATGGACAAAACTGTCCGTCTGAATTCTGTCGATATTCCGCAGGAACAGGCCCAGAACTTTCTTGGCATAGGCTCTGTCTTCCTTCACAACAAAAGGCTCAAGCAGCTTGTCAAGATCCCCCAGATAAACCGGATAGGTTGTGATCGAAGGAACATGGCAATAAAAGATTTCCAGCACGTTGACCGCTTCCAGCAGATCCTTTGGCGGATCAAGCTGAAGAAAGCTGCATCCCTTCCGAAACAGCAGCTCATAATCCGGGCAGATATACCGGGGACGGAAGGGCATAACCCCTTCGTTCAGATCGCACAGCGCACCCTTTTTTTTTGCCTCGTAATAGGCGTCGGAATAGATCAGACTGTCGTCCGTGCTCTCTCCCAGGCGGGCCAGGTTTACCAGTTTCTGACGATATGTTAAGGTTGGATCCTGAATAATCTTCAATGCTTCAGACATCGGCTGAACCTCCATTATTTCTTATTATAATTTTAGTCTTTTCGAAAAGGGATGTCAACGAAAAACAGTTGACCCGATGCTTAAAAAATCGTAATATAGAACTAGGTATTTCCGGGGTCAGAACATCCCGGTCTTCCATACTTTTCATAAAGGGAGGCGCGTTCTTTGTCGAAGGAATACGTGGATATGAATTCCCCGGCGATCGAAATGCGCAATATTGTCAAGAAATTTGGCGATTTTGTTGCAAATGATGGGATCAATCTCACGGTCCACAAAGGGGAAATTCATGCCATTCTTGGTGAAAACGGCGCAGGGAAATCAACGCTCATGAATCAGCTTTACGGCCTGCTGAAGCCTACCTCAGGGGAAATCCTGGTGAACGGCCGGAAGATCGAAATGAACAATCCGAGGGACGCCATCAACGCCGGCATCGGCATGGTGCATCAGCACTTCATGCTTGTGCAGCCCTTCACAGTTACCGAAAACATTGTTCTGGGCGCTGAACCGATGAAGGGAATCACGGTGGATATGGATAGCGCAAGGAAAAACGTGATCGCGCTCTCTGAAAAATATGGCCTGTCCATTGATCCCGATGCAAAAATAGAGGATATCTCCGTCGGCATGCAGCAGCGTGTGGAGATTCTGAAAGCCCTTTACCGCGGCGCGGATATTCTGATCCTGGATGAGCCGACTTCCTCCCTGACTCCGCAGGAAATCGTGGAACTGATCGATATCATGCATAATCTGACCCACGATGGCAAGAGTATTATTCTGATCACCCACAAGCTGAAGGAAATCAAGGAATCCGCTGATTTCTGCACCATCATCCGGCTGGGTAAATATATCGGCACGGTGGATGTGGATACGGTGGACGAGAATGATCTGGCCAGCATGATGGTCGGCCGCAAGGTTACCTTCAAGGTGGACAAGCCGGAGCAGGAGCCCGGGGAAGTCGTGCTGGATGTCAGGGACCTTCACGGTGTGGACTATCGCGGGGTTGAAATTCTGAAGGGGCTGAATCTGCAGGTTCATGCCGGGGAGATTGTCGGAATTGCCGGAATCGACGGAAACGGCCAGACGGAGCTTGTGGAGATCCTTACAGGTCTGCGGAAAGGAACAAAGGGCGATGCGCTTGTGAACGGCGTCAGCATCTTCAACAAATCTCCCTCCTTCTGCTTTAACCATGGAGTTTCCAGTATCCCGGCAGACCGGCAGAAGCACGGACTCGTGCTGGACTTCTCCATTGAAGACAACCTGATCCTTCAGAATTACACAGCCGCTCCTTTTGCAGAAAAAGGTTTTCTTCGTCGCGCGCCGATTTTCTCTCATGCAACCCAATCCATCACCGATTATGACATTCGCCCGAAGCAGAGCGAGAAGCGTGCGGCCGGAACCCTTTCCGGCGGGAATCAGCAGAAGGTGATTATTGCCCGTGAGGTTCAGAACGACAAGGATCTTCTGATCGCCGTCAACCCAACCCGCGGGTTGGACGTAGGCGCAATCGAATATGTTCATAAGTATATCGTCGGGCAGCGCAACAAAGGAAAGGCTGTATTGCTCGTCTCGTTTGAGCTGGATGAGATCATGAGTCTGTCGGACGTGATCGATGTGATCTTTGACGGTCAGATCGTCAGTTCGATCCCCGGCGGTCAGGCAAACGAGAATCAGCTTGGATTGCTGATGGCAGGAGGAAAAGCTGAATGAAAACCAAAAAGACATTTTGGGACTTTATGTCCGAGAACACCTTTATCCATATCCTGCTCTCCATCCTTCTTGGTTTCCTGGTCGGAGCGGTTTTTCTTGCCGTCATGGGTCTCAGCATCGGCGCGGCCTACGGTCGGCTGATCAGCAGCGTAACTTCCCTGAAGGGATTTACCTATGTCGTTGTTTATGGCGTACCCTATATTGTCGCCGGCCTCTCCGTGGCCTTTTCCTTCAAAACAGGCGTTTTTAACATCGGCGCTGAAGGTCAGTTCGTTGTCGGGGCCATGGCCGCTGTGGTCACTTCCCTGCTTCTTCCCGACCTTCCCAAGCCCCTGCTGATCACCCTCTGCTTCATCGCGGCCATGTTCGCCGGCGCTGTCTGGGGAATCATTGTCGCCGTCCTGAAAACAAAGAAGGGAATCAACGAAGTGCTGAGCATGATCATGTTCAACTGGATTGCCTTCTATCTTTCCAATTACATTGCCGGCATTCCCGGAATCAAGAACGAAGGCTCCGCGGAGGCCACAAAAAATATTGCAGCCAACGCCAGTTTGCTGCTCCCGAAGGAGACCATCAAAAGCGCCGGCCTCGCCCCCACGTTCAACTGGGGATTCATCTTTGCAATCATCGTCACGGTTCTTGTATGGCTTGTCATCGAAAAGACAACGCTCGGCTATGAGCTCAAGGCGGTCGGTTCAAACCGTTTCGCCGCGGAATATGGCGGCATCAACGTCAATCGTTCCATTATGACCGCGCTTGGTCTTTCCGGAGCCATGGCCGGGCTGGCCGGCGCGCTTCTGGTCATGGGCATGGGGCAGCGGATCAGTATCTTCTCCTCCCAGGAAGGGTACGGATTCGCCGGCATCGTTGTCGCGCTGATCGGTTGCTCCAACCCCTTCGGTGTATTTATTGCAGGTCTGTTCTACGGGGCGCTGATGTATGGCGGCAGCAAGCTGAATCTTGTCGGAGCGCCCACGCAGCTTATCAATGTGATTGTCGGTACCGTCGTGTTCTTTATCTCCATTTCTGTCATTTTCCGTAACCTGAAATATCTCAAACGGACGAAAAAAGCGTCCGGCAGTCAGAAGGGGGTAGCATAAGCATGACAGACTTTGTCAACAGTCTGGGAATCATCCTTTACGCCACGCTGATCTATGCGACGCCTTTGCTCTATGCAGCGCTGGGCTCCTGTTTCTCCGAAGTCTCCGGCGTGGTAAACATCGGTATTGAAGGCATGATGACTGCCGGTGCTTTTACCGGTACCGTAATCGCTTACTTCACGGGCAATCCCTGGATCGGATTTATTTGCGGCGGACTGGCCGGCGCGATTTTCGGAGCCCTGCATGCCCTGTCAACCGTCAAGCTCGGCGCGGATCAGACCATTGCCGGTACTGCAATCAACATGCTTGGCCCCGGTATCGTGATCATGATCGCCAAGGTTTTGTTCAATTCCACGGACACGGTTCCGCTGACCCCCGAGCAGAAGATTCCGAAGCTTTTCAGCGGTCTCTTTGACACCCAGACCGTTTTCGGCCGGTTTATGGATAATGTCTTTGCGAATTACGCTTCCACCTATCTTGTTTTTATCGCCGTCCTGATCGTCTGGTTCGTATTTTACAAAACCAGATTCGGTCTTCGGCTGCGCGCCTGCGGCGAACATCCTCAGGCTTGCGAAACGCTGGGCATCAATGTGATCAGCATGCGGTTCCTCTGCGTCGTGATCTCAGGCTTTCTGGCCGGCCTCGGCGGTGCTTGCGTGACCATGACCATCTCCACGCAGTTCCGTCCCATCTCCATCGTAGGACAGGGCTTTATCGCCATTGCAGCAGTCATCTTTGGAAAGTTCAGACCCCACGGCGCATTGCTGGGCTGTCTGCTGTTCGGATTCTGCTCCGGCCTCAAGGTGGTTCTCGGCGGATCGGCAGCGGTCAGTATGCACCTGATCTCCATGATCCCATACGTCATCACGATTCTGGTTCTGATCCTGTTCGTCGGCCGTTCCAGGGTTCCCGCGGCCAACGGAAAGCCTTATATCAAGAGTAAATAAATCACGGAGAGAACAGTTTATCTGCTGCAGCGGCGGTCCGAATACGGACCGCCGCTGTCCTTTTCAGGAAGAATGCGTCACGATGCCGACTGGGGCAAAATAAGCAAAGAAAAAGAGCATGCACTGAGCATGCTCTGATTCTTTCGGCCTTATTCGAGTCCGAAACGCTTCTTGAAGCGATCCACGCGTCCGCCCGTATCAACCAGCTTCTGTTTGCCGGTGTAGAAGGGATGGCACTTGGAGCAGATATCCACCTTCAACTCTTTTTTGGTGGAGCCGGTTTCGAAGGTCTCACCGCATACGCAGCGAACGACGCACTTACCGTATTTCGGATGGATTCCTTCCTTCATTGCTGTTTCACCTCTTTCGCGTATGCAATGGCGGGTCAAGCCGCATCTCATATAATAGCACAACATGTAGTGAATTGCAAGCTTTTTCCCGAAAGCATCATAATATTTTTCATTTCTCGAACTGGGGCGGAACTCTCTTTGAAGTGTTTTTCAGCTTGTTCTGCCTGCGCTCGCTGACCTCTTTCGGAATTGCCTGAATGTCCCCCGCTTTTGTCAGGGCCATCTTGGTCAGACTGGGACCGACCAGCTCATAAACCAGGACGGAGAACAGGATAATGTTCCGAATCATCATGCCCTCGGTTCCCATCATTCTCGCGGCGGTGACGCACATGCCCAAGGCGACGCCTGCCTGGGGAAGCAAGGTGATCCCAAGATATTTCTTTACGGTTTCGCTGCTGTGGGCAATCCTTGCGCTGATACCGGCCCCCAGATATTTGCCAAGGGAGCGGGACAGAATATAAACAACACCGATCAGAATCACAGCCGGCTGCGCAAACACCTGGAACTGCAGCTCAGCGCCGCTGAGAACAAAGAAGAGCGTAAGCACCGGACCGCTCCACCGGTCCGCCGCAAGCATCAGCTCGTCGCTCAGAGGACAGAAATTGCAGAAGACCGTGCCCAGCATCATGCAGACCAGCAGCGAGGAGAATCCGAAGTGAAAGGATCCGATATCAAACCTGAGCTGGCTCAGCGCCACCGTAAGGATCACGCTTCCGACAATCAGGGCGTTCCGGTTGCGGTGGGAGTGAAAATAACGTTCCAGGATCGTCAGGAAGAAGCCGGCCGCCGCGCCAAGAGCAAGGCTCAGGAAAACCTCCCCCAGAGGCTCAATAATCAGCGGAGCCAGCCGCGTCGAGCCGGCGCTGATGGATTGGGCGGCTCCGAAGGAGATGGCGAAAATGACCAGGCCCACCGCGTCGTCCAGCGCCACAACCGGAAGCAGCACATCCGTTACCGGTCCTTTTGCCTTATATTGCCTGACAACCATCAGCGTTGCCGCCGGAGCGGTAGCCGCCGCGATGGCTCCGAGTACGATGGCGGAACCCAGGCTGAGCAGATCCGGTCTCAGCAGATGAAACGTAACCAGCGTCACATCCACCACCGCGGTGGTAATCACCGCCTGCAGAATTCCGATGACGGTTGCCTGCTTTCCGGTCTTGCGAAGCGCGGCAAGCCGGAATTCATGACCGATGGCGAAAGCGATGAAGCCCAGGGCCACATCATTGATCAGGGACAGGGATTCCACCTGTTCAAAGGTTTTGAAGCCCAGTCCGAGGCTTCCAAGGCAGCAGGGTCCGATCAGGACACCCGTTACCAGATAAGCTGTCACATCAGGGAGGCGCAGTTTGTTGAAAAGGCGCGTCATCAGGAGCCCCGCAAACAGGGCGATTGCCGTCAAGAGTAAAACCTGCATTTTAAATCGTCGCTTCTTTCTGAATTATTTCATTTTTGTTTCGGGGTTAAGTTGCGCCGTTCCAGAATACCCAGATCACCAGATATCCGATGATCACAGCCGTCAGGGTAAAGGGAATTCCGATACGGAAGAAGTCCTTGTTCTTCACCTCGTGGCCATCCTTGCGCAGGATCCCGATCGCCGCCACGTTGGCAGAAGCACCGAAGGGCGTAATGTTTCCGCCCAGGGTGGCGCCGGTCAGGAGCCCGAAGTACAGCACATACGGAGCGATTCCGAGATTCCGGCTCAGAACCTCAATCACGGGAAGCATCGCCGCAACATAAGGGATATTATCAATAAACGCACTCAGGATAACCGAACCGAAGACGATCAGCGTATAAAGCCCGAAGAGATTCCCTTCTCCGATGGAAGAAAACCATTTTGCAATCGCGTCGATGATCCCGGCTTCCCGGATGGAAGCCACGACAATAAACAGACCGCACAGCATCGCCAGCGTCTGATAATCCATCTCCCTGGAAACCAGCTTCAGCGGCTCGGCATTCTTTTTCTTCAGGCATGCCCTGATCAGCGTCACAGCAAATACCGCCAGACAAATCAGCCCGTTCTTCAGGTCATCCAGCCCGGAGGGGAACTGAATGAAGCTGGCCGCAATCAGCAGCAGCACCATGGCCACCATCATGTATCCTGGGAAATAATCGCTTACAGGCGTAAGCGGCTGGGTGCCGATGGGTTTGGTTTCATGCCGGAAAAGATAATAAAGAATGACCACCGTTCCTGCTGCGCCGAGCTCAACCGCCCAGAAGATTCCGGGACGGCCCTTCCACCAAATAAAGTCGAGGAAGGTCATTCCGGCATAGTCTCCCAGAAGAATGCTGGTGGTATCCCCCACCAATGTGGCTGCACCCTGCAGATTGCTGCTGACTGCAATCGCGATAATCACCGGCACAGGGTTCATCTTCAGCTTCCTGCAGATCTCCAGTCCGACGGGAGCCAGCATCAGCACCGTGGCCACATTATCCACAAACGCTGAAATCAGGCCCGAAAAAACTGAGAGTGCAATCACAGCCCAGCAGGCATTGGAAACGCGCCGGAGAATGAGATCTGCCAGCCGGGAAGGCATTCCTGTTTCGGTAAACAGCGAAACCAGGCCCATGGTACCGGCGATCATCATGATCACATTCCAGTTGATATTTCCGGGAACAGCCCCGGGAGAAATCACTCCGAAAATGACCATGAAGGCAGCAGCGCCCAGAGCAAACCAGACGCGCCATTTGGAGAAGATCAGCATCCCTGCATACATCAGGATAAAAATGATCAGCGCAATTGTCATCTCATCCATTCCCTCCCTGCAGAACAAGTATTTGGCTTCCGGACAAGCCATGCCGGTCCGAAAGCCGGAAGGTATTGTACCACAATCGCCTGTCAAAGGAAAGATAAAATGTACTGCGTTTGGAGGATTGTCCGCCGCCTTGTTCCTTCATCAGCCCGTTTAACGCTCCCCCTCCCTCTGTGCACAGCACTTCATGCCTCCTTGATCGTTTTCATTTCCATGCTTCTTTTTGTGGTTGGTCTTTTCAGCAACCACATTCTGTGGTATAATAAATATGTATGCATTGATTTTGTCGGCGTTTTTCTGACAAGCCTGTGCATATGATTCGAAAGCTGTTTTCAGCTGCCTCTCGGGAGTGAATGATTTGGCACAGCAGACATATAATGCCAGCAACATACAGGTATTGGAAGGGCTGGAAGCCGTCCGGATGCGTCCTGGCATGTACATCGGCACCACCTCCAGCCGCGGATTGCATCACCTTCTTTGGGAAATTGTGGATAATGCCATTGATGAAGCCTCCAACGGGTTTGCGACCGAAGTGAGCGTTACGCTGCACAAGGACGGATCCGCCAGCGTTTATGACAACGGCCGCGGTATGCCCGTGGACACGCACCCTGCCCTTGGGGTTTCAGGCGTGGAGGTTATTTTTACCGTGCTTCATGCCGGCGGTAAATTCAATCATGAGAATTACAGCTATTCCGGCGGTCTGCACGGAGTCGGAGCCTCCGTTGTCAATGCCCTGAGCAAGTGGCTGACTGTGGACGTCTTTCTCAATTGGACGCACTACCGCATGGAGTTCACCAGTGAATACGATCCGCAAACCAAAAAAGTCGAAGCCGGGCGTCCCACCGGTCCTTTGCAGGTTCTCGGAAACACGCGAAAAAAAGGAACCCTGGTTCGTTTTCTTCCGGATGACACCATTTTTGAAGATGTACGGTTTCACGGGGATCAGGTCAGCCGCCGGCTGCAGGAACTGGCCTATCTGAACCGGGGAATCCGGATTATTTTCACCGACGAGCGGATTGCCGATCCTGCCGCCAGGACAAAGGAATTCTGCTTTGAAGGCGGCATCACGGATTATGTCCAGTATCTGAATGCCGGGAAAACCGCCCTTCATCAGGATATTATCTATATGGAAGGAAAGCGGGACGATGTGATCTGCAGGGCCGCAATCCAGTACACCGACGGGTTTAACGAATCCCTCTTTTCCTATGTGAACAATATCAACACCCCGGAAGGCGGCTCTCATGAAACGGGGTTCAAGGCCGCATTCACCAAATGTCTGAATGATTATGCCCGGAAAACGGGACTGTTGAAGGACAAGGATCCTAACCTGGCGGGAGAAGATTTCAGGGAAGGCCTCACCTGTGTTCTGACATCAATGGTCAAAAATCCCCAGTTTGAAGGTCAGACGAAAGGACGCCTCGGAAACAGCGAGGTCCGTCCCGCGGTGGAAGCCATTATCGGGCAGCAGCTGACTGACTGGCTGGACAATCTCAAAAACCAGGAAACCGCCAACGCGATTGTAACCAAAGCGATCCGGGCTGCTCAGGCTCGGGAAGCCGCGCGGAAAACCCGGGACAATATTCGCCGGGCCTCCGCTCTGGAGGCGGCTCCGCTGGTTGGAAAGCTTGCCTCCTGCACAGGGCGCAAATGGGAAGACAACGAGCTTTTCATCGTGGAGGGCGATTCTGCCGGAGGAAGCGCAAAGCAGGGCCGCGACCGGCGCTTTCAGGCGATTCTTCCCCTGCGCGGAAAGCCGCTGAATGTGGAAAAGAAGCATCTGGATCAGGTGCTGGCGAACGAGGAATTCCGTTCCCTGATCACCGCTTTGGGAACAAGTATCGGAGATTCCTTTTCCCTGGATTCCCTGAAATACGGAAAAGTAATCATCCTTTCCGACGCGGATCAGGATGGCGCTCATATCCGGGCTATCCTGCTTACCTTTTTCTTCCGCTACATGAAAGATCTGATCAACGCCGGTCATGTCTATATCGGCATGCCGCCGCTCTATCGTATCCAGAAAGGAAACAAAGTCCTTTACGCCTATGATGACCGGGAGCTTTCCAAGGCAACCCGCGCCATCGGAAAGGGCTATTCCCTGCAGCGCTACAAGGGCCTGGGAGAAATGAACCCGGAGCAGCTCTGGGAAACGACCATGGATCCTTCCCAGCGCAAACTGATGCGGGTTTCCATTGAGGATGCCGCCCTTGTGGACCGTCTGACAACCATCCTGATGGGAGATAAAGTCGAACCCCGCCGGGATTATATCAGTGAGCACGCGGATTTCAACCGCCCGGATGACTTTGAGCTTCCGGAGGAGCAGAAATCTGCCCGGGAGGGAGCATAAGCATCATGGCCGGAAAGAGAAAAGCGAATGATACTCCCATCGTAAAGGATGATCCCTCCAGAATTCTCGATACCAGCATGGAGGATATCATGCATAACAGCATGATCCCCTATGCGGAGCATGTGATTCTTGAGCGGGCCCTTCCCCGGGTGGAAGACGGACTGAAGCCCGTTCAGCGCCGTATCCTGTATACCATGCTTGAGCTTGGCACCACGCCGGACAAGCCTCACCGCAAATGTGCCCGTATCGTCGGGGATTGTCTGGGCAAATTTCATCCTCACGGAGACTCCTCCGTATATGGCGCGCTTGTCCACATGGCACAGGATTTTTCACTGCGGGCTCCCCTGGTCGACGGCCACGGAAATTTCGGATCCGTGGACGGCGACAGCGCCGCAGCCATGCGGTATACCGAAGCGAGGATGGCGCCCCTGGCGCTCCAGATGCTTCGGGACCTGGAGAAGAACACCGTCCCCTTCCGTCTCAATTTCGATGATACGCTCAAGGAGCCGGACATGCTTCCCGCCCGTTTTCCCAATCTGCTTGTAAACGGCGCAAACGGAATTGCCGTAGGTCTGGCCACTAACATTCCTCCCCATAACCTTGGGGAAGCCATCCGGGCTGTCATCGCGCAGATGGAGAATCCGGATATCTCCCTGGATCAGCTGATGCAGATTATGCCCGGTCCCGATTTTCCCACCGGCGGTATTCTGATCCGGAATGAAGAAATCCGGAAGGGCTATGAAACGGGCCGCTCCAAGCTTACCCTCCGCGCCAGGGTTGCCATTGAGGACGGCACAGCCGGAAGGAAGCTTCTGGTAATTACGGAAATCCCCTATCAGGTGAATAAATCCGCCATGCTCGAAAAGATTCAGCGGCTCAGTGAGGAAAAAAAGGCCGCTCTTGGCGGCATTTATGACATCCGCGATGAGAGCGACCGGACCGGAATGCGGGCCGTTATTGAACTGAAAAAGGATACGGATCCGGGGAGAGTCCTTGCCTACCTTTACAAATATTCGGATCTGCAGGTGACCTTTGGTATGAACATGGTCGCCATCGCCGACGGCAAGCCCGCGCTGCTGAGCCTCAAGGAAGTCATCCGGTATTACATTGATTATCAGAAACAGGTCGTCACCAAGCGGACCCAGTTTGATCTCAATCAGGCCAAAGCCCGGGCTCACATTCTGGAGGGGCTGATGATCGCCCTGGATCATCTGGACGAAGTCATCGCCCTGATCCGGGCCAGCAAGAGTCCGAAGGAAGCCAAGCTTGCATTGATGGAGCGCTTCTCCCTTTCCGATATTCAGGCGCAGGCGATTCTGGATATGCGTCTCCAGCGGCTGACCAATCTGGAGGTAAAAGCCCTTCGGGAAGAATACGCGGAAGTTCTGAAGCTGATTTCCAGGCTGGAGGGGATTCTGAAAAGTGAAAAAAAGCTTCTTGGTGTAATCCGTTCCGAGCTGACAGAGATCTCGGATCAGTATGCGGATGCGCGGCGCACCACCCTGGAAGAGGAATCTGAATCCTCACCGGATCTCCCTGAGGAAGTCGCTCTTCCGGAAGAAGTCATCCTCTGCTTCACCCGCAGCGGCTATCTGAAGCGGATTTCACCGGCAGCCCTGAAGCGGGCGCCCCTGCCTTCCGCGGAGGAGAACCCGGCTGACAGCCCCCGTTTCCTGCTGTCCACCAATACAGCTGAAACCCTGTATATCCTGACGGACCGGGCCAACTGTTATCCCATCCAGATTGGAAAGCTTCAGGAGTTCAAGCCCAAGGATCGCGGGCAGCTTCTTTCCGGCGTGCTGGCGGATATTGAAGAAAATGAAAAGGCGCTCCTGCTCTTTACCGCTTCACCTTCCCGGATGGAAAAAATGCCTGACCTGATTTCCGCCACGGCAGGAGGCATGATCAAGCGCTCCCCTGCCGCGGATTACTGTGTACGGAGCAGAAAGTACCCGGTTATCAATCTGAAGGACGGGGATCGGCTGATAGATGTCCGGTTCTCCGAAGGCGACAAGGATCTTCTCCTGCTTTCCAGATCAGGCATGAGTATTCGTTTCCCGCTGGATACCGTTCCCGTCCAAAGCCGGACTGCTTCCGGCGTAAAGGGAATGGCCCTGGAGTCGGATGATGAAATCTGCTGGGTCGGACAGCTTTCCCCGGATACGGAGCTGATCCTCTTCTCCGAGCGCGGATGGGCCAAGCGGCTGCCCCAGTCTCAGTTTGAAATCCAGAACCGGGCCGGAAAAGGAGTCCACTGCTTCCCCTTCAATAAAAACGGCTCCAACGGGCGTATGCTGGCCGGCGTTCTGCCGGTTCAGGCCGGAAGCCCCTCCGATATTCTGGTGATGCAGGCCAAGTCGCCCTGCACCAGGATGGCGACGGATGAGGTGCTGCTGCAAAACAGACAGGGAAAAGGGATGCCCTATATCATGGCGATACTTGATGATATCATCACCGAAATCATCGGTGTTGACGACACGAAGGAAGAAGCTTAAAGGAGGAAACAGATGATGGCGAGACAGAATTTCGGCGGTTTCGGCGGCGGTGCAAATATGCAGCAGCTGATGCGCCAGGCTCAGAAAATGCAGCAGCAGATCCAGGATGCCCAGGAAAAGCTGGACGAAGCGGAATATGAGGCTGCATCCGGCGGCGGCATGGTCTCCGTAAAGATCAGTGGGAAAAGAGAAGTGACTTCCATCACCATTGATCCGCAGGTTGTGGATCCGGATGATATCGAGATGCTCCAGGATCTGATTCTCGCGGCCGTGAATGAGGCTCTTCGCAAGGGTGAGGAAGCCCGCGAGGCTGCCATGAGCCGTATGGCTCCCGGGATGGGTGGTTTATTCTGATCATGAGCGAGCATATTGAGCCCATTACCAATATGGCCGCAGAGCTGAATCGCCTGCCCGGCATCGGAAAGAAAACAGCCCAGCGGCTGGCTTACTTCATCGCCTCCATGCCCCTGGAGGAGGTGCGCGCCCTGGCGGTCGCCTTATGGGAAGGGCGAAAAGCCATCCGTTTCTGTGAAACCTGCGGAAACTATGCCTCCTCCTCCGTCTGCTCCGTGTGCGGAAATCCGGCCAGGCATAACGGCCAGCTCTGTGTGGTAAGGGATCCCCGGGATGTAGCCGCCATTGAGCGTATGCATGAATACGAAGGGCTGTACCATGTGCTGCACGGCACGCTTTCGCCCATGGATGGAATCGGGCCCGATCAGATACGGATCAAGGAGCTCCTGAAACGGCTGGAGACCGAAAAGATCGATGAGGTCATTCTCGCCACCAACCCGGATGTGGAGGGTGAAGCCACTGCGTCCTACCTTTCCAGGCTGCTGAAGCCTCTCGGGGTTCGCTGTACACGCATCGCGCACGGGGTTCCCGTTGGAGGGGATCTGGAGTATACCGATGAAATCACCCTTCAGAAAGCGCTGGAAGGCAGAAGGGAAATGTGATGATGAACGAACTGATTCTCCTGATCGCACTCCTGCTGGGCGCCTGCGTTGTACTGCTGATCGTCCTGCTGGTCCGTCAGAACAGTTCTCTTCGGGCGCAGGAAAATGCCCTGATCCGTCAGGAGAATGAGCTGGAGCATCTCGGAAATCAGCTTCTGGGAGAACTGGATTCTCAGCATGATCAGACGCTGGATTCCCTCTATCAGGGAAATCAGCACCTTATGAATACGCTGAGCCAGATGGGAGGCAGCCAATCCACCCTTCTGGAGAACATGCTTGCCTCCGTCTATAAAGGACTTGGCGAAATGAGATCCGTTTCAGACGGAGTCAGCGACCTGCGCAAGGTCATGACCAATGTGAAGACCAGGGGCATCTGGGGCGAAATGCAGCTTGGCAATCTGATCAGGCAGGCGCTGGCTCCCGGACAATTTGCGGAAAATGTTGAAGTGGTCCCCGGATCCGGTGAACGGGTGGAATTTGCGATTCGTCTTCCGGATCAGCAGGGAAACAGCATCTGGTTGCCCATCGACAGCAAGTTTCCGCAGGAAAGCTATCTCAGACTGGTCGATGCGGAGAAAATAAAGGATCCCTCCGCTGCGGAGGAAGCCAGGAAAGCCCTGTACAGGCGCATACGATCCGAGGCAAAAACCATTTCCGAAAAATATGTCTCTCCCCCGCATACCACTGATTTTGCGCTGATGTTTCTGGCCACGGAATCCCTGTATACGGAAATCCTGCAAAGCCCCGACCTGGTGGAGGGAATTCAGCGGGATTACAGAGTGGTTGTTTCCGGTCCCGGAACGTTTTCCGCCATGCTGAACACGCTCCAGATGGGCTTCCGGTCTCTCACCATCGAGCAGCGGGCCTCTGATGTTCAGCGGTTGCTGCAGCAGGTGGAAAAGGATTTCTCCCGTTTTACGGAAAGCCTGGAGGATGCCAGAAGAAAGCTTTCCCAGGCCGAGGATGTGATGGATACCCTTTCCTCAAAAGCCAGAACGCTCCAGCGTCGTTTGAAGGATCTGGATTCTGAGGATGTCCATCACGCTGACGGTCCATCCGGTCTTCTCTGATTCCCAGGGCATTGGGATGCCCCAGGCCCCGGCGGATGCCTGAATGTGGGGCAATAGAAAAAGGAGAACTGAAAAAATGTCCATTAAAACAGAAGTATGGGGAAAATCTCCCGAGGGCAAAGAAGTTCATCGTTTTACCATGACAAACTCCATGGGAGCTTCTGTCTCCGTCATCGAATGGGGCGCAATTCTGCAGAGTCTGATTGTTCCGGATGCGGGCGGAAACCTGGATGATGTTGCGCTGGGTTTTGATTCGCTGGATGCTTATCTGAAGCCGCACGGAAGCATGGGCGACACCGTCGGGCGCTATGGGAACAGAATCCGTTCCGGCCAGTTCTCCATCGATGGCGTTTCCTATCAGCTGGCCCTGAATGATCACGGAATCAACCATCTTCATGGCGGAAATGTCGGATTCGCCGCGCATTTCTGGACCGGATCGCCCAAAGAAGGCAGCCATGAGGATTCCGTTTCATTCCACCGGATTTCCCCGGACGGAGAAGAGAATTATCCCGGCACGCTGGATGTGACCGTAACCTACACCTGGAATGATATGTGCGACCTGATTATCCGCTATGAAGCCTTTACGGATAAAGCCACCCTCTGTAATCTGACCAATCATACCTATTTCAATCTTGCCGGGCATGACCATGGCACCGTGCTGGATCATGTTGTTTCCGTCGACGCAGACGTCATCACCAAAGTGGATGATCATCTGATTCCCACCGGAGACTATATGGCGGTTGTCGGCACTCCCCTGGATCTTCGCGACGGTCTGCTTCTCGAGGAAGGGATTTCCGTCATGGATTCCTGCCCCCAGATGATTCCCGCCGGTGGCTATGACCATAATTTTGTTCTTTGCAAAGGACAGGCCATGGGATTTGCCGCTTCCGCCTATCACGAAGAATCCGGCCGCTACATGGAGGTTCTGACCGACCAGCCTGCCGTACAGCTTTATACTGCCTGTACCACGGATCTTGAAGGCGGTAAGGGCGGTGCTGCCTATGGAAAGTACTCCGGATTCTGTCTGGAAACCCAGCATTGCCCGGACGATCCGAACCACAGCAATTTCCCGGGAACCACGATTCTCCGCCCCGGCGAGAAATATGATACCACAACCATCTATGCCTTCCGGGCTGATGATTGATCGGGCAAAATCAGGCAGGGAGCCGGCTGATGCCGGCTCCCTGCTTTGTTTTATCGTCTTTTGCCTGAGGTATTGTTGAAGCTACATCTTATGTTCGTTTACCAGCTTTTGCAGCTCATCCATGAAGGTTTCAAGATCTGTGAATTTTCTGTATACCGCCGCAAACCGTACATAGGCCACATCGTTCAGATTCTTCAGTTCCATCATCACGATATCACCAATCTGCTCCGTCGGGATTTCTCCTTCCATGACAGCATAGCATTTTTGCTCCACTCTCGCCACGATCCGGTCAATTTCCTGCATGCTGACCGGCAGCTTGTCACAGGCATGGATAATGCCGGTCTTGATCTTCTGGCTGTCGAACATCTCTCTCCGGCCGTCTTTCTTGACCACAAACAGCGGATTCAGTTCCACCTTTTCATAGGTGGTAAATCTGCGTCCGCAGTTGATGCATTCCCGTCTTCTGCGGATGCTGTTCCCGTCATCCGTGGGTCTGGAGTCAATCACCTTGCTGTCCGTGCAGCTGCAATACTGACATCTCATGCTTCAAGCCCTCCAAGCTCTTTGAAAAGCTCCCGGTTTGCGGTATACAGCTTCTGATACAGCGCATATACTTTCTGATACTTGGGAACATTTTCAGCAATCGGGTTCTGCGGCGTATTGATCTTGATCATTTTTCTGCAGGCTTCCTGAACGGAGGGATATAGTCCCGCGCCGACGCTGGCCAGAATCGCCACGCCAAGCGCCGGCCCTTCGGTGTTCACGGTAGTGGCAACGGGGCAGTTCATCACGTCCGCCAGCATCTGTCTCCAAAGCGGGCTTTTCCCTCCCCCGCCGCAGGCCAGCATCGTTTCCGGAGCCACATTCATTCCGGCAAGGATCTGCAGACAGTCATTGAGGCTGTAGCTCACGCCCTCCATCACGGCTCGCAACAGATCCCGGCGTTGATGCATCGCGCTCAGCCCGAAGAAGATACCGCGGCAGTCGCTGTCCAGATGAGGCGTTCTCTCTCCCATGAGATACGGGGCATAGATCAGCTTGTTTGCACCGATCGGGCTCAGGGCCGCTTCCTTGTTCAGCAGCTCATACGGATCCACGCCCATCTGCGCGGCGGTTTCTTTTTCAGCGGCGCAGAAATTGTCGCGGAACCATTTCAGACTCAGCCCCGCAGCCTGCGTCACGCCCATCACATGCCAGGCTCCTGGCACGGCACAGCAGAATGTATGGACACGCCCTTTCGGATCAATGGCCAGCCTGTCCGTATGCGCAAACACAACTCCGCTGGTTCCGATGGTTGTGAAAGCCTTTCCGTCTTCCACCACACCCGTTCCAACTGCGGCAGCTGCGTTATCTCCGGCGCCGCCGACAACAAGGGTGTCCGCACTCAGGCCTGTTTTTTCAGCTGCCTCTTTGGATACGTGTCCGGTCACCTCGCAGCTTTCATACACTCTGGCCAGCATCCCCGCATCAATGTCCAGCTTCCGCAGAAGCTCTTCGCTCCAGCAGCGGTTGGGAACATCCAGCATCTGCATGCCGCTCGCATCCGATACTTCCGTTGCAAAGTCCCCGGTCAGAACATAACGCACATAATCCTTCGGAAGCAGGATATGCCTGCAGCGGGCATAGTTCTCCGGTTCATGCTTTCTGACCCACATCAGCTTGCTGAGGGTAAATCCCGGCAGCGCGGGATTGGCTGTAATCCTGATCAGCTCATCATAGCCCACCGCAGCCGTAATTTCCTCGCATTCCTTTGCGGTTCTCTGATCGCACCAGATGATGGAGGGTCTGATCACATGCCCCTGTTCGTCCAGCATGACCAATCCATGCATCTGACCGCTGATTCCGAGGGAGACTACGTTCTCCCTGGAAACACCGCTTTTTTCAAGAACCGTCCGGATTGTGCTGATGGCAGCATTCGCCCAATCGGCAGGATCCTGCTCCGCCCATCCGTTATGAGGCTGATACATGGGATATTCAACAGTTGCGGAACAGATCGCATTTCCTTCCTGATCAAACAGCACTGTTTTTGTTCCGGAAGTTCCCAGATCTATTCCCAATACATATTTCATGAGACTTCTCCTCCCACATACAAAATATAGTGGTTTGTAACTTTTTTCATTATATCGTTGTGGTTCTCCTTCTGTCAAGAAAGAAATGGAAAAGGCGGGGTCTGCACCCCGCCCGAAACAGGTATTATCTGAGTTCTGCCCCAAGCTTGTACTTCAGGTTTCCGAGAATCTTCTTGATGTATTTTTCAACTTCCTCGGGCTGAAGCGCATGCTCTGCGTCTTCAAAGCGCACCTTGAATGCCATGCTCTTCTTGCCGCTTCCGATCTGCTCGCCCCGATAGATATCAAAGAGCTGCACATCCGTCACCGCTTTGCAGGCTTTTTCGATTTCGTGAATCATATCCCCGCAGGAGATATCCTCGTTTACCGTCAGCGCAAGATCCCGCAGCACAGCCGGATAAACCGAAACCGGCTTGTACCGGAAAGAGGCGGAGGCATGCTTCAGCATCCCGGCAAAATCAATCTCTCCGAGGAAAATCTTGTGATGGCTCTTGCTGTCCTTATGCAGCTTCAGCTCTGCAGTGACTTCATTCGCCAGTTTTCCGAAGCTTCCGATTCTCTCCCCGTTGCAGAGAATATACGCAGCAATCCCCGGATGCAGATAGGCGATATCCTGGGCTCTCTCCACTTCAAACCGAAGTCCGAAGGCCTCTCCGACCGCCTCCACGCTGCCCTTCATCGTGAAGAAGTCCTCCTCATTGCCAAAGGCGGCGAAACCGAGATGGAGCTTCTCCTGAGGTCTGTCGGATTCAGAGCTGCTCAGATATACATTCGCCAGTTCAAACAGCCTTCCCTCGGTATTTCCCCGTTTCAGATTCTCAATGATGATCTTCAGCAGGCTGGGAGCAAGCAGCGGTCTCATGATGGAAAGGTTTTCCGTAATCGGATTGAGAATCCGGACAACTTTCCGTTCCGGCGCGTCAGCGGAAATATGCAGCTCGTCCAGATCCTCATCCGCATAGAACGCCAGGGTGGAAACCTCGCTGTAGCCCTGGGCGCACATGGTTTTTTTCGCCTTATCCTGCAGAAGGCGCTCCGGAGACTTTCCTCCGCTGGTAACCTTGGCATTTTCCAGGAAGCTCGGTCTGACATGATCGTATCCGTATTCACGGATAATCTCTTCCGCAAGATCCGGTTCTCCGATCTCAATGTCTTCCCTGTATCTTGGCGCGGTCACCTGCAGCACGTCGCCGTCCTGCTCCACCGCAAACTGGAGGCTTTTCAAAATTCGCAGAATCTCTTCCTCAGGAACCTCGATTCCGAGAATGGCGTTGATTCTGCTGATTCTTGCGGAGAAGCGTTTGCCTTCCCGCGGCGCTCCCGCACTGACGTCAAAGGCGCTGGACGTAATCTCTCCGCATTGCAGCTCCTCGATCAGGTGCAGAGCTCTTGCCATGCCGAGCTCCGTTGTATATTCACTGATTCCCTTCTCAAATCTTGCAGAGGAATCGGTGCTTTGTCCCAGGGCCCGGGAGGTTTTCCGCACATTGTCTCTTGCAAATTTAGCCGCCTCAAAAAGAAGCTGATGTGTATTGTCCGTGATTTCGCTGTTCAGCCCGCCCATAATCCCCGCGAGCGCAACAGGACGGTTGCCGTCGCAGATCACCAGATGTTCCTTTCTGAGATGAAATTCCTTTTCATCCAGCGTCCGGATCATCTCTCCGTCCTCTGCTCTGCGCACGATGATCTCCCGTTTTTCGAGCATGTCCATGTCAAAGGCATGCATGGGCTGGCCGATTTCCAACATGACATAATTGGTGATGTCCACCAGATTGTTGATGGAACGAAGCCCGCAAAGCGCCAGCCTTCTCCGCATCCATCTGGGGCTCTCCCCGGTTTTCACGTTGCGCACGCCATGGGCAAGATACCTGGGGCAAAGATCAGGTGCAAGCACGCTTACCTTCAGCTCAGGGAAGACAAAATCGGAGCAATGGAAATCCGTTGCGGGCATTTTCAGCGTTCTGCCCAGCACTGCAGCGACTTCCCTTGCGATTCCCAGCACGCTCTGGCAATCGGGACGGTTGGCTGTAATGGAAATATCAAAGATATAATCATCCAGACCCGTCACGGCGTGAATGTCTGCCCCCGGAACGGTGTCCCCGGGCAGATCCAGCAGCCCGTTCACCTCCGCGCCCTGGAAGAGGTCTTCATTCAGCCCAAGCTCCTCTCCGGAGCAGAGCATTCCCTCGGAAGGGATGCCATGGAGCGGCTTCGCCTTGATGGTAATGCCTCCCGGCAGCGTTGACTGATCCAGCGCGGCCGGGGTATGCATCCCGGCATATACATTCGGCGCACCGGTGACGATCTGCTTCACCCCATGCTCTCCGCATTTCACCTGGCAGGTGTACAGATGCGTGCCTTCCACTTTTTCACAGGAAAGCACTTCACCAACGACCACACCGGAGATTTCACCCCCCAGCGGGATCAGTTCCTCCACTTCAAACCCGCATCCGAAAAGCTTTTCCTGAAGCGCTTCGGCGGTAACGCCATCCAAATCCACATATTCCTTCAGCCAGCTGAAAGGTACTTTCATGTGTATCGACCTCCCCTTAATCCCTGAACTGCTTCAGGAAGCGCAGATCATTCTCGAAGAGCAAAGACATATTGTTGATGCCATATTTCAGCATCGCAATCCGCTCAATGCCGATGCCGAAGGCAAATCCGGAATAAACATCCGGGTCAATCCCACAGTTTTTCAGCACGTTCTGATGCACCACACCGCCGCCAAGCACTTCAATCCATCCGGTGTGCTTGCACAATCCGCAGCCCTTTCCTCCGCATTCGAAACAGCTCACGTCCACTTCAACGCTGGGCTCCGTAAACGGAAAGAAGCTGGGACGAAGGCGCGTCCGGACATTCTCGTCAAAGATCTGCTTCACAAACTTATCCAGCATTCCCTGCAGATCGCACAGCGTAATCCCCTTGTCCACCACAAGGCCTTCCATCTGATGGAACATCGGGCTGTGCGTCGCGTCGCTGTCGGATCTGAAGACCCTGCCGGGAACCAGCACCTTGATGGGGGGCTTTTCCATATCCATCACGCGGATCTGCCCGGGGCTTGTATGGGTTCTGAGCAGATACTCATCCGAAATATAGAACGTATCCTGCATGTCCCGGGCAGGATGATCCTTCGGGACGTTCAGTCTCGTGAAATTATGACTGTCATCCTCAATCTCAGGGCTGTCGAAAACCTTGAAACCCATGCCGAGAAAAACGTCAATCATTTCATTCATGACGATCGTGATCGGATGCAGGTTTCCGGTCTTCCACCGGGTAGCAGGCATGGTAATATCGACCTGTTCCATCCGGTTTCTGAGTTCCATTTCCTTCCGTTCCATACGCTCGCTGGATTCACGATAGCGCTGCTCCACAAGCATCTTGAACTCATTGATGACCTTTCCCATTGCGGGACGTTCCTCTTTGGACAGTCCGCCCAGGCCCTTCATGAGTTCAGCAATGTTTCCCTTTTTCCCAAGATAATCCTGCCAGAAGGCAGAAAGTTTTTCCCTGCTGTCAATCTGCGAAAGCCGCGCTTCCATCTGTGCCCGCAGTTCCCTGATTTTTTCTTCCACGCCCATCACTCCTTACTGTAAAAAAAGCACACATGCAGGAATTTATCACGCTCTCCTTCCCTTGTCAAGGTGGAAAAGCCCTTCTCCTGCGCTGCATGCTGTTATGGATCCCTTTTCAGTCCTCGTTTCCCAATCCCGTCCGGATAGCTGAAGTGCCTTTGGGGTGTCTACTGACCGTTCCGGACCATCTGCTTGATGTCCTCCACAATGCCCTTCATGCCTTCATTCTCCCCGAGCCGGTTTTCGATGGTCTTGCAGCTGTGTAATACTGTCGTATGATCTCTCCCCCCAAAGACGTTTCCGATCTGCGGCAGGCTCATTCCGGTCATTTCCCGGGTCAGATACATGGCAATCTGACGCGGCACCGTAACCTCGCGCTTTCTGGCGGAGCCGGTCAT
>CAZRLU010000002.1:35658-47621 GCA_964600995.1 uncultured Oscillospiraceae bacterium | reverse complement strand
GAAAAGGCTACGCGCTGAAATACTCCGTCCGATGATGTTTCCTTGATGACTGAAACATCCGTCAACTCCTCTTCCGGCAATTCCGTACAGGGAACAACCCATCTGATCTCCGAAACAGGCTTCCCGCTGTTTTCTCCGTATGCCATGAAGCATCTGACCGTCTTTTTCTCATCTGCAATCCTCAGGTAGTATCTCTCTCCCGGGAAAGCGTCGATTGGCTGATTCAGCCGGACCGAGAACGTCCAGTACTCCCCTTTCCCATCCTTTTCCTTTTCAAGCCTGTCGATTCTCTGCAGGCCTTCTGCATCTGTATATTCAGGAATGGGACCCGTGAATTTCCAGATCGTGGCGTCATCCAGTATATTCCATAATGAAATGTAAGCATGCCGGCCTGTATGCTCCTCAAGATATGTCCTGAGCTGCAGGGACTTTTGAATTGATGTAACCAGATATACATTGCTGTCATCTGTTTGTCTCATGGGCGCGGATACGCCTCGCGCTTCATCCGCCCGCTTCTTGGCAGGCGCATTTGTTCCCCAGCCGCCCAGACCGATGATGCGTTTTTTCTCTCCCGCTGCAGCAGCGCGAAAAATGCTCTTTGCCTTTCGCAGAGATGGGCAGCCCCCGGTATCTCCGACAGGGAAGAAAAACAAATCCTCGGTTTTTGCGTTCAGGTAATTATGTATGGCAACCGCTTTCGTATCGTAACGGTTTCTCCCCAGATTTGAGATATATTGAAAGGATCCAAGCGGAAAGCAGACAAATACGCAAAGAACAGGAATGAGAACGCGCGTGTATTTTCTTCCGGCGTCTCTCCTTTCCATCCGTAAGGAAGTTATCATGACGGAGATTGTGCAGAATAAAATGCCGGACTGCACCCATGCAGGATATCTTCGTCCCACAACCACAAAGCCCGTTTCCATCAATAGTGCTTCAAGCATCGTAATCAGCCCGGCAGTCAATGCTCTTACAGGATTCAGCCAAAGTGCAAGAACAAAAAAAACCAGGATCAAAACCCAAAGATGATTATATTGCCGGAGCGGAAAACCAAACAATTGCTTAATATGGTTGACTGTTTCTTTTTTGTAATCCGTTTTGAGATGTGTTTCAGAAATATCAGCCATTTTCTGAAGCAGATCTGCAGTGATAAACTCATCATCCGTCAGCTGCCAGGAGCATATCAGCTGATAGTCATTCTCACTTAATCCGATTTCTTCAAATTCTTCTTTTGCATCATCATAGGAAACTTTCGGATAATCCATAAAAAGTGACCGGCTTGCATTGAATTCTTTGTAGCTTTTTAGCTCTTCCGAATTCCAGGCCAACTCGTTTATGGCAAAGAGAACCCCGCAAAAAAGCATCACCCCGCCCAGCGTCACGAATATCTTTCTGAAAGAACGTTTTTCCACCACGTTTTTCCGCAAAGGCAGGTATTCAGCCAGCAAAAATGCAAAAGCAAATGGAAGGGTCAGCAGGAAGCCCTCAAAGCGAAGCACCGCAGAAAAACAGGTCAGGGCACACCCCGGGACCAGCTCTTTTCTGTAGCCATGAGCGCCTGATGAAATAACCCACAACATCCCGGTCATGCATCCGACAGCGGTCATTTGGGTATAGGATATTCTGCACAGATATGTGGGTGCGAAAGAGGCTGTTATTGCAAAAGATATTGCTATTTTCCACCAATAGGAATCCGGCTTTTCCACATCAGTATATTTCCCGGAAGATTTCTGCAGATGATCGTAAACAAGCATCTGCAGCACGCAGAAGGATGCAAGAACGATCCCTTCCTCATATACGATAAACCAGTTTACGGATGGAATCACTTTGTATAAAGCATACATGATCCATCCCAGCAGGACATTGATGTACCGGACATACGGCGTGGCATATTGTTCGTCCCATACTCCCACAAACATATCTCCGATTTCCTCATCGTCGTTCGATAAGGTCTTTGGCTCGCAGGTGAAAAGGACAGTCATGAAAAGGATCAGCATCAGGCAGATAAAAATGCACCATACCTGCCCTCTGTTGTATTTCATTCTGCCGGACAGCTCTCCCTGATGGCCGGCCTTCATAAATTCATTCATCCTTGCTCACCCATGTCCCTGGCAACCGTGCCTCTCAGATACAGAGGCCGCTCTGAATCCAGATATGCTTATTGTTATCACCGGAAAGGGCTGAAGCTCCGGAGATCCGCCGCGTTGGACCGGGCATGCTGGTTGAACCGGCTGCCCGCCATGTTCTTTGCGTAGGTAAAGGCCTCTCCGAAGGTGACAAGGCCGTCCCCGTCCGTATCGGCATATCTGGCCGTTGCAACGCTTCGGACCCCGTCCCAGCCGCAGCCCCGGCACAGATAATGGGTAAAGGCGCCCATGGCCAGCGTCTGGCCTCCGGACGTAAACTCATCCTCCCAGCTCAGCTCGTCCGCGGCGCAGGCCGTCATGACATAATAGGAGGAGATCCCATTTGCTGCTGATGCAGTGCTTCGCACGGACCTGCTCTTCAGGGCAACGCTGCTCCCGAAGGCGGAAATCACCGCCGCGTTGAAGCTATCCGCTGCTTCCTGCCCGACGTTTCCGGACTCCTCCGTCCCGATTTTGGGAAGCCCCGCCAGGCTCCGGACCTTGTTCTTAAGCTGAGTTACCGCCCTGGAAACCGCATTCCCGAAGATACCGTCTGCCGCGGTTCCGCTGTAGCAGGCGTCGATGATGATGACCTTCCGCCCAGGAACGGCATCCAGGACGTTCCGCAGCGAGGCCATGGACACGTTTCTGTGATCCGTCCCCAGCAGATTTCCGCCTTCCGTGCCGTGGCCGCTGTAATAGAACAGGGAAACATCATAATCCGTAGCATCCCGGAAGGCGTTCCCGCAGGCCTCGAGAATTTCGGAGGCGGTCAGATCCCGCCGAAGGGAAGCCTGATAGTTCGTCCGGTCCAGATGCTGCAGGCAACTGGAAACCGCCGGCCCATCGTTCACCGGCCCCTCCAGTTGATAGCTGTCAGCGTAGATCTGGGTCACGAGGAGCGCCCGGTAGATGGTTCCCGCCTCCACGTCATATCCGCTGCCCAGCAGGGACTGAGCCAGGCTGCCGGGATCGCAGTGGATCCAGACGGTCCGGTCCGCATCCTGAAAAGTGTCCGCCGGGATCTCTGCTTCCGAAGGAAGATAAACCTCCCGGATTTCCCCGCATCCGGCAAAGGCCTCCCCCTCCACCGCTGTAAGGCCCGCCGGCAGTCGGATGGCATCCGCCTTCACGTCTACAGTCCACAGTAGGAGCAGGAATAACAGGAGAAAAAGAACCGGCGCTTTTCCCATTGTCTTTTTTGAGTCCTGAAAGCGCAAAATCTTCTCTCCTTTCTGTCCGATTGTTCGCAGGTAACTATGGTTATTTTACTTTTATTTTCCTGGAAGTCAACATTTGTATCTGATGGATTCACGACACATTTGTATCCGTGACATCCTGGGTGGCGTTCGTAGCGTTTCCTCAAGCCGGGGACAGACCGACGCTCATGCACTGAAAGCTTGCCCGGACATGTATTTTGGATTATAATACTTCGGTTGACAGAGCTCCTGCCTTTTGTTTTTGTGCAATTCCGGAGGCTGAACCCTACGGGAATTCATCCGGATGTCCTGTCAGCTTCCGGAAGGGATAGCCCGGCATAATGCTGAAGCGTAGTGCCCTGATTATCCTGAAAGGTAGAAAGAGGACGGCCCCGCTGTACCGATGTCGCTTGCCGGGCTGCGGGCCCGTACAAAAAAGTGTTTCTCCATGTGGCACGATCATCACGCCGCATAGCGAAGCCATGCCTTTTCTGGATTTGTTTCGCGCCGTAAGGACAAAATCAGGTTAATGCATTTTTAGGCAATGGCTTTTATCCGTTATAATCATTTTTTACCACAAAGTTTCCCAGCAGAAATTGAATGGTCGCACTTTTGAAATCATGAGGTGCCTGTCTATGCAGATTAAAAGCAAATACTCCTGGATGAAGCATATTGACTTCATGCTCGCAGATTTAATCGCTTTGGTTATTTCATTCCTGGTTGCATACCATCTGAAATTCGACAGATGGAACTTTTATCAGAATGAAGAATGGACCCGGTATCTGTTCATTGTACTGTCCTTAAGCCTGGTCATCAACTTTATTAGCAACCCGTACAGTGGAATTCTGAAGCGCCCGTATTATATGGAGATTATAAAGTCTTTTCAACTGGCTATTTATAATCTTCTTTTCGCCACAGCGATTTTTTACGCGTTCAAGATCGGCGCAAGCTATTCCCGTGAAATGTCGTTCGTCATGTACGGCATCTATTTCATTCTCACCACCATCATTAAATCCATCTGGAAAAAGCTATTGGTCAGCGGAAAGATCGTACTGACAACAACCAGAAAAATTCCGCTGTTTATAATTGCAAGCAAAAATGATGTCGAAAAAACAATACAGAATGTATTGGCCGGGGATTTCCAGCTCTATCATATCCAGGGCGTCCACCTGATTGATGATGACAGAGAATTTATTGATGTGGAAGGAGTTGGAAGATTCCCTGTTTACTCAGATGACTATGATCAGATTATACTGGACAGCAATATAGACGAGGTGCTTGTTGCCGTTACGCCTGGAACTGTTGAGCCTGGTATTCTGGAAAGGTTGAATGCCAATGCGGTCGGCTTGAACATTGTGATAGAATCCGCGGTGGGATTCCAGCCTGAAGACCAGTATATTCAGAACTTCGGTGTTTATAAGTCATTGAGCGTTGGCGCCTTCTCCTTCACGCCCGGCCAGATGCTGTATCTGGCGATCAAGCGGTTCATTGATATTCTGTGCAGCTTGGCCGGTCTCATCATTCTCGTTCCGATCACGATCATCGTCAAGCTGCTTTATCTTGCCACCGGTGATACTGCAAAGGTTTTTTATCGACAGCGCCGGATTGGTGAAAACGGCAAAGAAATCAGAATCTGGAAATTTCGCACCATGGTTTCCAATGCAGATGAAGTGCTGACGGAAATGTTAAAAGATCCCAGATACAAGGCTGAATGGGATGCGAATCAGAAATTTACCAATGATCCAAGAATTACCAAAGTAGGCAGAATACTCAGAAAAACAAGCATCGATGAGCTGCCGCAATTTCTGAATGTACTCCAGGGAGATATGAGCCTTGTTGGTCCACGGCCTTTGGTTGCAGGCGAATTGGAAAAATTCGGAGGCCTGAAGCTTTACCAAAAAGTTAAGCCGGGTATTACAGGCTGGTGGGGATGCAATGGACGAAGCAATATTGATTATCGTGAACGGCTTGAATTGGAATACTACTATGTCAGGAACTGCAGCTTATATCTGGATCTTTTATGTATCTTCAGAACAATTCTGGCAGTGATAAAGAAAGATGGAGCTCAATAAAGAAATGAACAACAGGCATAGGTGAGCCTTATGAACATTAAGATAATTGTGGCCACGCATAAAAAATATTGGATGCCTGAAGATTCTATGTATCTTCCGGTTCATGTCGGTGCCGCGGGAAAGGCCGGTATCGGTTATCAACGGGACGATACAGGAAAAAATATAAGCGATAAAAACCCCAACTTTTGTGAATTAACAGGGCTGTACTGGGCCTGGAAGAACCTGAAGGCAGACTATGTCGGACTGGCTCACTACCGCCGGCATTTCTCAAGCGGGAAATGCTTTGGAAGCAAAAAGGATAAAGTCATCAACAGCTCTGAAATGGAAAAGAAGCTGAAAGAGACGGACATTCTGCTTCCCAACCCCCGGAATTACTGGATTGAAACAAACTACAGCCAGTATGCCCACGCTCATCACGCCATTGACCTGGATACAACGAGGGATATTCTGAATGAAAAATATCCGCAGTATATTGCAGCCTGGGATGCCAGCATGAAAAAAACCATCGGTCATCGATTCAATATGTTTGTGATGAAGTATCCGCTCTTTTCTCAGTATTGTGAATGGCTCTTTGATATCCTCTTCGAGCTGGAAAACAGGCTCGATATCAGCTCGTACAATAAGAATGACAGCCGGGTGTTCGGCTTTGTCAGTGAGCGGCTTCTGGATGTATGGATCGAAACCAATCATTATGCATATAGGAATACGCCCTATGTATTTATGGAGAATCAAAATTGGCTTCTGAAGGGAAGCAATTTTATTAAGAGAAAGTTCAGGAGAAAGTAAGCGGGATACTTCATGGCTATTCTTGCAAGAGTTATCATTACCCCATCACAGTTCTATTTGCCATCGGCCGATATAAAAAGTGACATACTGGACTGAAAGCCAAAAATGCGGAAGGAGTTGCTTCTTCTTTGAGCGATAAAGCTATCATGCTTTCAATCATCATCCCCGCTCATAATGCAGCTTCCACAATAGAAAAAACCATATATAGCATAATTGGAAATGAACCGGAAGCTGAAATCATCGTAGTGGAGAACGGTTCCACAGATAATACAACAGAGCTTGTCGAAAGAATCCGGTATGAAAAGCTCAGGCTCATTCACAGCAAGAAAGGCGTGAGTGCAGCCCGGAATATGGGTATACACACATCCACCGGTGAATGGATATCCTTTGTTGATGCGGATGATATTTGGCTCGGTATTCATGATTATATACCGGAAGCAGATATCACCTTCTTTGACTATTTCAAGGATGACAGATCAATATTGCTGAACTATCACAGTGAACCGATTGTTCAGTGGGTCCTTTCCAGGCCTACAATTCGTATGACTGTATGGGCCAAGATCTTCAGAAAGAGCTTTTTGATGGAAAACGGTATTTTTTTTAACGAGCAGCTATGGGTAGGCGAAGATTCTGAGTTTTTGCTTCGTGCTTTACAGAAAAGCCACTCTGTAAAGGCAGAAAACATGTCGGTCTATCGATATTGCAGCGATGCTCCTTCTGTTATGAGGTCCTATAATGAAAAGCGGACAAAGGCATATCTTCAGTCGCTGGAAGCTGTACGGGGAAATTTAACCCTGGCCGATAAAAGAACAGAATCCGCTTTTCGAGATTATGTGTATGCTCATATCAATCTGATTGGTGTTCACGACATCTATAACAGCACAGTCAAAGAAAAATGGCGTAAAAGAAACGGCAAGATGCGGGCCTTGTTCCAGGAGGAAATCATACGTAATGCTGTCAGCAAACTGAAAGTATCCGAAGTGCTGAATATACAAAGGCTCCCCAGTATGTTCTTTAAAATGCATGCTTATTCCATAGGTGGATTGATGTGTTATATCAGATCGTTGCAAAATGAAAAACACAGCTGAAGGAACTAAAGCGTTTTGACATAAGAAAAAGGCTTCGTTTCAGGGTTACAGACGGACCGAATGAAACAATGCGTTTCATAAGCAAGAGATCAGAAAGGTATGGATAAGGAATTGTCAAAAAAAGTATTAAGTATTTCTGTGGCCGCCTACAATACAGAAGCGACAATTCGTGAGACAATCACCAGCTTTATATCAAATCCGGAATTGTTGGAATATTTTGAAATTATTGTGGTTAATGATGGATCAACAGATGCCACAAGCTCAATCGCCCACGAATTTGAATCGGCTTATCCTGATACGGTCGTTGTGATTGATAAGCCCAACAGCGGCTATGGATCAACCATCAATGCTTCCATAAAAATTGCCCGGGGGAAATACTACAGGCTCGTAGATGGTGACGACTGGATTGATACGACGCATCTGAGGGACTACCTTGTATTTTTATCGAAAACGGATGCAGACATGGTGGTCGGTCCATACTATGAAGTTCGTAGCGAAAGACGCTTAATCGATAATCATCCTGAAATACCGCCAGAAGATTCAGATCTCAATGAGTTGAAATTGGAGTCTCTATTTTTTGTCATGCACGAAATTACTGTCAAAACAGACAAACTGCGTGATCACGGATTGGCAATTTCTGAACACTGCTTTTATACAGATACAGAGTATAATGTTGCGGCCTTTCAATGTACAAAAACAATAGCTCGTTTTAATCAGCCATTATACTGCTACAGACTTGGTGTAAATGGACAAAGCATGAGTTTGGCCGGGATCCGAAAACACTGTCAGGACATGATCAATGTATCGCTCAAAGTGTCCGAAATGTTACAAAAAAGCGATCCTTTTCCCGCTTTGGGCACAAAGGAAATGATTATCCAGAACTATGTCAAGCATTCCGTTTTATATGCCACTTACGGGATATTGGCCATCGAGGATACC
The DNA here is from genome assembly GCA_964600995.1 of uncultured Oscillospiraceae bacterium. Taxonomy (GTDB): domain Bacteria; phylum Bacillota; class Clostridia; order Christensenellales; family Aristaeellaceae; genus Aristaeella. The sequence continues at coordinate 39,414 of CAZRLU010000002.1, read as the reverse complement.
AAGCAATCAAAAAAAGAACTGGCACAATATGAAAAAACACTGAAAACAAATTTCCCAGAAGCATACAAACTCAGCAACCAAAGAAAATTTCTGCGTCTTGCAAGGAGTCTGCTCTATAAGCCATTTTTCCTGACAAGGAGATATGCAATAAAAAAGTATGTATGACTATAAATCGCAAAGCTGTCTGGTTTCCGTAATCATTCCTGTGTATAATGTCCGTGATTATCTGGCCGATTGTATTAAAAGCATTTTAGCACAAACTTATAAGAACCTGGAGATCATTCTTGTGGATGACGGCTCTACCGATGGCAGCGGAGAATTGTGCGATCAATGGAAAAAGAGGGACCATCGGATCAGTGTATACCATCAAAAAAATGCTGGTGTTTCCGAAGCCCGCAATACCGGGATCATCGCTTCAACAGGGGATTTCATTGGTTTCATTGATGGCGACGACTGGATTGAACCGGAAATGTACCAGGAACTTGTGGAAAGCATAATTCAAAATCAAGCGGATATTGCAATGTGCGGGTATTATGACTATCCGAATGGAATGAGTCAGAAAGTACCCAAAGGGATTCTTCCCTTTCCTGCTTCAAGCTATCAGGATTCCATAATACCGGTTCTTCAAAGGAATGGATATTTTACTTCCATGTGCAACAAGCTGTTTGCAAGAAGCCTGATATTCCAGGAAGGAAAAGCTGCACTATTGGATCCCGAACTGGCATATGGAGAAGACGAGGCCTGGTTCTTCATGGTATTCAGCAGATGCAGAACCGCCTCTTTTGTTCCAAAACCACTATATCACTGGCGTCCACGTGAGAGAAGCACGACCCGGACGCTCGAGATAAATGAAAGACATTTGAGCTTGCTTCAAGCAAAGAGGAGAGCACTTGCTTTACTTCCTGAAGATCAACGCGTTCAGGAATTGGCCCGCGGGAGAATTTATAATGATTGTTACATTCTCAAGGTTTATGCCTATCTTTCCCGCAAAGATGACTATTTTACAGAAATCAGCAGCCAGATAAGACCTGAAAAGCATTTTTGGCTTTTTTCTTCAGATATTCCGTTTATTAGAAAAGCGAAAGTAAGCTTGCTGGACATACTGATGAAGCTGAAAGTTTCCAGATCTTTAGTACAGCGAATCAGTCAAATCCGATGAAGCCAACACAAATCCATAAGTATTACAAATAATCAGAGCAGTATTCCTTGAAAACCACAGCAACTGCTCGTGAAAGAAAACATGGATAGAGAAATGGGTTGTGAAACATGGGTGTACAGTCTCTGGAATCTGCTCGTAGAGGAAACAAACAGAAAATCAGAAACGTTGCAATTATCTTGCTTTGGGGAATGATATTGATGGCTCTTCTGCCTATAAGCAAGTTTATCAACGTTGATCTGATGATTTTAATTGCATGGTTTTCTTTTTGCTTGTATCTCTTTGTGGCTGATCTTGGGTTCTTTTTAAAATACATTATCTATTTTTATGAATATATCACAAATATTCTTGGCGTATTCATCATAGAAAACATAGAACTCTATCTTTACGAGTTGGATGTAAATGCTTACAGAGTTGGAGCGCTGTGGCTTATTACATTTATCCACTGGCTGTTCTTCTTTGTTTGCTACATCTGTGACAGCCGCATGGAGAACAGATTGTCTCATTTCCATTCCACCATTGATTTCCGAATCAGCAGCGTAAAAATCAATAAATATCTTCCCGCCGGCCTTTGTATCCTGATTGGGCTGTTGCTGACATATATGATGCTGAAGACAGTTGGCAGATCAGCCTCAGATTTGCAGGTCGATCGATTTACTTACAGAAATGAATATATTACAGGCTTTTGGAGCATTATTCATGACAATCTCTATATACTGCTTCCCGCGATCGTTATGATCATCATCATGGGGCACAAGATTACCGGCTTTGCCCTTATTGCTTTTTATTTCCTCTATATGATAAGAACAGGAAACAAGTTTGGATCTTTTATTATAACTTTTACTCTTTTTATTCCATGGATCGTTACCAGGTATAAGCTCCGGAAAATGAACAGCCGGAATCTGAGAATAGTATTATTCCTGGGAGTTATTATTCTTTCGTTTGTCACTTTTACTCTGTACTATTTTATGAGTCGGACGTATGGAACCAGTGGGAATAGCTTTCTTGAATATATCTACAACCGGCTTTCCCAGCAAGGTCAGATGTGGTGGGCCATGTATGGAAAAGAATATGGAAATGGCATACATCTTGATGAATTGGGAAAATCGATAGGTTCTCTGTTCAGTCTGGACAAAGAAGTATTGGCAAATTATGATTTTGGCATCTACAAAATAATGAAAATGGTAGTTCCTCCATCGTTGTTCCAGGCTAAAATCAGCAGCTACAGCAGATATGCGTTCTCTACTGAAGCCTCGTTTTATTATTATTTTAAAACGCCCGGATTAATTGTTTTTACGATTCTTTTGGCGCTTCAGTCTACGATGATTGTCAACTGGTATTGGAAACGGGTAAACAGCCTGCATGCTATCTATACATTAGTTGCCGGCATTTTCTACGTTATCAACATCAGTGTTATAACACAAAGCGACTTTAATGTACTGCTTTCCAAACGGAATTTTGTGCTTATAGTGGCCTATCTTATTCTTCTGTTAGCAGGATACAGGAGACAACAGGGCACGACAGTGACCTCTGATTCCCTGTGCTCATCAAAGAGCGCTGAATCAAGTCAAGCAATTCTTTGACATACATGCAGCGCGCTGCGAATATAAAGAGGAAGATCTTCGAATGAAAACCGTATTTTTATGCTGTACATATTATCAGTTAATCGTTAGTATACAGATAAGGCAAACCATGTACAAAGATGCAGAGGCCTATCTTCTTTTATCTGATGACAGCAAAGGCTACGATCTGATAGCTGCCAAGCTGACAGAAACGCATCTGTTCAATGATGTACTGACTGTTCCCAAGAGAAAAATGCTGGATATGAGCAGCTCGCTGAAAGATAAAATTGTACATGTGTGTTATAGCTTATTTGGGTGCGGTAAAATAAAACAAATAGCACAAAAAAAAATAGATGCATTCCTGTTCTTTAATGATGATACATATACTTCCTGGCTTTATGCCGAATTAAGCCGGGCAAATCCCAAGTTGCAGAACATAAGATTCGAAGAGGGTTTTATCAGTTATTACATTCCGCAGCAGCGAACCGACACATTATACATGTACACTACTCAGAAATTGCGTAAAATACTGGGCAAGCCGGTTTTTTTCGGAAGCATGAAAGAGTTTTTATGCTTTTTCCCCTCTTTGTATAAAGGCGAACTTCTTCCGGTCCAAATTCCCAGAATATCACCGGATGACAAGATCCTTACAGATCAATTGGCACATATTTTTAATGTGCAAAAGGAGAAATTAAACTATCGGCAATATATTTATTTCACATCTACAATGCATGCTGAGATAACCGGGGCAACGGAAGAAGGGGAACTGAATATTATAAAGTCCCTTGCAGATATGGTAGGCCAGGAAAACATTACGATTAAGAAGCATCCCCGGGACAAAACATGCATTTATAATTCCTATCATAATGCCGCCAATTCAAGCGTACCCTTTGAGGTAATTCAGCTTATTCATGGATTTGAAGGTCATGTATTCCTTACAACGCTTTCAGGCGCCGTGCTGACTGTTTCAAGTATTATTGATAATCCACCTCCCATCATTTTTACTTATAAAATGTATGTCCCCAAAGAGATGGAATA
>CAZRLU010000002.1:0-35558 GCA_964600995.1 uncultured Oscillospiraceae bacterium | reverse complement strand
ATCCACCTCCCATCATTTTTACTTATAAAATGTATGTCCCCAAAGAGATGGAATACCTGAAAAAATGGGGGCCTCTTTATGAGGAATTATCAGAAAAACTCATGGCTGAGCATAAAGGGTTGAGAATCTATTTTCCACAAAACGAGCAGGAATTAAAAGATATTCTGACCCGGCTGGCAGCAAACGCTCCAGGGCCGTCCAGGGACAGGGCATGACCGGTTTATCTGTGCTTATTTCGCGCTTGCTTTACCCTCTTTCCAAACCACATGAAGCCTGTCGGGAGTTCAGGAATTCAGGCAGGATTGCATGAACTGAAGTATAAAACTCAGGATAATATTTCGGAGTTTACCTTATGAACAAACATAAACATCAGGCGATCAAAGCCGGGGCTTGGTACACAGTTTCATCCTTTTTGATCCGCGGCATCGGATTTATTACCACACCTGTTTTTGCTCGTCTGTTAACAAAAGCAGAATTTGGTTTATTCAATAATTTTACTTCCTGGCTTTCAATTATCACCATTGTTGTCACACTGAACCTTGAATCGACCCTGATCAGTGCCCGGTATGACTATGAAGATGATCTGGATGGTTATATCTTTTCTATGCTCTCCCTAAGCACTGTTTCCGTGATAGTCTGGATCGCAGTCGTGAACTGCTTCCAGGACTTTTTCTCTGGCTTTTTTAATCTTCATCCGGTTTACATCAATGCGATGCTGCTTTATCTCCTTTTCCTTCCCGCGGTAAGCTTGTTTCAGGCAAGAGAAAGGTACCTGTTTGAATATAAAAAAACGGTCGCTGCCAGTCTGTTCATTGCAATAGGGAGTTCTTTATTATCGGTTATCCTGGTCCTTGTGCTGCCTGATCGCCTGCTTGGCAGAATAATTGGTTACGTGTTGCCGACCATCGTATTGGGATTTGTTTTTTACGTTTATTTCTTTCAAAAAGGGAAAAAAATCAATATCAGTTACTGGAAGTATGCTTTACCCGTCTGTTTGCCTTTTATTCCGCATTTATTATCTCTGAATGTTCTTAACTCCATGGACAAGACGATGATTACCAGATATTGCGGTGCTGAAAACAATGCGATATACAGCATGGCTTATACCTGTGGATCCATGATAACATTATTGATGACCTCCATGAATGGCGCATTTGCTCCATGGCTTGGAGATAAGCTGAATTCAAACGACTGCAGTTCCGTTCGAAAGGTATCCGGCCTATACATTCTCTGCTTTTGTTTCCTTTCAGTGGGGATCATGGCGCTTGCTCCTGAAGCTCTTATGGTCATTGGCGGCGAAGCTTACGCAGAAGCAAAATATGTGATGACGCCTATTGCTATGGGCTGCGTGTGTCAGTTCCTGTATACGCTGTTTGTTAATGTAGAGCAGTTCCGGAAAAAAACAGGCGGCATGGCTGTTGCCAGTATATTGGCCGCAGGGATCAATTATGTGTTGAATTATCTTTTGATCCCTAAATATGGTTATCTGGCCGCAGCCTATACAACGCTGATCGGGTATCTATGTCTGTTGATTATGCATATGTTTCTGGTATATCGACTGGGAATGAAGGATGTATATAATTATAAAATGATAGCTCTGACCATCGTGGTTATGCTTGGGGTGATGCTGCTGATGAATCAGCTTTACAATCATTTCCTTATTCGGTACCTCTTTGTTCTGATATATTGTGCTATACTTGCTGCGATCCTTGTCAGGAATAAAGCAAAGATCAGGCAGTTCATAAAAGGGAGATCAGCATAATGTTCAATTTAAACCAGTTCATTTCCACTTACGTAACAAAGCGCCCTCAATCCATGTTCATGCAGGACATAAAGATCAACAGGGAATTATTAAGAAAGAAGATCTGCGGAAAATCTGTCCTTGTAATCGGCGGCGCCGGGTCCATCGGCTCCTCTTTCATCAAGGCGATCCTTCCCTTCAGACCCGCCGCATTGATCGTGGTGGATACGAACGAGAATGCGCTGGCGGAGCTGACCAGGGACCTTCGGTCCACAAAGGGAATGTATGTGCCGGAGGATTACATTCCCTACCCGATGGACTTTGCCTCTCCCGTCTTTGAAAAAATGTTCCGGAAGCACGGAGGCTTTGATATCGTTGCAAACTTCTCCGCGCACAAGCATGTCAGATCTGAAAAGGATATCTATTCCGTTGAGGCGCTTCTGCAAAACAATGTGCTTCATGCCAGGCGGCTGCTGGACCTCCTTGCGGAATATCCGCCGGAGGAATACTTCTGCGTCTCGACGGACAAGGCTGCAAACCCGGTAAATATCATGGGCGCATCCAAGCGCATCATGGAGGATGTGATTTTCAGCTACTCGGACCGGTTTCCCGTCAAAACCGCACGTTTCGCCAATGTCGCTTTTTCCAACGGTTCCCTGCCGGCCGGCTTTCTCGCCAGGATTCAGAAGCTGCAGCCGCTTTCCGCGCCCAGCGATGTGCGCCGGTATTTCGTCTCACCCGAGGAATCCGGTCAGATCTGTCTCCTCGCCTGCATTCTGGGAAACAACCGTGAGATCTTCTTCCCAAAGCTGGCAGAAGCTCAGATGATGACCTTCGACGGCATCGCAAGGGAGCTCCTCAGAGCGCACGGATATGACATCCTTGAATGCGGCTCTGATCAGGAAGCCATCGAAAAGGCCGAAGAGCTGAAAAAGGGAGGCAGACTCTACCCTGTTCATTTTTCCATCTCTGATACCTCCGGTGAAAAGCCTTTTGAGGAGTTCGTGACGGATACGGAAACCGCTGAAATGAGCAGATATTCATCCCTTGGGGTGATTACCGGGAAAGGAATTCCCGATCAGAGCCGGATCAGCATCCTGTTCCGGGATCTGGAAGCGGCTTTTGATCAGGAAACCACCACCAAGGAAGAAATCATTCAAATCATGAAAGCATACCTGCCGAACTTTGAGCATATCGAGACCGGCAAGTCCCTGGACAGCAAAATGTAAGGAAGGAACGACGATGAACAAGTTTATTCCCCTGTCCATTCCCAACTTTGAAGGGAATGAGAGAAAATATGTGGATGACGCGGTTGACCAGGGATGGGTCTCCACCGGCGGAGCTTATATCACAAAGCTTGAGCACGCGCTGGCTGAGTTCCTCCATGTCGAAAATGTGGCTGCCTGCCAGAGCGGGACCTCCGCCCTTCATCTTTCCCTGGTGGAGGCCGGCGTAAAGCCCGGCGATGTCGTCATCGTGCCTCCCCTTACCTTTATTGCGGCTGTCAACCCGGTGAAATACCAGTTCGCGACGCCGGTATTCATGGATTGCGACGACTCCTTCTGCATGGACCCCGTAAAGCTCCGTTCCTTCTGCGAAGAACAATGCGAGTGGGATGAAACAGTGCTGAAACATAATGGCGCTGCTGTCAAGGCGCTTGTCGTGGTCCATGTGTTCGGCAACATGGCCGATATGGAATCCATCATGGACACGGCGGAAAAATATAACCTGAAAGTCATTGAAGATGCCACTGAAGCCCTGGGTACGAAGTATACGGAAGGGCGTTATGCGGGACGGTATGCCGGAACCATCGGTCACTTCGGGGCTTACAGCTTCAATGGCAACAAGATTATCACCACCGGCGGCGGCGGCGCGGTCACGGCACACGATCCCAAGGCCGTTGATCACATCCGTTTCCTCTCCACCCAGGCCAAGACAGATCCTCATTATTATATCCACGATGAGATTGGCTACAACTACCGGATGACAAACCTTCAGGCTGCTCTGGGGGTCGCCCAGATGGAGATGCTGCCGGAGTTTATCCGCAGGAAGCAGCAAAACTACGAGCTGTACAGGGAACTTTTCGCAGGCTTCGCCTACGGGAAGCTGATGCCTTTCAGGGACGGCACAAACTCCAACAAATGGTTTTACAGCATCAATATTGACCGGGATCACATCACCGTCTCCATGCGTGAAATCATCACCGTGCTGCACGACAAGGGCATTGAAACCCGTGCCATCTGGGGGCTGATCAACGAACAGAAACCCTATGAAGGCGAGGAGACCTATCAGCTTGAGAAAGCGCCTTATTATGCCAGCCGCATCCTGAATATTCCCTCCAGTACCCAGATCACGGAAGAGGAAATCCGGTATGTGGCGGAACAGGTGAAGCAGCTGCTTGAGGACCTTGCCAATGGATAACATGCTGCAGTTTCTCGGGAAGGAAACCCTGACCGTATCACAGGCCATGCAGCAGATTGACCGCAACACCTGCGGGATTCTGTTCCTGGTTGATGAGAGTCGGAAGCTCCTGGGCTGTATCACGGACGGGGATATCCGCCGTTATCTGCTCGCGGGCGGAAAGATGGACGGATCCGCGATGGCGGCAGCCAACCGCCATCCGAGAGTCGCAACGACCGGGGAGGAAGCCCGGCTTCTTTATCACAGGAAGAACTTTATCGTGATTCCCATCGTAAACGAGAACGGCATTGTTACAGATCTGTACAATGGCGAAAGCGGGGAATCCAACCAGCGGAAACGGAATGCGCTTCATGTTCCGGTCGTCATCAACGCCGGTGGAAAGGGAACGCGGCTGGACCCTTATACCCGGGTTCTTCCGAAGCCACTGATTCCTGTCGGGGATCTTCCCATCATTGAGCTGATCATGCAGGAATATCAGAGCTATGCCTGCTCGGATTTTCATATCATCGTCAACTATAAGCGGGAGCTGATGAAGGCCTATTTTGCGGATAATGAGCGGCGCTACAACATTGCCTGGTACGATGAGGAAAAACCGCTGGGGACCGGGGGTGGGCTGAGCCTTCTGAAAGGAAAGCTCGATTCCACCTTCTTTTTTGCGAATTGCGACGCGCTGCTGACCGCCAACTATGAATCGATGCTGCGCTTTCACAGGGAAAACGGCAACGTCATCACCATGATCTGCGCCTATAAAAATATGAACATTCCCTATGGCGTCGTGGAGATGGGTCCGAACGGAAGCATCGAGTCGATGAAGGAAAAACCTCTCGTATCCTTCCTGACCAACACGGGAATTTACATCGTCGAGCCCGAGGTGATCGACGACATTGGAAAAGACGAGGCCATCGGTTTCCCGGATATCGTCGAGCGCGAAAAGCAAATGGGAAAGAAGGTCGCGGTGTTTCCGGTCAGCGAAAACGACTGGATGGATATGGGGCAGATCTCCGAGCTGGAGAAAATGAGAGCTAAACTCTTTGGAGAATAATCGCATGAATGAAAAAAAAATCCTGCTCCTCGGCGGCGGCGGACATTGCAGATCAGTTCTGGACTGTCTGATGTCCTCCGCGCGCTATGACAGCATCGGCATCGTCGATTATGACAATACGGCCTGCGCCCTGGGCGTGGAAGTGGTCGGAACCGATGAGGACCTCCCCCGCCTGCTGCAGGAAGGCTGGACAGATGCCTTTGTCACCGTGGGAAGCATTGGCTCCACGGAACTCCGGCGCAGGTTATTTTCCCTGGTTCTGGAGCTGGGATTTGTTCTTCCCATTATTGCGGATCCCTCCGCCATCATCGCTCGGGGAGCAATCCTTGGCCAGGGAACCTTTGTGGGCAAACGCGCGGTGGTCAATACAGGCTGCAGGATTGGCGCCGGCGCCATCATCAATACAGGCGCCATCCTGGAGCACGATTGCACACTCGGCGATTTTGTTCATGTCAGCCCGGGGACTGTCCTCTGCGGACAGGTCACGGTGGGCAATGATTCCCACATCGGTGCCGCAAGTGTTGTCCGGCAGGGGATCAGCATTGGCAAAGGCGCGCTGATTGGCGCCGGAAGCGTTGTCGTCAAGAAAATACCCGATCATGCAAAGGCATACGGAAATCCATGCAGGGTGGTTGAATAAATGAGTGTGTATATCATCGCGGAAGCAGGGGTCAATCATAACGGCAGCTTCGAACTGGCCTGCAGGCTGGTGGACGCCGCCAAGACTGCCGGAGTCGACTGCATCAAATTCCAGACCTTTAAATCTGCAAATCTTGTGTCCCACAATGCCCGGAAGGCGGCATATCAGCAGGATACAACCGGCGCCGGCTCCCAGATCGAGATGCTCCGGAAGCTGGAGCTGTCCTATGACGAGTTCCTGAGGCTGAAGCAATACTGCGACCGGGCCGGAATCTGTTTCCTTTCAACGCCTTTTGATTTTGAAAGCATTGATTTTCTGAATTCCATTGAGATGCCTTTCTGGAAAATTCCTTCGGGAGAGGTCACAAACCTGCCCTACCTGATCGCACTGGCCAAAACCGGCAAACCCGTGGTCATGTCCACAGGCATGTGTGAAATGGCGGAGATCCGGAAAGCAATCCAGGTGCTTCGGGAAAACGGAACAAAGGAAATCAGACTGCTCCACTGCAATACCGAATACCCTACGCCTTATGAGGATGTGAATCTCCGGGCCATGCAGACCATGCGGGATGCCTTTGGTCTGGAGGTCGGATATTCCGACCACACAAAGGGAATCGAGGTGCCCGTGGCGGCCGTCGCTTTAGGCGCCACCGTCATTGAAAAGCATTTTACCCTCGATCGGAACATGGAAGGCCCCGACCATAAGGCCAGCCTGGAGCCGGACGAGCTGGCTGCGATGGTATCCTCCATCAGGCATATCGAGAAAGCCTTGGGCACGGGGGACAAAACGCCTTCCCCGTCGGAGAGAAAGAACCTGGAGGTCGCGCGGAAAAGCATTGTGGCCCGGAGAGAGATCAGGGCCGGGGAAGTCTTCACGGCCGAAAACATCACGGTAAAACGGCCCGGTACCGGCATCAGTCCGATGAAATGGTTCGATGTGCTGGGTGCAAAAGCCCCGAGAGATTTTCACGAGGATGAATTGATCGAATTATGAAAAAAATAGCCGTAGTTACCGCCACCAGAGCCGAGTACGGATTGCTTTCCCCGGTCATCAGAGCGCTCCGGCAGCAGGAGAGCAAAGCGCTTCGCGTTGAGCTGATTGTTACCGGGACCCATCTCAGTCCGCAGTACGGAATGACCGTGAATGAAATTTCGGAGCGGATTGACCATCAGGTTCCCATTCCGGTGAATTCAGATTCGGAAACCGATATCTCCGCGAATCAGGCGGAAGCGCTTGTAAAATTCACCAGGCTGTTTGTAAAGGAAAAATATCACGCAGTCATCCTGCTCGGCGACCGGTATGAAGCCCTGGCCGTTGCGATTGCCGCCGGAAATACCCGCACTCCTGTGTTTCACCTCTGCGGCGGCGATACAACCGAAGGCGCTTTGGACGAATGGATCCGGCACTCCATCACAAAAATCAGCTACCTGCATTTTGTCACGAATGAGGAAAGCCGAAGACGGGTCGTCCAGCTGGGAGAGGATCCTTCCCGGGTTTTCAACTACGGTTCCACCAGCATCGATAATATTCTCACCGTTGCGGATATGAGCAGGACGGAAGCGCTCGCAAGTGTCGGGCTTCCCGATTGTCGTTTTGCAGTCTGCACTTATCATCCGGTCACCATGGAGAACGGATGTGTTGATCAGCAGATTCACGATTTTCTTCAGGCCATCCAGGCGTTCCCCGATCTGCAGTTCATCGTCACCAAATCCAACGCCGATCAGGGCGGGGCCAGGATCAACGAGCTGCTGGATGAAGCCGGAAAAAGCATTGGCAATATTCATGTATTCACCTCGCTGGGAATCCGCAGATATCTGTCCTTAATGAGATACGCTGAATTTGTTCTGGGGAACTCCTCCAGCGGGATCATCGAAACCCCGGCCTTTCACGTCCCGACCGTCAATATCGGAGACCGGCAGAAAGGCCGGCTGCAATCGGAAAGCATTGTAAACTGTGGCACAACAGCAGATGAAATCATGGAAGCTGTAAGAAAGGCATTGACCGATAAGCATAAAAAGCTTTGTCAAAGCGTTGTCAGCCCTTACGGAGACGGGCACGCGGCAGCGCGGATTTCCCAAAAGACGATTGAAACTGTTTTGAACGGAGGCATAGATCTTAAGAAGAAGTTCTATGATATCAGCTTATGAGAAACATCGCTATCATTCCGGCCCGTTCCGGATCCAAAGGGGTTAAGGATAAAAATATCAGAGAGCTGGCTGGAAAGCCCCTTATTGCCTATACCATTGAAGCCGCTTTGCAATCCGGACAATTCGATGAGGTCATGGTTTCCACCGATTCCGGAAAATACGCCGAAACAGCAGAGTCATACGGCGCCAGGGTTCCTTTTCTGAGAAGTAACAAAACCGCAACGGATACCGCAAGCTCATGGGATATGGTGGAGGAAGTTCTCTCAAATTATGAGAAGAATGGCATTTCTTTTGATACCTTCTGCCTTCTGCAGCCCACTTCACCCCTGAGAACTTGCGACGATATTTGTGCCGCCTATGACCTGTACAGGCAAAAAGCTGAGTTTGCGGTCGTTTCCGTCTGTGAAGCGGAGCACTCTCCGTTATGGTGCGGTCATTTGCCCGAGACGCGGGAGTTTCTTGATTTCATTAATGCGGAGAGCATGAAGCAGAGACAGGCCGGAGGAAAATTTTACCGGCTGAACGGGGCAATTTACATTGTGGATGTAAACCGGTTCCGGAAGGACCGGTTTCTCTATCAGAAAGGCAGCTTTGCCTATATCATGGATACAAAAAGCAGCGTAGATATTGATACGGAACTGGATTTTGAATTTGCGGAATTCATGTTGTTAAAAAGCAAAAAGCAAATCAAAACTTAATATAACGGAGGGACAAATGAGAGTCAACAAAGAATATGAGGTAGAAATCAGTCTGAAGGATCTTCTTTTTGAAATCCTGTATCACTGGCGCAGCTGTCTTCTTGCCGCTGTAATTTTAGCTATTCTCCTCGGAGGAGCCCGGTATGCGCTGAATCTGAGGGAAATCAATGCTTCCTCCCTTGAAGAAACCAGCGAGAGCCTGGAATCCACCAATGCTGCCAACTATCAGGAAAGTGCCGATCTTTATACCCGACTGCTTCGCGGTTACGAAAATTACCGAAATCGCTCCATTCTCATGCAGGCTGATCCTTATCAGATTTGGACGGTCAATGCTGTCTACTATATAAAATCTGCAGCGCCGCAGGACGGAAACGATCCGGCGGATGCCGCGGTATACACCTATGCTTCGGCAGTCTATAACGAGCTGGATCCGGACCAGCTCTCAGAAATATACGGCAATCTCGATATTAACTATCTGGAAGAACTGATTGTGGTTGAATTCGATCTGGATGCGGACTGTTTCTCTCTGAAGGTAAAAGGCCTGACCTCTGAAATGGCTGAAAAGGCTTTCGCATATGTGGACGGAAATCTGCAGAATTATTCAACTGCTCATGCGGATATTCTGCCTGAGCATCAGTTGTTTCAGCTGACGAAATACATCTCCGCCGTTACAGATACTGAATTGGAAAAACAGCAGGTTACAATGGCCGGCAATATCAGCAAATATATTTCCAGCCAGTCTTCCTCCAGCGAAACCGCAGAATCCATGATTTCGGAAGTCGTCGTTCCCCATCCTTTCCATTCCGTTAGAAAATATACTCTGCTTGGCTTTCTGGTCGGAGGATTCCTGGCTGTATGCTTCTATGCCGTCCGTTATCTTCTGAGCGATCGCCTGCATCATGTACGGGATCTTTCCGAAGCGTATGGCCTTCCTCTTTACAGTGAATTTGCCCATTCCCGGGCCCGTCATCCCGGAAAGGGAATCGATAGTCTGCTGGAGAAGTGGGAATTTGGAGGAGCACAAAACAACTCAAACGATCAGTATGATGAAATACAATCCCTTCTGATCGAGAAGCACAGCAATCAGAGAATCATGCTCACAGGGACCGTCCCGGATAAAAAACTGACATCCCTTGCGGAAACCCTGCGAAAAAAATGTGGAACTGCCTGTGAATTAAACTCTCAGCCGGATTTCCTGCGGAACAAATCCGCGATCCAGACCTGCAGCAATGCAGATGCTGTCATCCTTGTAGAAGAAAAGGGCGTTTCTTCCAACAGAGAAATCGCCCGGATGATAGATATGCTGATGATTTGCAAGGCAAATGTTGAAGGAGTTATTATCATCTGATTTCTGCTGTCTCAGGTATGTCTGACAGGTCCTAATCGTTAGAGATAAATTTAGAAATATTCCAAATTTTCCGGTACTTTTCTTGAAAACTAAATTATTTATCTGTAATATTTACGAACAGACAGTTGACGATCTGCACGTCGAATGTTGCGGGATTGATTCTGGTGCAGCCCTTTTTCAGATGTAAAAATGGCATTTTCAGGAGGCAAGAGAGATCATGAATCATTTTGGCGTCATTATGGCAGGGGGCGGCGGAACTCGATTCTGGCCCCTTTCAAGGCAAAAAACACCCAAGCAGCTGTTAAATCTTTCCGGAAAGGGATTGATGGTCAACGAGGCTGTTGACCGTATGGCCACGGTTATTGGAAAAAGCAATATCTTTATTGTGACCAGCGACATGCAGGCCGCTTCCATGGTTACCGCAACCGAAGGCAGGGTTTTCCATCGCAATATTCTAGCTGAACCTGCAGCCAGGAATACCGCTGCCTGCATCGGATATGCCGCAATCGAAATCATGAAACGGTACGGCGACGGGATTATGATCATTACACCGGCTGATCATTATATTGAGAATGTACCAGCATTAACAGATATTTTCAGGTTGGCCTTAACCACCGCAGAGGAGCAGGACAAGCTCGTTACAATAGGACTGAAGCCAACCTTCCCCTCAACCGGTTTCGGATATATTAAATATGACGCGTCCGCCCCAGGTCGGGTAAAACAGGTGCTTGAATTCCGGGAAAAGCCGGATGAGCCTACCGCCAGGGAATATGTTTCCAGCGGCCAATACGCCTGGAACAGCGGGATGTTTATCTGGAAAGCCAGTCTGATCCTGAAAAAGCTGCAGGAAAACACACCCGATATTTATGAAGCGTTGGCAGAAATCGGGGAAGCGGTCAACAAAGCAAATTACAATGAAGTGCTTTACAGGGTATATCCTGAGATCCGGAAGATCTCCATTGATTATGCCGTCATGGAGCCCTGCGCTGCTCAGGGAGAAGTTCTGGTGATTCCGGGAGACTGCGGATGGAATGATGTAGGCAGCTGGGACATGATGGACATCCTGCACAAACCGGATCAGGATGGGAACATCCTCCTGGGGGATGCAACCGGGATCAATGTCCGTAATTCCCTTATCTATTCAACCAGCCGCACTGTTGCTGCGGTGGATATTGATAATCTGGTCATTGTCGAAACGCCGGACGCCGTAATGGTCTGCTCCAAGGACAAAGCGCAGGATGTCAAGCTGATCGTGGACGCTTTGAATGCCTCCGGACGCAAAGAGCTTCTGTAAACAAAGGGAGCTGAGAAGTTTTAAACCGCTTCTCAGCTCCCTTTTGTTTTCCTACAGAATGATAATTCTGAACAGGATGCGGCCGCCATTGAAGAGGAGTTCAAAGTCATTGTTGCCGGGACGAAGCATCCGAAGGAACAGCTCCGCAAACTTCAGCTGGAATTTTCCGTTCTTCAGAGTGATCTGATAATTCTTCGGATTCACAATCTCCCGGGTCTTCAGCACCCGCAGATCCATAAACGCAGTCTGGCTTTTGACCGGTGCGGAAAACTCTCTCAGATAGGTCGCTTCGTCCCCCAGGATTACCTGAAGCTTATAGATCTTCTCCGCTGTTCCGATGAGCAGGGGATCCTGTCCGGCCGGCGCAATGTTCTGAGCAGGAGTATCTGTTTCCGGCCCAATCCGGGGTTGTGTCGCTTTAACTGTAATCTGCTTTGTCTTCTGCAGTGTATTATCAGAGATGTAAGCCTCAGAAATACTGTTTCCGGCGGCATCCTTTACCGATGTGATTTCCATCTGGAATACATACGTTCCGGGAGCCAGCACATCATAGCTGAAAGATGAAAGCCTGTTCTCAAGAGGCTCCATCCCGTTCAGCGCTACCTGCCGGGTCATATCCGCAAGCCTGGTTCCGTTCCAGGTTGTATGAATCGTGATCTCAGCCACGGCGCCGGCTGGCAGGCTGGAATAGCTTTCATTCGTGATTTCAAATGAAACGCTGATGGTGTCGCCGGCGTTCGCCTCGGCAATCTCCTGCTGCCCGGAATTCGAGATCTCCAGGGATACCGGTACCAGGTTGACATTTTCCTGAGCATTCTGTGTTCCCGCTGTCTCCAAGGGCGTCAGCTGCCGGGGTGCCATGGAGGTAACCGTACCAATCACCACATGTGTATCTTCCGCATCTTTATAGCCGCTGAGCTCCAGCGTATCGAAATTCCCGTTGGAATAATCCTGCACCCTGTACATGGTATATGTGTCTGCCCGCTCTGAGGGGGCCGTATTCTGTCCATGGGCATCGTTATCCGAATCCGCCACAAACAAAGCGGAGATGCGCCGGATCGTCTGATTCAAAAGCTCGCCGATATATCCGAATACGGTCAGCGAATGGCCCAATCCCTGGTTTGCATTGTTTTTGTAGGTATATACGCCGATTCCCAGGGCATATCCCTGCTCAAGTTTCTGCATGCCATCCTTCAGCAGCGCCTCAATTTCACTGTAAGCTCCGTTATCCGGAGAAACCACCGGAGCGGCGTACTGCTTCCAGTATCCGCCCGTTCCCTCCGCAAGCTGCTGGGCTGCGCCGGACGCTGTATGCTCATAGAGAATTTTCCCTTCCTCATCTGTCAGCTGGCGGGGATTGATCCCATCCACGTACCATTTGATTGCCATCTGCTGGGTCCCGCCCAGATTATTGAAGCCGGCCGAGAGATCCGCGAAGGCTTCATCCTCGCTTTCGTAAACATTCCATCCCGCAAATTCAATCATATCCGCCGCAGACGCAGCCCAGCAGAGATTGGTATCCGCTCCGGTATCGGCGTTCTGCTTTTCCGCGTCTATCAGCTCTATTTCCAGTCCATATCGGTTGGCCATTCTCTCAGCAGAGAGGGGCAAGGTCTGCCCGCTCAGAAAGCTGACCGCTACATCATAGGCCAGCCTGTTGTATCCTTCCGTCGTATTTCCCTCCGACACTTTCAATCCGGTCATCAGGCAGCGATAGCTCTGGTTTGTATTTTCATCAGTAAAAGTAAATACAAGCCTGCTGTATTTAGGATTTGTCGTGACAGATGAAACCGATACATCCGAAATCACAATATCCCCATATTGGGTAGCCCCGGTCAGCTCTTCCCTGGAGTCCGATCCTGTTGTACCGATCATTCCCTCCACGGTCTCTTCGGTGTTTCCACCCGTCATGACCTGCGTTACAACCAGGATTTCATCCCCTGTAAGCTGAATCTGCCCGAAGTCGGTCTCCTGCTCCTTCTCCGTTATTTCCTCGGAAGCGGTCTCCTGCTCCTCCTCCGTTATTTCCTCGGAAGCGGACCGTTCCGTTATGGACATCTCATCCGCTGATCCTGCCTCCTGCATGTTCGTCGGCTCTGCGGCAAGTTTCTCCTCGGTCAGATTTTTTTCCCCTTCCACGGGGATTCCTTCCTTATCCGGAACCTCCTCCCCTTCCGCAGAACATTCTTCGCCCTTATCCGTGAGTACTGCCTCCGCTGCCTCCGTCTGTCCGGAGAAGATCAGCTGACCGTTCTCCGGATTCTCTGTTTCCATTGTCTGCGGTGCTGTTTCATCCGGGTTCTCAGGGTTCGCTCCTTGCGCAGCTTCAGATTCCCCGAAAGGGACATCCTTCAGGGACGGATCCGCTTCTTCGTTCGCAAGAGCCGTTTCTGTTTCTGAAACTGCATGCTCTCCGGATGCAGGATGCTCTTCCGGCTTCGGCTCCGTCTCTGCAGAAGAACCATCCGGAACCGTCTGATCCGCAGGTCCCGGCAGAATGTCGGCGATGTCGTCCCCGCAGATCGGTATACTGCTTTCCGCCCCACCAGCTGAAGAATCCTTCGTCGTGACAGCGGATTCGGGTTCCAAAGGATTCTCCGTCGGAGTCTCTGTGAACGCCGCAGCGCAGCTTCCGATCTGCAGCGCCAGCATTACAGCAAAACATTTTTTCAGGTTTTTCATGCTTTCCTCCAATTTTCCGGCCAGGTTCGTTCGGTTCCCGGGATCATTGGTTCAGTCCTCCGGGACCAGGACACAGATGAAAACATTACAGATGCAAAACGAAATCACTTTGCGCCTTTCTGAAAATCAGTAGTCCGGCGACCAGTGCCAGGACGCTGAAGAAAGTGCAGTACAGATAAGTTATCGGCGTCGGTGAAATACCGCCTACCACAATGGTCCGCATAAAGAACAGATATTGGTACAGCGGATTCAGGTGATACAGCTTGATAAACTGAACGGGAATGATGGATTCCGGATAGAAAATCGGAGAAAGGAAATTCAGAATGGTGAGCACAATTCCCCATAAAAATTGAATATCCCGGAAATAGACCATGATTGCGGACAGGATCAGGCTGACTCCGACGCAGAAAAGAACAAGATAAAGGATTACGACCGGAAGCAGCAGCATGCTTTTCCGGATGGGTGTGCCGGTTATCAGCATCATGACCAGCAGCGGAAGAAGCGAAATAGCAAGGTTGACCGCGGAAGAAAGAACCTTGGAAATCGGAAAAATATATTTTGGAATATATACTTTGGTAATCAGACCTGCATTTCCAACGATGGACTGCATACCAAGGTTCGTCGCTTCCGAAAAGAAGTTGAAAAGGATAATGCCGCTCATCAGATAGATGGGAAAGTTCGGAATACTGCTTCGAAAGATCGTGGAGAAGACAAAGAAATATACAAAGGTCATCATCAGCGGATTCAGGAAGCTCCAAAGGGCCCCAAGAACAGAGGCTTTATACCTCACCTTGAAGTCCCTGACAACCAGGGTCTTCAGCAGGTATTCATACTGTCGGATCAGATCCGTCGCCCTGGTCAGCACGGTCACCTTGCCCCGGCTCCGGCAGATATGTGTAAAGATCGCCGCAGCCAAAAGCACAACGCCCATTGCTCCTGCAACCGGCCAATACCATCGATTGTACTGCGCGGCATTGGCGCCTCTCAGCTGCATGACCAGTTCGCCCGGCTGCTCCACCCCATCTACGGTCAGGATCTCTTCCGTATGCGCTTTTACAGATACCTTGCCGGCACTTCGCGTGGTTCCCGTCCAGAAAGCCACACCGCCGGTTCCCCGGAGTTCAAGCTTCAGCTTCCGGCCTTTCAGACCCTCCGGCAGACGGCTGACGTCCAGGTGAAGCTCTCCGCTCTCCGGGATCTCAGAAGCAGCTTTCTCCTCGCTGAAAAGCTCTTTGTCTTCATCCAGAATCCTTATGAATACAGAATTATCCTCATCCGCTGAAACAGGTCGGGCATACAGGATCATCTCATTCAGCCGATCCGCATTCACCGCGAACGTCTGGGTGATCCTGTTCTCTTCGTTCAGTTCCGGCAGAAGCACATCCTGATTCACCGGATCTGTAGCTACAGCGATTTCTTTCCAGTCATCCGAGACAACCCAATAAAAGCCGGCGGACAAAACGAGATAGCAGATGATGGCCGTAACCAGGTTCTTTTTCCAGGAAGCTGGCTTCTGCTTCGGATCCGGTTTATTCCGGCTGTTTTCAATCGCTTCAGCTCTGATTCTCTCCATTGTTTCCATTTCCGCATGAAGCAGACCGCCGCCGTGACGAGGATCTTCCAGCGGCAGAAAGAACAGAAAGACAAATCCGAAGGGCATATGAATAACCGCGTTTTCCATCAGGCTGTAAATCATCATGGCCGCGAAAAGAATCAGCTCTGCACGCTGATTGTTCCGGGCATACCTGTACCCGATCCCCGTCATGAAAAAAGGCAGAATCACAGCCGGAATAATCCCGTAAAAAAACAGAATGTGGAGAAAAACATTGTCGATCACTATATCCCGGTTCACTGTAGGCTGGTACCAGCTGAGCCCGTTGCGCTCCATCTCCGAATAAGGAATTTCAAAGCGGGCCAGGAAATTACGGTCCTTGATGATTTCCCTTAGAGTCGGTAGGAAAAAGAGCAGGGCAAAGCTGAGCAGAGCAAGCAGCACCGGCGCAAGGGGCAGTGCTTTCCAGAGCTTTTTCCACTCTTTTCGTTCCGCCAGCATGCCGCAGCCGCAAAGCAGCGGAAAAACCGCCATCACAACCACGGCCGTCCGGCAGTAGAAAAGGAACCAGGAAACCGTAGCCCCCGCTTCAAAAAGAAGGAATGTCGCGATGGGCTTCTTTTGCAGCCACAGATACCAGATCAGGAACAGCATCGTCATCAATACCAGCGGAGGCAGGTTAGTATGGTTCATTCCCCAGGCCAGAGATGGCTGCCCATAGGAAAACTGCATGGTGATCATATTCAGCCAGCCTGTCCGGACTCCGATCAGCAGAAAAGCAACATAGAACACCAGGGCACCCAGAAAAATCTTCGCTGAAGTTTTGGGATCCTTCAACAGATTTGAAAGCATAATCACCCCGGTGAATTCTATCAGAAGGGGGCGCCCATTGGGCTGATAGGTGCAGAAAAGCGCGCCCGTCAACAGGCACGTCAGGATCGCCCGCCGCAGGTCCGCGCGGAACTCATAAATCAGCAGCAGGACACCCAGGACCTTGATCCAGCGCATGGCGGAATCCGTCACGCGGATCATCACCGGCTGGCTTTCAGCCGTCCAGCTGGTATATCCGTGGACCGCCAGGATATAATAAAAATATAGGACGCAAACGCCGTATCCGACCCATGGAACAACCTTTGAGAGACTTTCAGGGAGCTCCGCCGTAAACAGAATTGCAGAGCAAAGCATGGAGACAAGCCCAAAAAAGGCAACCTGCCCCCCGTTCCACTGCGCTCCGCCGAGCAGATAAAACAGCAGAAAAAATGCACCGGCCGACAGAAGATGGCCGACAGAAAGCATCATAATGGCCTTCAGGTTCTTTTCCTGAGCCAATGCATGGTAAACCGTTCTCTCTCTCCGTGCTGTCCTCGTATTCAGAAAATCCATCTATTCCACCACTTTCAGGAGTATATTCTCCCATTTACAGTATACCATAGAATGACCAGATAGCAAAAGGCTTTTTCTCTTCCTGCAGGGATCAGCATGCCCCACGCCCTTTTCTTCTCCGGCGGCGAATTGCAGGGAAACGTTCAAAAAGGTTCTCCATCAACGGAAGAAAGGTGAAAATAGCATTGTCAAATAAGGATTCATCGGTTATAATTTTAATGTTCCAGGTGGGAACAGTAAAATAATGAAGGTGGTGTCTTTTTATGTCTTTGTTCGCAAAAAGAGCCATGGCCCTCTTTATCGCAGTACTGATGATGATCCCCGCTTTCTCCCTTGGGGAAGGTGTGCTGGGGGATGTCTCTCTTGGAGAAGCTGTGTCCATGCAGCGCTCGGAAGAGGAGATTCAAAGGATTGAACGGCCCATGGTCCATCCTGTGGCTCCGCAGGTGGAAGCGGCCATGCCCGCTCCCGAATCCCCTGTTCCCGCTCCGGCCTCAGTCATGGGCGTTTCCGCCTCTTCCTCAGATCCTGACGCGCTGACCGGCGGTAAATCCCAGGCGGAATTGACAGCCGATTTTGTGACCCGGATGTATCACGTGGTCCTGCGGCGTTCTCCGGACTCCGCAGGGCTGAAGGCGTGGACCAATGCCCTGCTGAGCGGAAGCGCCACGGCGGCGGATATCGTTACGGGCATGTTCAACTCTCCGGAATATCAGAGTATGAACAAAACCAATTCCCAGATTGTGACCGATTGCTACAACGCCATGATCGGCCGCTCTCCCGATGCCGGCGGGCTGGCCGCATGGGTAAAGGCGCTGGATATTGGCATGACCTCTCAGGCCATTCTGCGCGGTTTCGTGGGCAGCCAGGAATTCCAGCAGCTGGCCGCCAGCTACGGCATCATTCCCGGAACCGTCAATCTGTTCAGTGCCCGGGACGAAAACTACGAACGCACCTATTTCGTCTATCGTTTGTATGCCAACTGCCTGGGCCGCAACCCGGATGCAGTCGGGCAGGAATCCTGGTGCCGGGCCCTGTCGGAAAACGCGACCGGTGCTCAGTGTGCCAGCGGATTTATCTTCAGCCCCGAGCTGCTCAGCTATCACCTGAACAACGAAGAGTTTGTCTATATGCTTTACGAGACGATTCTGGGCCGCAGCCCCGGCAATCCTGAACTGAAGGTATGGGCGGACGTGCTGAATTATTCTAACACCCGGGACCGGGTTTTCAACGGTTTCCTTTTCAGTCCGGAATTTGCCCTGCAGTGCCAGGTTTCCCAGATCAATGTCGGAACCGCGATCCCTGAGCCCGACAGCACGCCTCAGTGGCAGAACAACATCGCCGTGCTGCAGCTGGTCAATCAGTATCGTCAGTCCTACGGTCTGCCCAAGCTGGTCACCCGGCAGGATCTCTGGGAGGAGGTCGCCATGCTGCGGGCGCAGGAACTCATCAGCGTATTCTCCCACACCCGTCCCGACGGACGCTCCTGCTTCACAGCGTTGGAAGACGTGGGCCTTGATTACTGGTGGGCCTGCGCGGAGAACATTGCCGCGGGATACGCCGATGCTGCCAAGGTGATGAATGGATGGATGAATTCCTCGGGGCACCGCGCCAACATCCTGGATGAGGACCTGACGGAGCTGGCCACGGGGTATGTCTATGACCCCAACACCTATTACAAATCCTATTGGGCCCAGATGTTCACCTCCCTGCTGTGGTGATCTTATGCGGAGCCCAGGTTTCACTGTCGGAGGCTGAAATATGAAGGTAGTACAGGTAGGTTATGGATACTGGGGAGCGAACATTGCAAAAAAGCTCCTGGCTTCCGACCGTTTTGAGCTGGTTGCTCTGTGTGAAATCCTGCCGGATCGGGCAGCCAAAGCCCGCAAGGCTCTCCCTTTATCTGTGGAAATCAGCGATGATTATACGCGCTACCTGGACCGTAAGGATGTGGAAGGTTTCATCGTCGCCACGCAAACGGTCAATACCTTTGAAATCGGGATGCGTGCCATGGCCATGGGAAAGCATGTCTTCATGGAGAAACCCATTGCCACTACGGTGGAGCGGACGCATCAGCTGATTGCTCAGGCGCAGAAAGCCGGCGTGATCATGCACTGCGATCATATTATGCTCTACAATCCCTACTATCGCTATATTAAGCAGATGATTGACCGGGGTGAGCTTGGAGATATCTACTACTTTGATGTCTCCAAGCTGAACCTTGGTCCCATTCGGAAGGACGTCAACGCGCTCATGGACCTGGCGGTTCATGATGTCGCTGTGATCGACTGGATCTCCGGAGGAAAAGAGCCTTATGCCCTTTCCGCCTTTGGAGAGACCCCTTTCGGTCAGCAGGAAACGCTCACCTATCTCACAATGAAGTATGACGGGTTTATCTCACACCTGAAGTCCTCCTGGGTCTCCCCCGTGAAAATCCGTCAGACCACCATCGCCGGCACGAAAAAGATGGTCATCTTCGATGATATGAGCGCAGAGAAAGTCAAGATTTACGACTGCGGCATCGATGTTGTGCACGGAGATGCCTACGGAGAATACGAATTCCAGCAGAGAACCGGTGATATTCATATTCCGAACATCCGTTTCGAGGATTCGCTGCAAAACAGTCTTGAGTTTTTTGAATCCTGCTGCCGTACGGGGACGCCGTCCCGATCCGGTCCGGATCAGTGCCTGCGGGTCATGAAGGTATTGGAATGGGCTCAGCATGAGCTTGGAAAAGAAAGCTGATCAACTCCCCTTTTATCTCATTTCATAGCAAACATGTCTCCTTCGCATCCGGCCTGCCGGATGCGAAGGTCTGTTCAAAGGAAAGGAATCATTTATGGGCATTCGGATTCTCGATTTAACCCGTCAGTATCAGCAGCTTCAGCAGGAGCTGGAAAGCGCGGTCTGTGAGCAGATGCGCAGCGGCGTCTATATCGGCGGAGCGGCGGTCCAGGATTTTGAAGCCGCTTTTGCTGAGTATATCGGTGTCAGGCACGCCATCGCGCTGAACAGCGGCACCGATGCGCTGGTCATCGCGCTGAAAGCGCTGAACATCGGCCCCGGGGACGAGGTGATTACCACGCCCTTTACTTTCTTCGCTACCGCAGAAGCAATCTCCATGGTCGGCGCCACGCCAGTATTTGCTGATATCGAGCCCAACACCTATAATCTGGATCCGGATCTGCTTGAAGTGAAAATTACCTCCCGGACAAAGGCTATTCTTCCCGTACATATTTTCGGTCAGCCCGTGCGGATGGATCGGATCCGGGAAACAGCAGATCGTCATGGACTTGCTGTCATCGAAGATGCCTGTCAGGCCGTTGGTTCCTCCTTCGGAGGCACAAAAGCAGGCGCCCTGGGAGATCTGGCCTGCTTCTCCTTCTTTCCCACAAAAAACCTGGGCGCTTTCGGAGACGGGGGAATGATCACCACCAACCGGGATGATCTGAACATTATCTGCAGAGCATTCCGGGAGCATGGAAGCGCCCAAAATGGAGCGCAGGCCCGTGCATTCCTGACGGGGCAGTCCGATTCCCTCCGGATGGATAAAGCCGGGGACGCGCTCTATAATCCCTATAAATACTATAACTATCTGATCGCCTATAATTCCCGACTGGATGCGATTCAGGCACGGGTACTCTCTGTCAAACTGAAGTATCTGGATCGCTTCAATGCGCGGCGGTCAGCTCTCGCCGCCAGGTATAATCAGGCATTCCGGAATGTTTCCGGTTTGGCAATTCCAGTTATTCATGAAGGAGTTACCTCCGTCTGGCATCAGTATGCCCTGCGCTGTCCCTGGAAAAATGAACTGGGGGATTTTCTCGCGGGGAGGAGTATCGGCAGCGCGGCCTTCTATCCTGTTCCGCTCCATCTGCAAAAGGCTTTTGATTCTTTGGGATACAAGCCCGGCGACCTGCCTGTGGCAGAACAGGTATGCAGGGAGACGGTTTGCTTGCCCATCTATCCTGAGCTGACCGAGGCGGAGCAGGATGAGATCATTGAAGCTGTGCTTGACTTCTGCCGGGGAAAGGAAAGGATTTCATGATCAATATCGGAATCATCGGCTTTGGGTATATGGGCCATTTCCACTGGAACAAAGCCCGGAGCTTCCCGCAGGCGCGGGTGACCTGCGTATTCGACACCTCTGAAGAGAAGCGTGCCGAAGCGGTTGAGGAAGGGCTGACTGCGTACGACCGGCTGGAGCCCTTCCTGGCAGAAAACCTTGACCTAGTCATCATTGCCACTCCGAACCAGTGGCATGCCCCCTATGCCATTGCTGCAATGAAGTCCGGAAAGAATGTTCTCTGTGAAAAACCTGCCACTTTGACCGTGGCGGAGCTGTTTTCCATTCAGAAGGCGGAGCAGGAAACCGGTCGTTTCTTCACCGTTCATCAGCAGCGGCGTTTTGATCCGGATTATCGCGTGGTTCGGGATATCATCCACAGCGGTGAACTCGGCCGGGTCACGACTATCGAATCCAGAGTTCTGGGAGAGCGGGGGGTCTGCTTCGGATGGCGGGCTGATCCGGAATCCGGCGGGGGCATGCTTTATGACTGGGGCGTGCATCTGATCGATCAGATCCTCTGCCTTTGGCCCCGGGAGCAGGTTACTTCCGTATATGCCCGTCTGATCAGCGTTCTCACGCCGGCCGTGGATGATTACTTTGAGCTCGCTTTGACATTGAGCAACGAAGTAACCGCACACATCACGGTTGGAACCTTTGCGCTTCAGAAGCTGCCCCGCTGGTTCGTTTTCTGCGACCGGGGGACTCTGCGGCTGGATGATTTCACCGGTACCGTGGGAGGCGCCGCCCGAATCCGGGAGAATGTATCCGGCTTTGACAGCGTGGTCGGGCAGAAGAATCTCGGGCCCAGCCGGACCATGGCGCCCCTGAAGCCTGAATTTCTGGAGCCAATTTCGCTTCCGCCCCAGGAAGACCTTTCCATGGCTTTCTGGAATCGTTTGATCTCTACCCTGGAAGGAAAAGAACCTCTTTTCGTCACCTCTGATCAGGTACTGCGGCAGATGCAGGTCGTAGAGGCGGCTTTCCGATCCAGCGCCGGCAACGAAGTCATCAAGGTGAGGATCTGATCATGTCCAGAAAGTTTTTTCGCCCAGGGCTGATCTGGATCGCGCTGATCCTTTTTATCTCCAGCGGTTTTCTCGCACTGGATATCTCCCGAATGAACCGGGCGGCACATTTGGAGGCCTCCCGGTCTTTCGTGTTGGAACCGGCTGTCTTCCAGGATTCCGAATCGGATCTGGATTCCATCAGCGCCGAAGAACTGCTGGTGCTGCCCGGGGATGATATCTGCTATTTTGAAACGACGGTCGAGCCGGTCTCCGGCGAATCCTGGCAGCTTTCCCTGTCCGCGAATAACCGGACCGGTCACGCAGTTTCCTTTTACGCAGATCTTTATATCTACGAAACAGACGATACCCTCAGCAGCTTTGAACTGCTTCTTCCGGAAGGCATCAGCGAGATCCGGGAAACGTTGGATTATCCGGCTGATATTTCCGTTTCCGATCCATATCCCTGTATTCTTCGGCTGATTGTCTCAGAGCCCGCGGACCTGGTTCTGAGCCGGCTGAGTATGACCGCTTTTGCGCAAACCCATACCCCGCAGCCGCTGGCAACCGCAGCAGCTGCCTGTATGCTGGGAATATTCGGCCTTTGCGGGGTGTATCTGCTCGCCTGTCTTATTCTTTCCTTCCGAACTGCCCGAAAGGAAAGAAATACATCTTCTCTTTTTCGGGAAGTTCCCCTTTATCTTGCTTCCTGTCTGCTTGTCATCGCCGGTCTCTTCTGGATTTACCGGTCCGCCGACCTGGCGCTTCCGCTTTATACCGCGGACGGGGATGAAATGGGCATCTTTTTCCTGACCAAGGCAATCCGGGAGAACGGAGCCACCCTCATGACCACCTTTGAAGGCGGCGCCGCCGGCGCGGACATGTTCGATTATCCCTATTCGGATAAGCTGTCCTTCCTGATTGTCCTCTTTATCTCCCGGTTTACTTCGAATGCCTATCTCACCGCCAATCTGTTTTATTTCCTGTGCCATGTGCTCTGCGCCATTTCGGCGCTGCGGGCCTGCCGGAAGCTGGGCCTCAGCGGAGCTTCCTCTCTGCTGGTTTCCGTGCTCTATGCCTTTTCAGCCTATATTTCCCAGCGCTACAGTCACATGTGGCTGGTTCCCTATTTCATGATTCCCCAGGCCTGTCTTCTTGCGGTCACCATTCTCCAGGGAAAGTGGAATCATCCCGCAGGTTCCCTGCTGGATGATTCCGGATTCTGGCGCATGTTCGGCCTGGCCTACCTCTTTGCCTTCACCGGGCTTTACTATGCCTTCTTCGCCTGCGCCATCATCGCCGCCGCCATGGTGATCCGGATCTTCTCCGACCGGGGCAGGCGTCTGGCCGGAAATCTCCTCCCCTCCTTTTTCATCACTGCGGTGCTGCTGGGGATTGTGACCAACATTCTTCCGAATCTTCTCTATACTTTTATGAACGGGCCCAACCCGGCCAGCGAACTGGCTGCGAGGAATCCGTCCGATACAGAAGTTTACGGGCTGAAAATGGCGCAGATGCTGCTGCCCAGGCTGAATCACCGGATTCCCTCCTTTGCGGGTGCGATCGCCTCCTACTCCGCCACCTTCCCCCTGGTCACGGAGAACATGACCTCCTCCCTCGGAATGATCGGCAGTCTCGGTTTTCTGCTCAGCATCGTTTTCCTGCTCTCCGGCAGGGAGGATTACCGCCCCGTGGCCGCGCTGAATGTCTCCGCCTTCCTGATCGGAACCGTCGGCGGCCTCGGAACCCTGCTTTCCCTGATCGTTTCCAATCCCATGCGCTGCTATAACCGGATCTCTGTCATGATTTTGTTCTTCAGTCTGGTTACCATCGGGATGGTACTGGATCAGTTCGGCCGCAAGCTTCCCCGATGGCTCTTCCTGGCAATATGTGTGATTCTGACCGGATTCGGAGTCTATGATCAGACCACTCCCTACTATGCGCCGTCCTGCAGCCATCTGCTCAACGTCCGACAAACGGTGGACCGGATGGAGGAAATCCTCCAGCCGGGGGACAGCGTCTTCGTTCTTCCCTACGACAACTGGCCCAGTCCCACCATCGTCGGCAGTTATCGGAACCACCTTCTCTATGTCGAGTCCGACAACATTCACTGGAGCTACGGCGCCATGCAGGGGCGGCAGGAAGCCCGGTGGCAGGAATCCGTGGCGGATACGCCCACAGAGGCCATGCTCGCCAGTCTTTCCGAAGCTGGGTATGAGGGGGTATATCTTGATCAGACGCTTTATACCCGGAAGTACGGAGACGAAGCCGCATCAGAACGGATAGAAGAGCTTTCTGCCGCACTGGGTTCGCCGGATGCTGCCAGCCCGGACGGAAATCTCTTCTTCTGGCTGATTTCACCAGGCAGTCCCGAGTAAAAGAATAAAGCAACAAAGGAGTATTTTCACATGATTCAGTATCCTGTTACCAAGCCTTATTTCACTGAAGAGGAATCAGCCGCTGTCGCGGAAGCCCTGAATTCCGGATGGGTGGCCCAAGGTCCCCGGGTCGCCGAATTTGAACGGCAGATCGCACGTCATGAAGGGGTTGCGGAAGGGGTCGCCACTACATCCTGCACAACCGCTCTTCACCTTGCCATGGTTGCCCTGGGGCTTGGCCCTGGCATGGATGCCATTGCCCCCTCCTTTACCTTTGTCGCCACGGCCAACGCGATTGTGGAAACCGGCGCCACACCCATTCTGACCGATGTGGATCCCCGGACCTTCAATATTGATATCCGCAAACTCGAAAAGCTGATTGCGGAACGTTATGCTCCTCGCGAAGGAAAGTACTACAACAGGGAAACCGGAAACCTGCTGTGGGGGATCGTTCCCGTGCACGAATTCGGACTGTGCTGCGATATCGAGTCCGTCAACCGTATCGCAAGGGAGCACGGTCTCCTGGTCCTGGAGGATGCGGCCTGCTCGCTGGGAACCATGCTTCACGGGAAGCATGAAGGCGCCTTCGGGAATATGTCCTGCATCAGCTTCCATCCCCGGAAATCCATCACAACCGGCGAGGGCGGCATGATTCTGACCGATGATGCCGCGCTGGCCCGGCGTATGCGGGAGCTACGCACCCATGGGAGCACCGTTTCCGCAGATGCACGGGACAAAGGAAAAGGCTTCCTGCTGCCCGAATTCAATGAAGCCGGCTTCAACTATCGCATGACCGATATTCAGGCAGCAGTCGGACTGGCTCAGGTTAAAAAGCTGGATTGGATCATTCAGCAGAAACGCATTTATGCCGATCGGTATACCGCCCTGATCCGGGAGCATCTTCCGGAATTGATCCCTCCCTTTGAGCCGGAAGGATATTTCCATACCTGGCAGTCCTACGTCTGCATGCTGAATCTGGAAGCCCTCGGCCTTTCCGATCCGGAAGCTGGCGGGCAGTTCCGCAATGAACTGCTGGCGGAGCTCGAGGATCTGGGGATTGCCACCCGTCAGGGAACCCATGCAGTCCATCTGCTCGGTTATTACAAAAACCGTTTCGGCTATCGCCCGGAAGATATTCCCGGCGCCTGGGCCTGCGATCGGCTATCCATCACGCTGCCGCTGTATATTGGCATCTCGGAAGAGGATCAGGAGCATATTATTCGTACGTTCCGGAATCTTCTGGATCGGAAGGAGGGACGGATTCATGGCTGAAATCAAAGGAAAAAGCGTTCTGGTCACCGGGGGCGCCGGC
This sequence comes from uncultured Oscillospiraceae bacterium, assembly GCA_964600995.1. Classification (GTDB taxonomy): domain Bacteria; phylum Bacillota; class Clostridia; order Christensenellales; family Aristaeellaceae; genus Aristaeella. The sequence goes on along the minus strand of CAZRLU010000002.1, from coordinate 9,847 downwards.
TTTATCGGCAGCCATCTCTGCGACGAACTGCTCCGCCGCGGGGCGTCAAAGGTCATCTGTGTGGACAATTTTTTCCTGGGAAAAATGGAAAATCTTTCCGAAGCCCTGACACATGAGAACTTTATCCTTTACAGGGATGATGCACGCCATTTCGGCGTGATGCAGTCCATTCTGGAAAAGGAGAAGGTGGACGTGGTTTTCAATATGGCTACCATTGCCCTGAACTACTCCTTCTTCAATCCCTTTGACGCCTACATGGTGAATGTGGAAATTGCCAACACCCTGCTGGAGCTGCTGAAGACCGGTGCCTATCATTCCCTGGTCCATACCTCCTCCTCCGAAGCCTACGGCTCTGCCCGGTATGCACCCATGGATGAGGATCATCCGACGGATCCCACTACACCCTACGCAGCCGGAAAGGCAGCCGCGGATCTGATGGTTCACAGCTTTTCCAAGGTTCTGGATCTGGATATCACCATCGTCCGGCCCTTCAACAACTATGGCCCCCGTCAGAACGCGGAAGGGCCGTTAGCCGGCATCATCCCTGCCACGGCCCGCAGGCTGAAGCGCGGAGGGCGTCCGATGATTCAGGGGGACGGCGAGCAAACCCGGGATTTTATCTATGTAAAGGATACCGTCCGCGGGCTGATCCTGGCCTATGAACAGGAGGCCTCCCGGGGAAAAATCATCAACCTTGGCACAGGACAGGATATCTCCATGAATCATTTGCTGCAGAAGATCTGTGACTTTATGGGATATACCGGCGAATGGGATCATCAGCCTGCCCGCCCAAGCGATGTGCGCAGACTCTGCGCGGACATCACCCGGGCCCGGGAGCTTCTCGGCTTTGAACCCGCCATGGACTTTGACCATGGAATCCAGGAAACGCTGTCCTGGTACAGGGACAACCAGCTGATTTAACTTTCAGTCACCTTCAGGATAAACAATTCTCTGCTCCTGCATGAATCCATAAGGAGAGGTTTCCATGACAGACCAGGAATTCGAAGCGCTGTTTGATCGTCTGATGACAAGTCGGCGGGAGGAAATGCGTACCCGTTTCAACCGGGTGCTGCCCACAGGAGAGCTGATTTTCAACCGTTTCGAAAAGGCCCCTTATCTGCATGCCGGCCATGAATCTTCCGTCTACGACACCTCCGTCGTCATGGGAGATGTTCAGATCGGAAGTCATGTATGGGTAGGACCCTACACGCTTCTGGATGGCAGCAGCGCGCCGCTGAAAATCGGCAATTATGTTTCCGTGGATACGGGAGTTACGATCTATACCCATGATTCTACCCGACACTATGTATCCGGAGGGATCAATCCTTTTGAGCACGGGCCGGTCACCATCGGTGACTGCACCGTTCTGGGAACCATGAGCATGGTCTGCTGCAATGTATCCATCGGAAGTCACTGCGTTGTCGCCGCTCACAGCTTTGTCAATCAGGATGTACCGGACTGCAGCATTGTCGCCGGTGTTCCAGCCCGGGTCATCGGCCGGGTGGAGCTGAATGAAGACGGAGCCCGTTTTGTGTATTTTCATTCCACCCATAAAAGTTTCTCAAAGGAGGCTCAGGATGAATCCGAAAGCTGACGGCATTTCCATTGTTGTGCCCTTTTTGAATGAGGAGGAAGGAATCCTTCTTTTTTGTGAAACCATAGACAGCTATGCGGAAAGCCTTCCCTTCCCGCTGGAGTTGATCTTTGTGGATGATGGCTCCACCGACGCAACAGTGAATCGGCTGCGGGAATATTCTTTCCGGCATATTCTCCATGTGCAGCTTCTTCGTCTCTCGAAAAATTATGGTTCCCACGCCGCAATTCGCGCCGGGTTGACCCATGCTTCCTTCGGCATCTGCACCTGGCTTGGCAGCGATCTGCAGGAGCCGCTTGAGCTGCTTCCCGCTTCCTGGGAAAAAATTCAGAGCGGGTATGACGTGGTCTATGTGGAGAAGAAAACCATCCAGGTTTCGAAAGCAAACCGTGCTTTTTCCAGGGTTTATTCCTGGCTGGTCCAGAAGTATGCCGTACCAGCATACTCCTCCGGAGGCGTCAGCACTATTGTTTTCAATCAGAAAATCCGGGATTTCCTGAATAAAAATATTGAATCCAATTCTTCCATTATGCTCCAGATTCTGGATGCCGGGTTCCGAAGCACAACCCTGTCCATGGATTTTCACGAAAGATCTGCAGGCGTATCCAAGTGGACCCTGAAAAAGAAGATCAAGCTCTTTATTGATTCCTTCGTGGCCTTTTCTTTCGCTCCCATCCGGCTGGTTTCTCTGGTGGGGATTTGTCTTTTTCTGATCGGCATCCTGATTGGACTATTCGCCGTGATCAACAAGCTGGTCAATCCGGCCGTTCCCGCCGGGTATTCCACTTTGGTCAGCATTCTTGCAATGGGATTCGGAATCACAAATATCTCCCTCGGTATCATTGCGGAGTATCTTTGGCGGACATATGATGCGGCACGCAGACGTCCAAGCTTTCTGATTTCGGATGTTTTTTATTTGAAAGGAGGCTCGGCAAAATGAGCTTCTGGGCCCATGAATCAGCCTTTGTGGAGCCGGGTGCCGTGATCGGAGACGGAACACGGATCTGGCATCTGGCGCAGGTCCGGGACGGCTGCCGGATTGGAAATAACTGCAATATCGGGAAAAACTGCTATCTGGATGCGGGCGCTTCCATCGGCAGTGGAGTCAAGATCCAGAACAATGTTTCTGTATACAGCGGCGTGACGCTGGAGGATGATGTCTTCGTCGGTCCCTCCGCGGTGTTTACCAATGATCATTTTCCCCGGGCCTTTGATCCGGACTGGAAAATCTCCGAAACACTGGTATGCCGGGGCGCTTCCATCGGAGCCAACGCAACCGTCGTCTGCGGCCATACAATAGGCTCTTTCGCGATGGTAGGCGCCGGTACCGTGGTTACGAAGGATGTGCTTCCCCATGCGCTGGTTGTAGGAAATCCGGCCCGTCAGGTCGGCTGGGTTTGCAAATGCGGCTGCAGGCTGGATGAAAAAGGACTTTGCAGCGTCTGCGGCAGGAGCTATGATCCTGCCCGCCTGGCCCTCGGAGAGGCGGTGGAACCATAATGTCATCCTCATCCTCCCGGGAGAAAATCGCCTTTGTCTGCCATCGATACGGGCTGGAGGTGAACGGAGGCGCGGAGATGAGCTGCCGCCTGACAGCGGAGCGGCTCTCCTCCCTGTATGATGTGACAGTCTATACCACCTGTGCCCTGGACATGATGACCTGGGCAAACCATTATCCCCCGGGAACTGAAATCATCCACGGCGTCACTGTCAAACGGTATCCGGTTGACGCGGAACGGGAGCAGCAGCCCTTTGATCGGATCTCCCAGCGGGTGCTTTGCTACTCCTCCCACACGGATGCCCAGGAAGCCCAATGGATAGACGCCCAGGGTCCTTATACGCCGGCTCTGATCAAAGCCATCAAAAAAGAACATCGGCTCTACCGGACCGTGTTCTTTATGACCTATCTGTATTATACTTCCGCCGTCGGGCTCCCGCTGGGACTTGAAAACGCAGTGCTCATCCCCACCGCGCATGATGAGCCTCCCATCTGGCTTCGTGTTTACGATGAGGTGTTTTCCGCCGCGAAGGCCCTGGTCTGGCATTCTGAGGAAGAAGCCCGTTTCGCCCGCCGTCGTTTCCCCTTCCTGCAGGAAAAGCCGTCCTCCGTGATCGGGCTGGGTATTGATCCTCCGGCCAGGCCCCTGCCTCCGTTGCCGGAGGGGCTGCTGCCGGAAAAATATCTGGTCTATGCCGGCCGCATCGATAAAAACAAAGGCTGCCAGGAAATGTTCTCCTGGTTTATTCAGTATCAGAAGATGACCTCAAGCCCGCTGAAGCTGGTGCTGATGGGAAAGCCGGTTCTGGAGATCCCGGAGCATCCGGATATTCTCCATCTTGGCTTTGTTCCGGATGAAATCAAATATGCGGTGATGGAGCAATCCCTGGCGCTTCTGCTATTCTCCCGCTTTGAAAGCTTTTCCATCGTCGTGCTGGAGAGCATGATGATGGGACGTCCTGTATTGGTGAACGCGCGTTCCGAAGTGTTGGCGGAGCACTGCCGGCGCAGCAATGCAGGCCTTTTCTTCCGAAACTACGGCGAGTTCCATACCTCTGTAAATTATCTTCTGAATCATCCGGACATCTATGCTGCCATGCGCGAAAACGGACGGCGTTATGTGGCGGAGAACTATCAATGGGATGTGATTCTGCGGAAATATGTCTCTCTGATCGAATCCTTTCCGGCCCGATAGGATCCGGCTTTCGTTTTTCAATGCCGGCAGCCTTCACATCATTTTTACAATGCTGGCCCACATTTGCGCGCTGACCCGCTCAAATCGAAGCGCCTCCAGTCTTTCGGAGCGCGCTTTTTTCATTTTCTCCCGCAGGCTCTGATCCGTCAGGGCCCGGTCAATCGCCTTCGCGGTCTCCATCGGGTCGCCACTTTTCACCAGAATTCCCGCTTCTCCCAGCGTTTCCGGCACCGCAGCCTCCGCCCGCGCCACAATGGGCTTTTCAAAGTGCATGGCCTCCGCCAGCGGCACGCAGAAGCCCTCATGCACACTCATGCAGACAAAAACATCTGCGAGCCGGTAGTAGGCCAGAATCGCCTGAAAGCTGATATGTCCCGGAAAAATGACCAGGTTTTCCAGTCCAAGCTCACCGACCAGCTCCTTCAGTTCCTTCTCATACTTCTCCATTCCCGACGAGCTGCCGACGAGAAACAGCCTGCTCTTCGGATTGCAGGACCGCCGGTAGGCGTCAAACGCCCGGATGACATCCTGCTGCCGTTTGTTCGGCGCGATACGGCCGACAAACAGCAGATTCGTCCATCCGTCCCCCTGGTACTTCTGCAGCACCTGCTGATCCGGCTCCCGATCATAATCCCCAAAGGGAATCATAATCGGACAGACATCGATGGGACATTCGTACCCCATGCTCCGCAGCTCATGACGATTGTAATCCGAGTCCGCAACGCAAAGAGAAAACGCGTCCGCCAGGTACCGGATTCCCCTGTAGCCGGATTCTGTCAGTTGTACCCCAACCGACGAGTATCCGCGGAAGAATTCCGGAGGCGTGATATTGTGATAGATCATCATCGGCCGGCCGCCCATCCGTGGCAGCATAAAGTTCAGCGCAGTCCCGGTTGATCCGTGATAGATCAGGATATCATCCGGATCCAAAGGAGGCATATCCCGCACATATGCAGCTCCGGCTTCATGAAATCGCGGATCGATATTCTCCGCAAAAATCCCGGTTTCAAAACCCTTTTCCGCAATCAGTCTGCGAATCGCAACCGCATCATTGCTGACCGCATCCCCAAAGGAGACCGTTGGCATGATCTGCACTATTTTCATTGCGTCTTCTCCTGTCTGAATATCACAATCAGCTTCTCCTCCTTCGGGAATGAAAAACTGATTTCTCCGGCTTCTCTCTCTGCAACAGGCAGATCCAGCATGGTCTCCCCTTCCGTCTCGGTCAGAACCAGCGTCTGCTCCCCTTCGGGACCGGTAATCCTCAGTTCGCAGCTTCGATGCTGTTCCTTCTGATATTCCAGAATCCATTTTCTGCCTTGAGCAAGAATCCTGCCTTCTTCCTGGACCAGTCTGTGTGCCGGTGTCTTCCAGCGTCCCCGGAAGGCGGCGGTCCATCCGGACAGGAACAGCATGCCCCCCTGTCGTTCCAGTGTTGCAGAAAGTTTTTCCCGGGGGAGATCCTCTTCCCCGGAGAAATGAACAGTGCCGGCTAATATGGCTGGGACGCCGCCCCAAACTTCTCCTGCCCGGATTGTCGTTCCCGCCATAACAACTGATCCAGCCTGAATAACAGCATGATCTCCGATCTCACACGGGCCGAGAACCGTGCATCCTCCCCCAAGCCAGACTCCGCATCCAATCCGGATATCACAGCCCTCGGTTTGCCCGGCTTCCATCCGGGGAAGGCCTTTCATCGCCGGATCATGATCGTCCGCCAGCAGGCAGACTCCGGGGCCCGCAAAAGTATACTCTCCCACATGAATGGTTCCGGAGGACGTCTGGAAGAAGCAGGAGCCTACCTCCGCGGTCTCCGCGATATGCAGTCTCTCCGGGTCTCCCCAGATCACGGGACACCGGCTCAATGCCGCCTTCAGTTCGGTCAGCGTATCTCTGTCCCGGCAGATCCGCTGCGCAATCCGGCGGGAGAAGCTTTCCTCCGCCCCGCTGATCTCCGCCATCTGCCCCTCCATCCAGGCCAGGGTATTTTGCGTCTCCCCAACCCTGTGGGTGACCTGATCCACGCGCTGTGCCAGTCCGTCCATCCGGGCTGCCCCATGCAGCAGCAGACCGATCATGCTTCTGATTCTGCTCATTCTGTCCCTCCGCATCCTGGCTTATCCTTCTTCCGCCACTCTGCGGAAGTACTCCTGATATTTTCGCACGATCTCTTTCCAGGTAAAGTTTTCCAGCACGAAGTTCCTGCCGTTCTGTGCCATGATCTCCATTTCCCGGGGATGGCTGAGCAGGTAGCGGACGCAAAGATCGAACTCCGCGTAATTGGTATAGTAGAGGCCTCCATTGGTCCGCTGAACGAAATCCTTTGTCACGGGGCAAAGGCCATTGACCAGAACCGGCCGGCCGGCCAGCCAGCTTTCCATGATCACGATGGAGAAGCTCTCCATTTCGCTGGGATTGCAAAAGAAAGCTGCCGCCGCGTAGGCGTCGTACTTGTCCTGGGGATCCACAAAGCCAAGGTCCAGGATGTTTTCCTGATCCGGCAGCCTCATGCTGCCTCCGCCGATCAGCACCAGCTTCAGATCCGAATCCTCCCGTTTGCGGAACTCATCAAAATACCCGATCAGCGTGTCCACACGCTTCCCGGCATCCTTCCTTCCCGCGTAGAGGATAAACGGCTCGTCGATCCCATACTTTCTCCGGAAGCGCGCTGCGTCTCCAGACCATCCCGTATCCATTCCAAGTCCGAAGGTGACAAAATTATCCCCCTTCACCCCATACAATTCTTCCGCCAGCTTCCGCTCCGGTTCTGAATTGAAGGCCATTCCCTTCACCTTGGAGAAAGCCTCCCGGAAGCAGGTAAAATGGGCATAGCTCTCATCATGAAAGCAGGGGATCATGATGGTTTTTTCCGGATAAACCTGCGCGCCGTAATAGACCGGGCCGAACATGTAGGGAATACAGACAAACAAACTGTATTCCTCCCCATGCTCCCGGATATATCTGATTAAGTCCGGGCTGTTCACCATCTCGCGGCAGAAGGTTTCCTCCTCCTCCGCGCTGAGGCGCTCTCCCATAAGCAGCTTCTGATTCACCCGGTCAAAAGCTCCTACATCCCGCGCGCGTACCCGGAAACGTCTTACGAGAATATTCGCTTCCAGCGTATACCCCTCCGGATGATAGTTCTCATTCCAGTCGCTGGTGAAGCTTTTGACGCAGGTCGTCAGCACCTCCAGCTCCATGCCTGCTTCCTGAAGATGATGCGCCAGCCCCCGCAGCTCCGCCTCGGCGCCGCCGCCAATGCTTTCCCCATACCAGGGCGTGATAAAGCCGATCTTTTTCATGCCCGGTCCTCCGTCTCCCTGGTCAGCCTTTTCACCCTGCGGCGCAGCTCCAGAATCTCCCCCTGCTGCTTTGTGATGATCCGGTCCATCTCATCCATCCGGATTTTCATTTCCTGATTCACCTGCGTGATCCGCTCCGTAATGGGAAAAAGCGCGCAGCGAACCAGCTTGGAAACGATCCTGGTATAGCATTTTTTCAAAGCGCTTCCCTGGGTGACAGGGTAGGCGCAGCTGACCGCCCAGTCATATACGACCGGTTCTTTTTCTGAAATCTGCTCAAAATCCGGAAGCAGTCCCTGTTCCGTCAATTCCTTTGCTTCCCTGCGGATTTCGTCCATAATCTGCTCAATATCAATCTGTTCGCTCATCTTTCATTCCCCTTTATTGGAAGGCGCATCCCGTCGTGTCGTGCCGGAATCAGAATTGATTTCCGGCTTTCTCCGCTGTGATAAAAAAACGCAGGCGGCAAGATGCCGCCGCGTTTCAAGCACCTGGGATACGGAGAAGTAAACTCCGTATCCCAGGTATTGCTCATGCTTAGTTGCTCAGTCCGTAGGAGGCAACAATTTCCCTGAATTCCACGGAAGTCGCAAATACGTTGACCAGCGTGGTACGATCCACACCGGAGGTCAGGATCGCCACCCAGTCGGCCAGTCCGCCGGCATCCGCTTCACGTCCCAGGTACAGGCGATACAGCATCTTGACGAAGTCTGTATCATTCAGGCCCTTCAGCACCGCTTCCTCAGAGAAGACGAACCCATAGGCTACCTTGGCCGGAGTGGTCTTCTTGGCCAGCAGCGCGTCGCACCAGTCGTTCAGGCCCTGCGGATCATACGGCCGCTGCAGCGCCTCGGTGTAGCACCGCATTACGAAGCCAGTAACCCCCAGATTCTTGTCGCGTCCCTGAGTCGTTGTGAAGGTACCGGGTTTAATGCCATACTTGGAGCACAGCGTGCGGAATTCGAAGGAGCCGACAAAGCCCTTCACGATGGAATCCACAGATCCGCCCTCATTCAGGACCTTGATCCAGCTGGCCTTTCCGGCCGGATCGGAAGCGCGGTCCAGCATGGTCACGTACATTCTCTCCACGGTATCCGCGTTGTTCAGACCCATGTTCTGGAATTCGGGGCTGTGCACAAAGCCCAGTACGATATCCGCACCGGTGGCATTGCCGTCCAGCAGGGATCCCGTCCAGGAGTTCAGACCGGGAATGTCATAGTTACGGCCCAGCAGGTTCTTATATGCTCTGGCCACAAACGCAGTTACGTTGTAGTTCCGGTCACGATTCTCCAGAATCGGGATCAGGCCGGGAACAATGTTATAGGTGGCACAGAGGTTCTTGAACTCCGTGGAGCCGGCGATCTGATTCCCCACGTAGCGGATCGTTACGCCGGTGTTCAGCATCGTGTTTCCGTCCGTCAGTTCGGCAGCAGACGGTCCCCTGCCCAGCATCGCCTTATAAATCGCGGTCAGCGCATCGTTATTGCCCAGATTGCGGTTGATATATTCCGAGCTGGAAAGCAGCTGCCCCACCATCTCGCCGACCGTCATCTTCTGGGTCGCCAGCGCTGTGGCATAGCTGACCAGGCCGACGCGGTCGGGTCCACGATTCAGCAGACCATTATACACCTGCTGCACAAAATTGCAGATCTCCATGGGGATAAAGGCCAGGTTATGATTGATCGCATAGATATGCGCCGGCGTGTTGATATAGGCAATAATGGTTCCGACATTGCCCAGTCCGTCGGTACCGATATCCACGGTTTTCGTCTCCACGAAGAACACCACATTGGAGTTCAGTCCGTCAAAGGCCCGAACGCCGATGTTCGTCACGCCCGCGGGGATATCCACCGTCGTTACATTGGAGCATCCGTAGAATGCTTCACGGCCGATTTCCTTCACGTTAGCAGGAATGAGGATTTCCTTCAGACCCGTGCAGTTGCGGAAGGAGAAGTTCTTCACTTCGGTATAACTCGCGTTCGTGGGCAGGGACAGCGCAGTAGCTCCGGTGCAGTTTTCGAAAGCGCCGTTGCCGATTCCGATGGTGGAATCCGGCAGGTAGATCGCACCCAGCTTCGTGCAGCCGCTGAAAGCAGAGGCTCCAATGGTCAGGCCGCCGTGGGAAGAACCGGAGTTGTTGTCAAAGGACAGCCGGACCACACTGGTGCAGCCCTCGAAGGCGTTGTCTCCGACGCTGTAGACCTCCTTCGGCAGCACAACCGCCGTCAGGCTGGTGCAGCCCTTGAAAGCCTTCGCGC
>CAZRLU010000001.1:6744-61195 GCA_964600995.1 uncultured Oscillospiraceae bacterium | reverse complement strand
AGGAAATGATCCGTGATCAGTTGGAGCATGTGAATGAGATCATTCAGGAAACGCTACCGGAATCGCTTCGCAGACGTTATGATCTGATTCCCCTTGGAGAGGCTATTCAGCTGATTCATTTTCCCGGAAATGACCGGAATCTCGGGAAAGCCAGAAGGCGGCTTGATTTTGAGAAAATGCTGATCTATCTGACGGCCGTTGCCCAGTTCCGAAGCCGGCCTCAAGACGGATGGATGCTGAATTTCCGGGCTGAAGATGTGAATGATTACTGGCAAAGTCTGCATTTTCTTCCCACAAACGCTCAGCGGCGGGTTTTGCTTGAGATTGCTTCGGACATGAAAAAAAATCAGCCCATGGCGCGCTTAATCCAGGGCGATGTCGGATGCGGAAAGACAGCCATTGCCTTTGGTGCGATCTTTCTTGCCTGCAGAAGCGGATTTCAATGTGCAATGATGGCTCCTACAGAGATTCTTGCCCGGCAGCATTATCAGAATGCTTTGACAACCCTGGCGCCTTTCGGGATTCACTGCGCCCTGCTCACAGGGCACACAAAAGCCTCAGACAGAAAGAAAATTCTGAAAGAAATCAAAAGCGGGGAATGCCAAGCCGTCTTCGGAACGCATGCGCTGATCAGCAGCGGCGTGGACTATAAGAAGCTTGGACTGGTCATTACGGACGAACAGCATCGTTTCGGAGTTCGCCAGCGTACCGCACTGCAGGATAAAGGGGCACTGAAAAACATCCCGGCAGTGGATCCAGAACATGCGGAAGCACTTACAGAAAAACGTGTTCCCCATGTTCTGGTTATGTCCGCAACGCCTATTCCGAGAACACTGGCCCTTATTCTTTACGGAGATCTGGATCTGAGTCTCGTGGACGAGCTCCCGCCCGGAAGAAAAACCGTGAAGACACGCATTGTCCCGGAAGCCAAGCGGGATGGTATGTACGCTTTTTTAAAGAACCTGTGTCTCCAGGGGGAACAGGGGTATGTTGTCTGTCCGCTTGCCAATGAAAGCGAATCTCTGGATAATATCCGTGATGCGCAGACGCTGTACTCTGAATTGAGTTCCGGAGCGCTGAAAGGCCTCCGGCTTGGAAGAACCTGGGGAATGCAGCGCAATGAAGAGAAGCTGGAAACCATGAAAGACTTCTCGGAGGGAAATCTTGACGTCCTGGTTGCAACGACTGTGATAGAGGTCGGCGTAAATGTTCCCAATGCGACCGTTATGATTATTGAAAACGCAGAACGATACGGTCTGAGCCAGCTGCATCAGCTTCGGGGACGTGTCGGCAGAGGAGACAAGGAAAGCTGGTGTTTTCTCTGCACCGAATTCCCTGATAAACTAAAAATCCTATGCGAAACTAACGACGGGTTTGAAGTCGCTCAAAAAGACCTCGAGCAGCGGGGGCCGGGAGATCTTCTGGGCACCCGGCAGAGCGGAGAACCCGGATCCCAAATGGTGGGACTGAAGAATCTGGAGCTGCTGAACGAAGCGTTGCAATGCTCACGGGAGCTGGCGGAGAACCCTGCGCTGGATCAGGAACGCGAGCAGGTTGAAAACCTGACCAAAGCTTTTTTTCAGGATCATCCTCTTCAGGTCGGAATCAATTAAGGAGTAAGAGATCACCCTCACAGGAGCTGCATTCAGTCGTCCATCAGTTCCACCAGAACCATGTTCTGGATATCCATTCCACGTCGCGTCAGTTTCCAGGAAGCACCATCCTTCCGGAGAAGACCGCGGTCCATGAGTCCTGATAATTTTTCTCCGTAACAGGATTCCAGGGTTTTCCCATGCAGCTTCAGAAAAGCATCCTCAGAAACCCCCTCTGTCATTCGCAAACCTAGCATCATGGTTTCAAAGCGGGATTCTGAAGGAGAAATCCAGTTTTCCTCGGAAAAGAGCGGATAACCGGCTGAAATGCCGGAAAGATAAGTTTCAAGATCTTTTGCGGCCGTTCTCCGGAGATAGCTCAGCCCCCCGGCATCCTTTCGCAGGTGAAGCATGGAAGCGGAGGCAACACCAAGGCCCAGATAAGGTACCTGGGTCCAGTACCCGATATTATGCGCGCACGCATATCCTTCCCTTGCAAAATTCGATATCTCATATTGCACATAACCGTGCTGACCCAGAAGATTCAATGCTTCATCATACATCAGGCGCTCCACATCCTCCGCAGGAAGGGAAAGGATTCCGGATTTGACTTCTTTTTCAAGCATCGTGCCTTCTTCAAGAATCAGGCCATATACACTGAAATGATCCGGTTTCAGATCCAAAGCGGCACGCAAGGTTTCCATCCATGCTTCCGGGGTTTGATTCGGAAGCCCAAACATCAGATCAAGATTCAGATTTTTGAATCCTGCAGCCCTGGCATATTCCACACTTTGACTAACCTGATCGAAACTATGAATCCTTCCAAGCGTTGAAAGCAAAGCGGATTGACTGGCCTGCATACCCATGGACAGCCTGTTTGCGCCTTCTGCAATAGCTGCATCCAGCCAGGCTTTGGAGCAGGACTCCGGGTTCGCCTCCACCGTCCATTCCCGGACACAGCCCAGGGGAAGGATCCCGGACAAACCGGAAAACAGCCGCCGCAGCTGATCCGGCGGCAGCAGGGAAGGCGTACCTCCGCCGATAAAAACGGTATCAAAGGCTTCATTCACTTCTTTCGAAAGAATTTCCGCTTCCCGAAGCAACGCGTCCACATAGATCTTTATATCCTCTTCGCTCCGGCCTGGATAAGAGATAAAATCACAGTATTTGCACTTTTTCCTGCAGAAGGGGATATGCACATACAGTTCCATTTTTCCCTCCAAAGGATGGATAAGCCGGGGAGCATGCAACCTGTTTCTCCGGCTCAGGGGGAAGCAAGATTAATAATGGTCCGGTGCAGATCATATGCATAGCTGACCGTATTCCAGGTCCCGCCCCGGCACTGTTTCATATAGCAAAGGCAGGTATCGGCGCTTTCCACCAGAAAACGGTTCCTTTTCTGCATGCATCCCGGATAGTATGAATCTGAAATATAGAAAAAGGAATCGGCGGATTCCTTGATGCGCATGTAAAGCGTTCTGTCCTTCTCGGACCAACGGTCCGCCTGACTCAGGCAGGGCAGCGCAAGAATCAGACGGATATCCGGATGTTTTTTTCTCATCTGCAGCACGGCCAGCGCCGCAAGCGTATCAAACCCCAGGGCTCCGCCGGAAAGAAAAACGCTTTTCCCTTCCTGGTAGAAATCCTCCAGGATCACCGGAAGTCTTTCCCGGAGACTTTGGGCCTCTGTCGTGGAAAGCACCCTGTGGCCGGTAAAGCATAAGCTTCGGGAGGCGTCAAAGGAAACCGCGGTTTCCTTCAGCAGATAACGGGAAGAAGCCTTCAGGAATCCATTTTCAGCACTGAGATAAAAGCCTCGCTCGGGACCTGAACCGTTCCGAACTGGCGCATCCGCTTCTTTCCTTCCTTTTGCTTTTCCAACAGCTTTTTCTTTCTTGTGATATCGCCTCCGTAACATTTGGCCAGAACATCCTTTCTCATGGCTTTGACTGTTTCCCTGGCGATGACCTTTCCGCCGATGGCGGCCTGAATCGGGATCTCAAATTGCTGTCGCGGAATAACATCCTTCAGTTTTTCCGCCATGCTTCTTCCTTTTGCATAGGCTTTTTCACGATGAACGATAATGGAGAAGGCATCGCAGAGCTCCCCATTCAGGAGAATGTCCAGTTTGACAAGATCGCTGGCTCTGTAATCCTTCAGTTCATAGTCAAAGGATGCATAGCCCCGGCTCCTGCTTTTAACCTGATCAAAGAAATCAAAAATAATTTCATTCAGAGGCAGTTCATAGTTCAGCTTGATCCGGTTTCCTTCATACTGCATGTCCAGGAAGATTCCTCTCTTATCCTGGCAAAGATCCATGAGCGGCCCTACGGCATCCTGGGGCGTGTAAAGGGTCGCATGAACAAAAGGCTCCTCAATGCTGACGATCTCCGTAACCGGCGGAAGGTTGGAAGGATTGTCAATGGTCAGCACGTCCCCGTTGGTTTTATTCACCCGGTAGATGACGCTCGGAGCTGTCGTAACGATATTCAGGTCAAATTCTCTTTCCAGCCGCGTGGTCAGAATATCCATGTGCAGCAGGCCCAGGAATCCGCACCGGAATCCATATCCCAGGGCTACGGAGGTCTCCGGCTCAAAGGAGAGGGAAGCATCGTTCATCCGGAGCTTCTCCAGTGAATCCTTCAGCACGGGATAATCAGCGCCGTCTGCCGGATAAATCCCGCAAAACACCATGGGCGTGACTTCACGATAGCCCGGGAGCGGCTCCGTGGCAGGATTTGACGCGTCCGTGATGGTATCGCCGACTCTGGTATCGCTGACGGTTTTGATGGAGGCGGATACATAACCGACATCGCCCGCCTGCAGCATTTTGCACGGCGTGTATCCGGGGGAAAAGATCCCGACTTCCACAACGTCAAATTCGCTGGACGTTGCCATCAGTTTCATTTTCATTCCCGGACGGATGGTCCCTTCCTTTACGCGGACAAAGCAGATCGCACCGCGGTAATTATCATAGAAGGCGTCAAAAATCAGGGCTTTCAGAGGCTTTGAGCTGTCGCCCTGCGGTGCGGGAATATACCGGACAATTGCTTCAAGCACCTGATCGATATTTTGTCCGGTTTTGGCTGAGATACATGGGGCATAGCTTGCATCAAGGCCGATGATATCTTCAATTTCCTGCCGGACTTCCTCCGGCCTTGCGGAGGGCAGATCAATTTTATTGATCACGGGAATAATCTCCAGGTTGTGATCCAGCGCAAGATAAACGTTGGCCAGTGTCTGCGCCTCGATCCCCTGTGTCGCATCCACCACAAGCAGGGCACCTTCGCACGCTGCAAGAGCCCGTGAAACCTCATATGTAAAATCCACATGTCCGGGAGTATCAATCAGGTTCAGCGTATAGACTTCTCCGTCGCTTGCCTTGTATTGCATATGAACCGCTTTGCTTTTGATGGTGATTCCGCGTTCCTTTTCAAGCTCCATGCTGTCAAGGATCTGTTCCACCATCTCCCTTTGCTCAAACACGCCCGTTTGCTCAAGAATCCGGTCAGCCAGCGTGCTTTTTCCATGGTCAATATGCGCGATGATACAAAAATTGCGAACGTGATTAATATCTGGCATGGCGAATATGTTTCCTTTCCCCGGATGGACGGACTTGCTTTTTAAGAATTCCCGTCAATGATTTAACTTACTTTCTGTCCCAGTTTCCGCTCTTTCCCATGCAGAAGCCGGTCTATATTTGCGCGATGCCGCAGAAAACAAAGTAAAGCAAGCAAAACAGACCAGAGTATAATCCAAAGATCTCCTTTTGCACAGAAGAAGGAGACGATGATGGCATAAACGAACAGCAGCGTAAGGCTTCCAAGGGAAACGTACCTGGTAACAGCAATGACCAGAAATCCGAGCAGAAAACAGATCAGCGCCGGAACCGGGAAGCAGTAGAGCATCACTCCGCAGCTGCTCGCAACCCCTTTGCCACCCTTGAACTGAAAAAACACCGGCCAGTTGTGACCAATCACAACGAACAAACCACACAAAAGGGCTCCCAAATGACTGCCGGTTATCATCTGCCCGAGCCAGCAGGCCAGCACCGCTTTCAGGGAGTCTCCGGCAAAAGTGATCAGCCCCGGCCCCCAGCCCATCGTCCTTTGGACATTGGTTGCGCCCGTATTATTGCTGCCGACCGTCCTCAGATCCGGACCGTGCAGACACCTGGAAACCAGAATCCCGGTAGATATTGAACCAAGGCAGTATGCAAGCAGGCAGGCAAAAAACCATGAAAGAAAAGCAGGCATGTTCAGCTGTCCTCCTTCTTTTTGGGCCGAAGCTGAAAACGAATCGGCGTTCCTGAAAAGTCGAATGTTTTGCGGAAATAGTTCTCCAGATACCGCTCATAGGCAAAAAACATCAGTTTCTCATCATTGACAAACAGCAGGAAGGTTGGCGGGGTTACACTCTGCTGTGTGGCATAATAAATCTTCAGACGGCGTCCGCCCCGAAGCGGCGGCGCCAGCGCATTCACAGCCTCGTTGATGACATCGTTCAGAAGGCCTGTGGTAATCCTCCGGCATGCGGCAGCATAGGCCTTTTGTACTTCCGAAATCACATTCTGCACCCGTTGTCCCGTCAGAGCTGAAACAAACAGTACGGGAGAGTAATCCAGAAATTTCAGGGAATCGAGAATTTTTTTCTTGGTTTTCTCAAAGGTTCCCGTTTCTTTCTCCACCAGATCCCATTTGTTGACAAGGATCACAGAGGCTTTCCCTTCATCGTGAATCAGGCCGGCGATTTTTGTATCCTGTTCGGTTACGCCTTCCTGCGCATCTATCAGCAGCAGGGCAACATCGCATCTTTTGATGGCCGCAATGGACCGCAGGACGCTGTATCTTTCAAGCGTTTCGTCCTCCACGGAACGTTTTCTACGGATTCCGGCCGTGTCAATGATATTCAGAACGGACCCGTCCGGAGCCACATATCTGGAATCGACCGCGTCTCTGGTTGTCCCGGCAATATCGGAAACCATCGTGCGCTTTTCTCCGAGAAGCCTGTTCGCCAGGGAGCTTTTCCCGACATTCGGCCTGCCTACGATGGCAAGCTGAAGGATATGTTCCGGGTTCTCCTCCGCCGGAGGCTGCTCCGGAAGTTTTCTGAAAATTTCATCCAGCAGATCACCGAAACCAAGCATATTGGCACTGCTGATTCCGACCGGATCCCCAAATCCAAGTTCATAGAATTCGTAGATATGATCCTTCATTCCCGGATAGTCAATTTTATTGATGACCAGGATGACCGGCTTCTGCGTACGCCGTAGAAGAGCAGCAACCTCACGGTCATCATCCGTCAGACCATCTCTCCCGTCCGTGAAAAAGCAGATCAGGTCTGCGGTATCTATTGCGATTTCAGCCTGTTCCTTCATTTGTGAAAACAGTTCATCCTCGCTGCGCGGATCAATGCCGCCTGTATCGATCAGGGTAATGCTTTTTCCAAGCCATTCCACGTCAGCGTATATTCTGTCGCGGGTCACTCCCGGCAGATCGTCCACGATGCTGATCCGGTGTCCTGCCATTTTATTGAAAAAAGTTGACTTGCCGACATTCGGCCTTCCCACAATTGCAACCAACGGCTTTGCCATGATTTTCCTCCTTCGCTGCCGGGTATAAAAGCTGCCTGAGAGGATCGCATCAGCGCTCCCATAAAGCATTCAGAAAGTCTTCTCCCGTGTTACGGACGACCCTGATCCGTGTTCCTGTTTGTGTTTCTATCTCCTTCACAGACAGGTCATCGAGAAATAATTCTTCATTTTCCCTGAGCATGCTGCGGGAAATCAGCACCCTTGCAGGAATCGATTCCCCTTTTCCCCGGATCGCGGAAATAAGATCCCCGCCGGTTATCAGACCTGTTACGGTGACGGAAGGGCCGAAAAAATGATTCTCAACCGGAACCACCCGAATGATCCGGTCCGGCGGAGCAAACCGATCCACCAGCCGCTGAATATAGGGAGCCGCGGAAACACCTGTCGCGATCATCGTTTCCGGAATCCCCCCCGGACTTTCGCGGAAGATGTTTCCTTCCGGACCGGCGGATGCATCGGATGATTCACTCCTGATCCGGGCAGTGAAACCCGGCCAGGCCTCGTCACATTCCTGCTCAAGCTGACGCAGCATCCCGATTCCGTTTTCAATCTGGGGATAGCCCTCATAGCTTTCCTCTGAAGGGACCGGCAAACCTGCAATACTGTAGAACTCATCGGCCGGGAAAACAAATCTGGTCCCGATGGTTTTGAGATAGTAACTCCGGATCAGCTCCAGGTCCTTCAGCAGAGACTGGGCTTCCTCCTTCCGGAACAGACGCAGCGGATACAGATGCTCCCGGAAGCGGGTTAACCCGATCGGCACAATGGCGAGGCTTCTCGAAGCCGGATACAGGTTTGCCAGATCCACAATGGTCTGATGCAGGATCGCTCCGTCATTCACCCCGGGGCACAATACGACCTGCGAATGAAATTGAATTCCGGCATCCCGGAAAGCCCTGAGCTGATCCATAATCAAACCTGCCCTTGGATTTCTCAGCATCCTGATCCTGGTATCCGGATCCGTTGCATGGACGGAGATATAGAGAGGGGAGGCCTTCCTCCGTATAATCCGGCTGAATTCCTGATCGTCGACATTGGTCAGCGTCACAAAATTCCCCATCATCAGGCTCAGCCGCCAATCATCATCCTTTACATACAGCGTGGATCTCATCCCCGAGGGCATCTGATCCACAAAACAAAAAATACAGTGATTCCTGCAAACCCTGGGCTGCATGTTGATCCGCTCATCAAGGCAAAGGCCCAGGGGAGCCTCCCTCCGTTTATGCAGAAGAATACTCTGCGCGGGCCCGCCCGCTCTCTGAAAATCTATGTGCAGTCGGGGGGAGGCGGAAAGGGACTGATAGTCAATTTCATCCAGGATTTCTTCTCCGTTGATCCGGAGGAGAAGATCCCCTCCGCGGAAGCCGGCTCTTTCAGAGACGGAGCCTTTTACAACGGAAAGAACTCTGACCGCCAAACTGCTCCCTCCCTTCCAGACATAAATACACAAAATAATTATGACTGAATGTCCAGGAATTGTCAAGAAACTTGATTTTTAATGCTTGTTCATGGTAGTATATTCAGCCTGCACGGATCCTCAAATACACGTACAGGCTCCTGGCCGCTTCTTTTCTCCGGAAAGAGGCAAGCAGGAAGCTGTTTTCCGTCTGTTTCAGGATGTTCCTTTTGTGCTCCGGGAAAGGAGATAAAGCGATGGCTCAGGTAAATGATATCGCGATCGATCTGGGAACTTCTCAGGTTGTGATTTATATGAAAGGGCAGGGAGTTGTGCTCAGGGAGCCCGCTGCTGTTTCCGTGAATCAGGAATCCAGAAGAATCCTTGCATTTGGTACGGAGGCCTGGCGAATGACAGGCAGGACGCCCGCACATATTCAGGTTATCCGGCCTCTTGCCCAGGGAGAGATGATTGACTTTGATCTGACCGGAAACATGCTGCGGTTCTTCGTTTCACAGGTGATTGGCAATCATCGTCTTGCAAGGCCAAGGGCCATTCTCACCACGCCCGGAGGTGTGAAGGAAATCGAAAAAAAGGCTCTGGTGACCTCGCTCTTTGACGCGGGAATCCGTCGCACCCAGCTGATCGACAGAAATGTCGCAACTGCGCTGGGAGCCGGACTGAATTTCCTGGGAGAGTACGGATGCCTTCTGGCGGATATCAGCGCCGGCGGAACGGATCTGGCGGTACTCTATCACGGCACGCCCACCGTTCTGAGCAGCCTGCACATCGGAGGCGATCAGTTTGATGACGCTGTGATCCGCTTTCTGCGCAAGAAATACAATATGCTGATCGGTGAAAGAACTGCGGAGCAGATTAAAATCACCCTCGGAAGCGCCGTTCGCCGGGAACAGCTGATATCCATGGATATCACGGGCCGGAATCTGATCTCCGGTCTGCCGAAAACCCTGGCTGTGGATTCCGATGAAATCTATGAATCCCTGATTGACTGTGTGAATGATTTAATAGAAGGGATTCAGGTTCTTGTTGAAAAGACACCGCCGCAGCTTGCATCCGATATCTTTGAAAGCGGTATTACTCTGACCGGAGGGGGCGCTCAGCTCTACGGCCTCTCCGAAGCAATTTCCGGCGTACTGAAAGTCCCGTGCAAAGTTGCCGATGAAGCACGGGACTGTACGGTTCTCGGATGCGCCAAAGTCCTTGAGGATCCGGCTCAATACAAATATCTGCTGAATAATTAAGCTTTCCCGCCGGATTTGGCGGTATCAATTCCCGCTGCGTTTTTCAGGCCCAGCCGTTCAATTGCTTCCTCCCGCATTTTGTATTTCAGGATTTTTCCGGCGGCATTCATGGGGAAGGAATGGACAAACTCAATATACTGAGGCACCTTATGCCGGGCCATATGTCCCTGGATGTATTCCGTCATTTCTTCTGCGGTCATTTCGGCCCCTTCCCTGAGAATAATACAGGCCATCACGGCCTCCCCGTATTTTTTATCGGGAACGCCGATTACCTGCACATCCTCCACCGCCGGATGCGTATAGATAAATTCCTCTATTTCCTTCGGATAGATGTTTTCACCGCCGCGGATGATCATATCCTTCAGCCGGCCGGTGATCACAAAAGTCCCATCCTTCTTCCGGCGCGCCAGATCTCCGGAATGCAGCCATCCATCCCCGTCGATCGTCTGGGCTGTGGCTTCAGGCATCTTGTAATAGCCCTTCATGGTGTTATAGCCGCGGGAGCAGAATTCACCATCCATTTCATCCGGAAGTTCATCCCCGGTTTCAGGATCTATGACCTTGCATTCCACGTTCGGGAACGCGTATCCGACGGTATCCGTCCTGAGGATGATATCATCCTGCCAGGCTGACATTGTGCTTCCGGGAGCTGATTCAGTCTGACCGTACACGCTGACGATGCCCCGCATGTTCATCTCATCGGGCTGAGCTGCTCTGCGCATCAGCTCGGGAGGACATCCGGCGCCGGCCATAATCCCGGTCCGCATATGGGAGAAATCAGTTTTTCTGTAGTCTTCATGATTGAACATCGCAATAAACATGGTCGGCACACCGTTAAAGCAGGTAATCTGCTCCTGCTGGATGCATGCAAGGGAATTCTTTGCGGAAAAATAGGGGAGCGGACAGAGCGTAGCGCCATGTGTCATGGAAGCGGTCATGGAAAGAACCATTCCGAAGCAATGGAACATCGGCACCTGAATCATCATACGGTCCGCGGTGGAGAGACCCATCCGGTCCCCGATGCATTTTCCGTTGTTGATCACATTATAGTGCGTGAGCATGACTCCCTTCGGAAACCCCGTGGTCCCGGAGGTGTACTGCATATTGCATACGTCATCCGCTCTGACCTGTGAAGCATAATCCTTCAGCTTCTCCTCCGGGACGCTTTCCGCCCTCTCCATCGTCTCCTCGAAAGTCAGGCAGCCGGGCTGGGTAAAGCCTACGGTGATCACGTTGCGCAGGAAGGGCAGCTTCCTGCAGTGGAGGGGTTCTCCCGGCCTGCTGTTCGCAATCTCCGGACAGAGCTCATTCACAATGCTTCGGTAATTGCTGTCGAGGCAGGACTCAATCATCACAAGCGTATGGGTATCGCTTTGACGAAGAAGATACTCCGCTTCATGAATTTTATAAGCCGTGTTGACGGTTACCAGCACTGCGCCGATCTTGGTTGTGGCCCAGAAGGTGATGAACCAGGCCGGAACGTTTGTCGCCCAGATTGCAACCTTGCTCCCGGGTTTTACACCGAGGGAAATCAGAGCGCGGGCAAACTGATCCACATCCTGGCGAAACTCCTCGTAGGTCCGGGTATAATCCAGCGTGGTATAGCGGAATGCGTACTGATCCGGAAATGATGACACCACCTCGTCCAGCACCTGAGGGAATGTCAGCCCGATCAGTTCATCCTTCTTCCAGATATATCTTCCCGTGCCGTCATGGTTCGGATACAGAACCCTCCGCTTTCCCCGGGTGTTTTCGAAGCGTTTCATATAATTGGTAAAATAGGGAAGAATGACATCCCGGAGCGGAAGATCCGGCATCCATTCTGGTTTCCATTCCATGGAGATAAACCCATCGTAGTCTATGGAGCTCAGGGACCGCATCATATCCCGGAGCGGAAGGGTTCCTTCGCCGATCAGGTTATATTCGCCCTGATCATCGGAGTCTCTCAGGTGAACGTGCCGGACGTAGGCGCCGAGATGCTTGATGGTGTTTTCCGGCGTTTCCTGAAAGTCCCGGTAAGGATGATGCATATCCCACAGCGCGGCCAGCTCGTCACAGGCATAGGAATCCAGCAGTTCACGCAGGCGTTCCGTATCCGCGTAGATCCCCGTCGTCTTGATCAGCAGAATGATATCTGATTCCCGCAGCAGCGGAAGAATGAGGTTCAGATTCTGAAAAACCGTGTCTTCCTGGCTCTTCAGTGCACAGACAGATATATAAGGAGCACGCAGGACGGAAGCAGCATGCATCAGCGTCCGGAACTCCTCCAGACTGACTGCTCCGTCGCTGATATCAATGGAGGTATCCAGACAGGAAACGGATAAACCTTTTTCCTTCAGACCGCGATAGGTCTCGTTCAGATGAAAGGGATGGAAAGCGCCTCCGCGGTCAGACAGGGCGGAAATACGGGTAAGATTGTACACTTCAATGCCCTGAAAATGATTCTCAATGGCATCTTTCACCTGATCATCCCAGGAAAGATCATTCCAGCCTCTGGTCGAAAATGAGAGCTTCATTCTTCTTCCTCCTCATAAACGATCTTGTTCAGGGCATTCAGGTAAGCCATGATTCCGGAGCCCACAATATCCGTGGACAGCCCCCGTCCGGAATACAGTTTCCCCCGGGAACGCAGCCTTACGATGGTTTCACCCATTGCCTCTTTTCCCTCGGTCACAGCCTGAATCTGGAAATCATCCAGTTCAAAATGGCGGCCGACCGCTTTTTCGAGTGCGCGGAAAGCAGCGTCGATCACGCCGTCTCCGGTGGATATGCCTTCCAGCGGCTTGTCGTGGAAAAGAAGCCGCATATGCGCCATCGCTCCGATTTCATTTCCGGAGTTCACTACAAAGCGGACGATTTTATAGGTCGGCGGCACCTGAAGGGCCTCCGTCGCAATCAGCGTGTCAAACTCCTTCAGGGAAATGCTGCCTTTTTTCTCTGAAACATTCAGGAATGCCTGGTATACCCGTTCCTGATCCTCTTCCGAGAGGAGATAGCCAAGCTTGGCCATCGCCTGATTGAGGCTCTCCCGGCTGTCATGGTGGCTCAGCCTGATATCCTCATACTGATCTGATTCTTTCGGGAAAAAGTTTCTGTCCGTCATCGAGCTGGCCCGGCAAAGGGATTCAATCTGCGCAGTGCCACGGCGGATTTCCTCCTTGTGAACCCGGCAGGAAACTCCCATTTTGTCTCCCTTCAGGCCAAGAATCTTGACGATATTTCCCAGATTGGCGCAGTCCGGGGAATAGGCAGCGGCTTTGATCTCGCGGATCCCTCCGAAAAGGCTCTCGATGGAACAGGCATCTGCCAGGCTGAGATCATTCCGGCATTCGATGCCAAAGAGGAGCCCTTCCTGTTGCGGAAGAGAAGACATAATCTGCATGATCTCCTTCCGAAGCTCCTCGGGAAGAAAAACGCCGGCGGACTCCTGAAAAGTAAAATGCTTTACGCCGCAAGCAATCATGCCGGTAATAAGGCTCAGCAGAAAATCGCGATCGCTTCGCAGCGCGTCTTCCGCGACCAGCTCAATATTTTCTGTATACTTTCTGCATTCCCGAACCACTTCGAACGCCCTTTCGGTGAGCGCCTTCGGTTTCAGGTGCATCAGGTATTCCATCCGGACGGAGCTCACCGGCACGCAGACCTGAAGCCGCGCCCGGGACGCCTCCTTCAGGGCGTTCCAGGTTGTGACGACGCTGTTTACCTCCAGAGAAACCGGAACGGCGATTTCGGCGGATTTCACAGCCGAAGAGATGGATTTGATCAGAAGCGTATCCACCTTGGGAACTGCGATGGCCGGAAGCTCCACCGAGTCAACTCCGAGACGGTCCAGCATACGAGCAAGTTCTATTTTTTCACGGAAGCTTAAGGGCAGTTTTTTCCCGGTCTGCTTTAAAGTCGTATCAGCAATAAAAATCCTTTCCATCTTCATTCCTCCGAAAAAAATCCCCGGAGCAATTCAATTGCTCCAGGGACGAATTAGAATCCGCGGTACCACCCATTTTGCTTCCTTCCGAATTCACAGAAGAAAACCATCTCAAGCTCAAATAAGCTCACAGCCGATCACGGGGCGCCCGTGCCCACTTACTTGCAAACACGTTCAGCAGGCAAGCTCCGGAACCAGTAGCTCTCTCATTCCGTACCGGTTCACACCATCCACCGGCTCTCTGTAACTTCCCGAAAGAGTTTCTTTCCATCATTGCTTCGAATATGAAATTGTGTGGATAATAGCATAGAATCCATAAATCGTCAACAGCTTTGTTGACAAAAAAATGAAATTTGATATCATTGTTTATGGTATATATTTCATCAGAAAGGGAAGGATAAACCGACCTTGAACTATAACCTTGATTTATCAGACCAATCTATCGACGCCTACATTACTTTGTTCGGAATGAACGATCAGAATATTGCGCTGATTGAAGAGGAGTGTAATGTCCATGTCGTATTGCAGAAGAATGGGCTGATTCTTCAGGGCGAAGAATCAGATATAAGATTTGCCGAGAAGGTTATCCTGCATATCATCGGACAGATTCTTCATCATGAGCCGATTGACCGGATGGGAATCCGTCAGGTCATCTCAGGAATCAGGGATGGTGTTTCCGATTCCTGGGAAGCCGGCAAGGATACCGTCATCGCGGTTACGCACCGGGGCAAGCCGATCCGCTGCAAAACGATCGGCCAGCTGCAATATGTGGATACCATCCGGCATCATGACCTTACCTTCGCCATCGGCCCTGCAGGAACCGGAAAAACCTATCTCGCCATGGCGCTTGCGGTTGTATCTCTGAAAAACAAGGAAGTGGAACGCATCATTCTTACCCGTCCCGCAGTGGAAGCCGGTGAAAAGCTTGGCTTTCTCCCGGGTGATCTGAGTCAGAAGGTGGATCCCTATCTGCGCCCGCTGTATGATGCGCTCTACGATTTTATGGGCCCGGATGCCTTTCCGCGTCTTGTGGAGCGCGGAATCATCGAGGTGGCTCCGCTTGCATACATGCGCGGAAGAACCCTTTCCGACGCATTCGTGATTCTGGATGAAGCACAGAATACCACCTCGGAACAGATGAAGATGTTCCTTACAAGAATGGGATTTCATACGAAGATGGTGATCACGGGAGATATCACGCAGACGGATCTCCCTTCCGGCGTTCGTTCCGGCCTGGAGGAGTCCGTCCGGATCCTGAAGGATATCGAGGAAATCGGTATCGTTGAGCTGACTGAGAAAGATGTGGTACGTCATGAGCTGGTGATGAAGATTATCCATGCATACGATGAAATGAAAAAGAAAACCCGTTCCCTGCAGTGAAAAGCGGCCGGGAAATAAGGATAAAAAGGGGAGTATATACCCGTGAAAAACGCTGAAAACGATCAGGTTTCGATCATAGGAAAGGTTGTTTCCTGGTTCCGCTCTTCTCATTCCCTCAATACCCTGATTATTGCCTGCGCCTATCTGATCGCCTTCGGGCTCTACTGCCTCGTATGCGCTCCGACCCAATATGATCTTTCTGTAGGTTCCATCTCCAGGGAGACCATCAACGCGACCAAGGATGTGGTGGACGAAGTCACAACAGAGGAAAAGCGGCAGGCTGCCGCCAGCGCAGTGGAGCCGACCTATCGTTTTCAGGAAGGAATCAAAGAGGAAGTCCTGTCCTCCCTGAATACCGTATTCAATGAGCTGAGAACCGTTCAGCAGTATGCGCAGACCCTTCAGGACGAAAACGGAAGAAGGAAAACAACATTTACCGATTCTGAAATCGAGTATGCCCAGACCCTGGTTACCTCCATTTCCCTGAGCAGATATCAGGTGAAGACGCTTCTGCAGACGGAAACAGATTCCTTTGAGGAAATGGTTTCCACCGTTTCCACCGCTGTTGAGAATTCCCTGAACACCACGATCCGTGAAGGGCAGATGAATCAATCCATCCAGACGATTCTGCAGATTGTCGGATACAAGCTGGATCTTTCACTGACACAGAACATTATCCCGAATATTCTCCGGGCCTGTCTCAAACCAAACATGGTGATTGAGCAGGAAGCGACGGATCTGGCCCGGGCTGCTGCCATGGAGGCCGTGGAACCCATCGTATATCTTCAGGGGCAGAACATTATCCGTGCAGGTGACAGGATTACCCGGAGTCAGCTCGAAATGCTCCGGTCCCTTGGCCTTCTGAAGGATAATAAATATGATTTATCCAGTTACCAGGGAGCGGCCCTGCTCGTGCTGCTCGCCATGATCGGATATGTGCTTTCCCTTCGTATGATGAACAAAGCAATTCTCTACGATTCCAGGAAGCTGCTTGTGGCGATGATCGTCTCCATGGTCGGCCTGGCGTTTTCTGTTCTGTTTCATCTCTATTTCAGCGCATATCTCGTTCCGATGACCTTCGTGCCGATCCTGATCTGCGTTCTGCTGGGATCCAGAGCCGGGTTTGCCAGCGTAATCCCGATGTCCATTCTGATTTCCGGGCTTGCAGCCGGGAACAGTTCCACCTATCTGTATGAGATGATTCTTCTTCTCATCATGACGCTTCTCGGAGGAACCTTTTCCGTAAGATTTCTGAAGGCGCATCCGCAGCGGATCCGGGTCCTTCTCACCGGCCTTCTGTCTGCCTCCATCAATGCCCTGATCATTCTTGGAATCCGCTGGATGACTTCCACAGCCACCTCTGATCTGCTTGAAACCATTCTCTGGGCCATGGGCGGCGGTATGCTGAGCAGCATCCTGGCAATCAGTCTCCAGCCTGTCCTTGAGTCGGTTTTCCGCCTGCCTACTCCGTCCAAACTTCTCGAATTATGCAATCCGGATCAGCCTTTGCTGAGGAGGCTTCAGCTTGAAGCGCCGGGTACCTATCATCATTCCCTGATTGTTGCAAATCTTGCGGAAGCCGCCGCGGAAAAAATCGGAGCGAATCCCTATCTGGCCAGAGCAGCAGGCTACTATCACGATATCGGCAAACTGAAAAGACCGCAGTATTTCAAGGAAAATCAGGTAGGAGAGAATCCGCACAACAATCTGGATCCATACATCTCCGCTGCAATTCTTACAAGCCACACTAAAGACGGTTATCAGATGGCCCTGAAGGAGAAAATGCCTCAGGAAATCGCGGATATCATTCTTCAGCATCATGGCTTCACGCCGGTCATGTTTTTCTATCACAAGGCGCTCCAGATGTCCAACGGATCGCCGGTGGATATCAAGGAATTCCGGTATGAAGGTCCGCGGCCTGATTCAAAGGAAGCCGCCATCGTAATGCTTGCAGACACGATTGAAGCGGCTGTACGCTCCATGTCCGATCCAACCCCGAAGGCGATCAATCAGTTCATTGAGAGGCTGGTACGGGGAAAACTGGAGGACGGACAGCTCAGCAATTCTCCGATTACCCTGCGCGACATCGATGATATCTGCACCGCGTTCACCGGTGTTCTCCGCGGCGTTTTTCACGAACGGATTGAATATCCGGAGGTACAACACAGGGTTCCGGAGCAGACTATAGACCCTGCCGTTAAAGGGACGAAGGAGCCGGAAGCATCCGTTCAGAAGGACAGCGCAGGTTCTGATCAGAACGGGGAGGCAGAGGTCTCCTCCGGCCGCATTTCCGCCAGTGTTATGACTGGTGAACACAACCCGGAGGAAGAAACGGAGGGCGCGCATGAAAATAGAGTGGAACCTTGATTTTCCTGTTGATTCTTCCATTCTTTCCCTTATGCAGGCGGCCGCGGATGCCGCTGTCGAAGTTGAGAAAATCCCATTTCCCTGCTGTGTGGATGTACGCATTTGCGGGGATGAGCAGATCAGAAGCCTGAACGCCCGGTTCAGGGGGATGGATTCGTCGACGGATGTTCTTTCTTTCCCCAGCGTGCAATGGCCTTCAGGAATGACTGCGGCTGATCGTCCCGGCTTGCTGAAACGCGAGTACGATGATGAAACGGCTGCCTGTTTCCTGGGGGATGTCGTGATTTCCATGGATCATCTGAAGGCTCAGGCGATGGAGTATGGCCATGGGGAGCGCAGGGAGGCAGCTTATCTTCTGGTGCATTCGCTCTGCCACCTGATGGGCTATGACCATATGAACGAAGATGAAAAGCGAATCATGCGGGCGAAGGAAGAAGCCATCCTTTCCCGCGTTCGTATTGCACCAGAAAAGGAGGAGATTTCTTTGGAGGAGAAACTGCTTCAGCTGGCGATGGAAGCCATGGAAAAAAGCTACTCGCCCTATTCCCATTTCCCGGTCGGCGCAGCCCTGCACAGTGTGGACGGAAGAATCTTTCTGGGATGCAATATTGAAAACGCATCCTACGGCGCCACCATCTGTGCGGAAAGGGTCGCCATGAGCAAAGCTGTCAGCGAGGGCGCGCGTGAATTCGACGTTCTGGCGATCGCCACAAAGGACATTCCCGGGTGGCCCTGCGGCATCTGCCGTCAGTTTTTAAGCGAATTCGCTCCGGATCTCCGGATCATCATCACCTGGGACAACGGGGCGCAGCGGGATGAGTCCTCTCTGATGAAGCTGCTTCCGCACCAGTTTGAATTGAAAGGAAAATCGTGATGGAAGAAAAAAAGTTCCGTTCCGGCTTTATCCCGATCATCGGAAGGCCGAATGTAGGCAAATCGTCTGCCATGAATGCACTGATCGGGGAAAAAGTTGCCATTGTATCCGACAAAGCCCAGACGACCCGGAACCGGATCATGGGCATAGTCACTACGGAGCAATGGCAGTTTGTATTTCTGGATACCCCTGGTATTCATAATCCAAGAACCCTGTTGGGTGAATACATGATGCATTCCGTTCGGGATGCCATGGAGGGAATGGACTGTATTCTCATGCTGGTGGATGCATCCTGCCAGCATCCGAAGGATCTTGAAATCGCAACTTCAGTATGTGAAAAGAAGGTTCCTAAAATTCTTGCAGTGAACAAAACCGATCTCGTGGCCGAGGAAGCTGTGCTGAAGACAATTGCCCGTTTTTCGGATTATGGGTTTGACGACATTATTCCGATCAGCGCCGCAACAGGCTCCGGCCTCCGTGAACTGAGCGAATGCATTGCTGCGCATCTGCCCGAGGGACCCAGATATTTTACGGATGATATGATGACGGATCAGCCGGAACGGCTGCTTTGTGCCGAAATCATCCGGGAAAAGGCGCTGCGCCATCTTCGGGATGAGATTCCTCATGGAATCGGGGTCGAAATTCTGCAGATCAAGGAAACGGATCATGCGCTTACGGAGATCCATGCAACAATCTACACGGAAAAGGAATCCCATAAGCGGATTATTATCGGAAAGCAGGGAAGCATGCTTCGGACAATCGGGACGGAAGCACGCGCGGACATCGAGCGTCTCCTGGGAACCCATGTCAATCTGAAGCTCTGGGTCAAGATCCGTCCAGGCTGGAGAAACAGCCAGTCGGATCTGAAAACACTGGGGTACGATTCAAAGGCCTGAACAGTTCACTCCTGTGCTGATTCCTCTTCCGGCATTTCAATCTCATCAATGAGCACCGCTTTGTAGGCAGAATCGCTACGGATGCATTCCATGCAGTTGTCACAGATCTTTTCCGGATTCAGATCGCACCGGTCGCATTCGCCGCACTGAATACATTCGCGGTCATACAGCACACACATCTCCGGCATGGTTCCAAATTCCTCCTTGATTCATTCATCGGCTTTCGGGGCTTCTTCCGGATTATAGCACCCAAAGGACAGAAAGGAAACCTTAAATGAATAAAGCGTTCCTGATTCCGGGAAAGGAAAAGAGAGTTTATTCACGCCATCCCTGGATTTTTCGCAGCGATATAGCCCGTCTGGAAGGAGAATGCGCCCCGGGAAGCATCCTGGACATTTATTCAAGCAAAAACAAATTCCTCGCGCGGGGTTTCTATAATCCGAACAGCCAGATTGCATTGCGGATCATGACCTATCACGAGGAAGACGTGGGAAGGGAATTGATTTTCCAAAGAATTCATGAAGCTGTCGCATATCGCAGAACTTTCGCGGACCTCCGGTCCTGCCGGCTGGTATTTGCTGAGAGCGACCGTCTTCCGGCCCTGATTGTGGACTCCTTTGGGGATGTCCTTGTTCTGCAATGTCTGGCTCTTGGCATGGAGCCCTTCAAAAAGGATATTATCGACGCACTCGTGGAAGAAATGCATCCCGCGGGGATCTGGGAACGCAACGATGTCCCGGTCCGAAGGCTTGAAGGCCTTCCGCTGCAGACCGGGCTGCTGTACGGAGAGGTTCCGGATCAGGTTTTTATGTGGGAAAACGGGATACAATTTCTTGTGGACGTAAAGGAAGGGCAGAAGACTGGTTATTTCCTGGATCAGAAGGAAAACAGAGCTGCAATTGCACCTTTTGTGCGGAACCGAAAAGTACTGGACTGCTTTACTCATACAGGATCTTTTGCGCTGCACGCGGGTCATTATGCCGCAAGCGAAGTAACCGGTATTGATATCAGCGAATTTGCCTGCCGCACAGCGGAGGAAAATGCCCGTCTGAATCATCTTGAGGACAGGGTTCATTTTCTGGAAGAAAACGCATTTGATTTCCTTGCAGATAAAAGCAGAAGCGGGGAGAAATATGATGTCATCATCCTGGATCCTCCGGCCTTCACCAAATCCCGTTCCACGGTGGACAGCGCCAGGCGCGGTTACAAGGAAATCAACCTCCGGGCCCTGAAAATGCTTGAACCGGGAGGATATCTGATCTCGTGCTCCTGCAGCCAGCATATGCTCCCGGATATGTTCCAGGCAATCATCCAGGAAGCCGCTCAGGATGCCCGCGTGATTCTTCGTCAGGCTGAATTCAGGACGCAGGGAAAGGATCATCCGATCCTTCCGGCTGCGCCGGAAACCCAGTATCTGAAATGCGGAATATATCAGGTGTTTCCTGTATAAAACACAGAGCCTATGGTTTTTCCTTCCCGAATTCCGGATCTCCCGGAAGATGCACATGCTCGGCAGCCATGCGCCGGCGTGCGTCCGTCATATCTGCGTAGTGCCTTCTCGTTGTATCCACGGAGCTGTGGCCGAGCACATCCGCTACAAGGTAAATATCCCCGGTTTCATGATACAGATTGGTTGCAAAAGTGCTTCTGAGCTTGTGCGGGCTGATTCTGGGCTTCAGGGGAGCTGCCACTGCGGCATATTTTTTGACCAGATTCTGAACTGCTCTCTGGGTGATTCTTCTGTTCTGAAGACTTAAAAACAAAGCGTCTTCGTGACCTGGCAGCGGCTGGGCTTTGTTTCGTTCCTCCAGATATTCACCCAATGCGTCGGCAACCTCTGGCGGGAAATACAGTACAACCTGATTTCCTCCTTTACGAGTGACCAGGACTGCGTTGTTTTCCATGTCCAGATCATTCAGGTTGATCCCAACGCATTCGCTGACGCGGATACCCGTTCCAAGGAAAAGAGAGAGAAGGGCAAAATCCCGTTTCGCTGTCAGCTTCTGATATTTCTTTTGCGTCTTGGTCAGATCTCCGCCATCCTGGGCTGTGAACAGGATTTTTTCCAACTCAGCTCGGGAAAGGCGCAGAATCGGTTTCTCATGAATTTTCGGCAAAGGAACCAGTTCTGTTATATTTGATCCAATTCTATTGTGTTTAAATAAATAATCATAAAAGGAACGA
The DNA here is from genome assembly GCA_964600995.1 of uncultured Oscillospiraceae bacterium. Taxonomy (GTDB): domain Bacteria; phylum Bacillota; class Clostridia; order Christensenellales; family Aristaeellaceae; genus Aristaeella. The sequence goes on along the minus strand of CAZRLU010000001.1, from coordinate 39,726 downwards.
ATCGAGCAGAGTTTTCTTTTTATGGATAATTCATGGTTGACAAAAACCCGTTCCTGGGACCGGTCATTCTGATCGGGTTTCAGATAATACGTAAGATATTCCGTATAGGCTGTCAGATCTGAGGCCGTCAGACCTGCCAGATCCTGATCGGTCAGAAGGGTAGCCGGCTTTTGCGCAAAACTGAGTCTTTCGCGGTGAAGAAACTGGAAGAAGGTATTGAGATCAATCGCGTACGCAAGTCTGGTCAGCGTACTTGTATTCAGAGCGATTTCCCGCAGAAAATCTCCGCAGGCGGATGGAAGCTCTTTCGTAAGATCACGGATCTGCAGAATGCGTTTTTCTTCCACCTGATTCCGGTAATTGTTTTTTCTGTCTGCCAAGGGAAAACACCTCGATGCGTTTAGATAAAGGATATCATCCGGTGATTATCATATCATTCCCGGAAAAGGTTGTCAACTATTCGTAAAACTGTGGTTTAGCGAATAGTTCTAGCAAAAAACCTCCCTTCCCGGGAGGCCTGTGCTTTCAGCGTACCTGTCGATTCTCCGGGGTTTTCCCGGAGTTTCGTCTGCTGACTGCAGGTTGCGCTGTCTGAAAACTGATTCCTGCCTTATTATTTTTCTTCGTTCTTTTCTTCGTATAATCTCCGATATTCGTCAATGGCGGCCCTGGCCAGTTCGTCACAGCGATTATTCTCCGGATGATCTGAATGCCCTTTCACCTTAATGAATTCCACCTGATGCTTTTTCGTCTGCGCAGAAAGAATAAACCAAAGGTCCTGATTCTCGACAGGTTCCCCGTCGCTTTTCTTCCAGCCTTTCTTTTTCCATCCATCGATCCAGTGATCATTGAATGCATTCACCAGATAGGCGCTGTCGGAGTAGAGCTTAACATTGCAGGGCTCTTTCAGAGCCCCCAGCCCGCTGATGGCGGCAAAAAGCTCCATGCGATTGTTGGTCGTACCTGCCATATAGCCGGACAATTCCTTTTCGTGAACGCCGAACCGCAGTATCGCGGCCCATCCTCCGGGCCCCGGATTTCCGCTGCAGGCGCCGTCCGTAAATATTTCCACAAGCTTTCTGTTTTCAGCCATGTGTTGTACCTTCCTCTGCTGTCCGCTTTATCTGGACATTTCCCTGCTTTTCTCCGCGCATACCTTCATTGCTTCCATGATCGCATTTCGGAATCCGTTCTTTTCCAGGGCAGCCACTGCCTCAATCGTCGTTCCGGCCGGAGAGCAGACCGCATCCTTCAACGCCGCCGGGTGGGTTCCGGAGGAAAGCACCATCAGGGCGCTGCCGAGAATGCTCTGCGCCGCCATCTCATAGGCATAGGTTCTGGGAAGACCTTCCCGGACACCGGCATCTGCCATCGCTTCGATCATCATGTATACATAGGCCGGACTGCTGCCGCTGATGGCGATTACTCCGTCAAAAAGACGTTCCGGAAGAACCCGCGTCTTTCCGATGGCATCAAAAATGCCTTTCGCAAAGTCAAAATCTTCCTGGGAGAAGGAAGTATCCTCGCAGATTGCGGTCATGCCTTCCCCCACCATGGCCGGCGTATTGGGCATCACACGCATCCAGGTTGCCCCGGTATCCCGGAGCGCACGCTCAAGCATCCGAACCGTCCATCCTGCTGCAATACTGAGGATTGCTTTCCTTCGGATCACCTGACTGATCTCATCAATCACATCCTGCATGTACAGCGGCTTCACTGCCAGGATGATCAGGTCGGCTTCTTCAGCCACTTCGGAGCAGTCCCTTGCAGTCTGAATCCCCTGAATATCTTCGCTGATCTCGCGCATCTTACGTTTGCTGACATCGAAAACAATCAGCTGATCTGCCTTCACATAACCGGCTTCCACAATTCCCCGAAGGATTGCAGATCCCATGTTTCCGACTCCGATCATTCCTATTTTCCTGATCATGCAGACATCCCTCCCTGAAACAGATTTTATCAAAGCCGCTGATGAAACAGCGCGCATTTTCTCCTCTTCAGATAATGAATTTTTTCAGGTCAATGGGTTTGTTTTCTTCCTTCAGATGTTCTTCCACATACTTTGCGTCAATCTTCAGGGAGAACGGAGGCATGTTTTCATCCCCTGCGTTGAAGCTGATGTCCTCCAGCAGCTGCTCAAAGATGGCGTGCAGACGTCTTGCTCCGATATCCTCCTGATTTTCATTGGCGTTGCAGGCGGCTTCCGCAATCGCGGAAATGGCGGAGGCATCAAAGTCCAGCAGAACCCGATCCACTTCGAGAAGCGCCTTGTACTGGCGCGTCAGGGCATTTTCCGGTTCTGTGAGGATTCTTTCAAAATCATTCTTTGTCAGGCTCTGCAGCTGAACCCTCACGGGGAAACGCCCCTGCAGCTCGGGAATCAGATCTGAAACCTTGCTTACATGAAAAGCGCCGGCGGCGATAAAAAGCATGTAATCGGTTTTTACCGCTCCATACTTTGTGTTGACGGTACACCCCTCCACAATCGGAAGAATGTCCCGCTGTACCCCCTCGCGGCTGACGTCGGGCCCATGGCCTGAGCTGGAGGAGGCGATTTTATCGATCTCATCAATAAAGACGATTCCGTTCTGTTCCGTTCGCCGGATGGCTTCCTCCTGAACCGCATCATTGTCGATCAGCTTTGCCGTTTCCTGCTCAATCAGGATTTTCCGGGCTTCCTTCACCTTCACGTGCCGGAGTCTGGTTTTATGGGGCATCATGTTCCCCATCATATCTCCGAGGGAAATGCTGTTTCCGCCGACTTCCAGCGTAGGCATTTCCTCTTCCACTTCAATTTCCAGCTCGTTTTCCTCAATCTCACCCCGCATCAGCTGGCCGAGAACATCCTCTTTTTTCCTTGAAAGAGCGGTTTTCTCCTCATCGCTCTGCTTCATGTCCTTCTGCCGGCCAAGCAGATAATCCAGAGGGTTTCCGCTGCTTTTTTTCGGCGGGTGAATCAGCAGTTCAGCCAACTCATCCTCCGCGAGCACTCTTGCCCGGGGAAGCACTTTTTCCTCATATTCCTTGCGGACCATCCGGATCGCATTTTCCGTCAGATCCCGGATGATGCTTTCCACATCCCTTCCGACGTATCCGACTTCAGTGAATTTGGTAGCCTCCACCTTGACGAAAGGCGCATTGACCAGCTTCGCAAGCCGTCGGGCAATCTCGGTCTTCCCCACTCCCGTGGGCCCGATCATCATGATGTTCTTGGGACTGATCTCATCCCGAAGTTCCTCCGGCACGCGGCTTCTGCGATAGCGGTTGCGCAGCGCAATCGCCACGGATTTTTTTGCTTCTTCCTGACCGACAATAAACCGATCCAGCTCATGGACAATCTGTCTGGGTGTCAATTCCATCTTCGGATATCCTTCCCTTCCGCGTCAAACATCTTCCACAAGAATATGATCATTTGTATATACACAAATCTCCGAAGCGATTTTCAATGCCTTCTCTGCAATCTCATGGGCAGAAAGATCCGTATTCTGCACAAGGGCTTTCGCTGCGGCCAGCGCATAGTTGCCGCCGGAGCCGATCGCGGCGATCCCCTCGTCCGGCTCCAGCACTTCGCCGGTCCCGCTCAGCACAAGAAGGCGCTCCTGATTCGCCACAATCAGCATGGATTCCAGCTGACGCATACTCTGATCCTTCCGCCAGGTCTGAGCCAGTGCAACGGCCGCCTTTTCAAGGTTTCCGCCGCTCTGTTCAAGCTTTTCCTCAAACTTCTCGCACAGAATGAAGGCGTCCACGACGCTGCCCGCAAAACCCGCAACAACCTTTCCGTGATAGAGCCTGCGAATCTTTACAGCTGTGCTCTTGAAAATGGTGGTTTCCCCCATGGTAACCTGCCCGTCGCCGGCAATCGCGATGTGATCGCCTTTTCTGACCGCACAGATTGTTGTTCCCTTAAAGGAGCTCCCCATCCGTGATCCCCTCCCCGATTTCTTTCTCATGCTCTTCCCAGAATTGCAGCGCTCTGGAGGCAACTGCCTCGTATCGCTCCGTTTTGTTTCTGATTCTTTTCTTTCCCGGAATAACCGGCAGCGGCTCCATGATCCCGAAAGTACAGTTCATGGGCTGAAAATGCCTGTTCGAGGCCGAAATATATTTCCCCATGGCGCCCAGTGCAGTGAATCCCGGAAACTCCATGGAAGGCAGTTCCCGCATTTTCCTGGCCAATGAAACCCCGGCCACAAGTCCGCTTGCAGCGCTTTCAACGTAGCCTTCCACCCCGGTAATCTGCCCCGCAAAATAGAGGCCGGGTCTGGAAATCATTTCAAAATCCTGATTCAAAAAACCCGGGCTGTGCAGAAAGGTGTTCCTGTGCATCACGCCATACCGGGCAAATTCAGCATGCTCCAGACCCGGAATCATCCTGAAAACCCGCTGCTGTTCCGGAAACCTGAGACGGGTCTGAAAGCCGACGATATTGTAAAGGGTATCCGCCGCATCATCCTGCCGAAGCTGAACCACCGCGAAGGGGGGACGTTCTCCTTCTCTGTCCAGGCCGACCGGCTTCATCGGACCAAAGGCAGGTACCATCCGACCTCTCCTGGCCATACTTTCTATCGGCATGCAGCCTTCGAACACGCTTCGTTCTTCAAAGCCATGAATTTCGGCTGTTTCAGCCCCGATCAGCGCGTCAATGAAGCTGTCGTACTCCTCCCTGCTCATCGGGCAGTTCAGATAATCGTCGCCGCGGCCGTATCTGCTCATCCGGAATATCTTCGTCATGTCCAGGGAATCCTTTGTGACAACTGGAGCCACTGCATCATAAAAATTCAGGGTGCTCAGCCCCGGAAGATTCCGGATTGCCCGGGCCAGCCTCTCGCTGGTAAGAGGCCCTGAGGCAATGATCGCAGGCGTTTCCGGGATCTCCGTCACCTCCATACGGTTCACCTCAATCAGCGGATGCCGCTGAATGGTTTCCGTCACATCCCGGGAGAAGCCGTCCCGGTCCACTGCAAGGGCTCCTCCGGCCGGGACCTGATTCCGGTCCGCACACATCATGATCAGGGACCGGAATCTTCTCATTTCCTCCTTCAGAAGCCCCACCGCGTTGCTCAGTCTGGCGCTCCGGAAGCTGTTTGAGCAGACAAGCTCCGCGAAGCCTTCGCTGTGATGCGCAGGTGAAAAAGCTTTGGGCTTCATCTCATACAAAACAACAGGAATTCCTCTTTGAGCGAGCTGCCATGCGGCTTCACATCCTGCCAGCCCGGCGCCGATGACCTGAACCTTATTCATTTTCATCCTCACTCGAATCCGTTCCGGCGGCTTCCCGGTATCTGCAGGTTTCATTGGCGCACAGATAAGTCAGCCCGGAGCGGCTGTTCCGTTTTTCAATCATATAGCTTCCGCATTGAGGACATTTTTTTGAAGCAGGTTTGTCCCAGCTGACAAAATCGCATTCCGGATAGCCTTCGCATCCATAAAATCTGCGATTCTTTTTGCTGACTTTTTCCAGCAGCCTTTTCCCGCATTTGGGGCAGGGCGTCTCAATATAATTCAGAACAGGCTTTGTATTTCTGCATTCCGGAAAGTTCGGACAGGCCAGGAATTTACCGTACTTTCCCATTTTGTAAACCATCAGCGCGCCGCACTGATCGCAAACCACATCGCTGACTTCATTCTTGACTTCAATTTTTTCTATCTCTTTCTCAGCGACTTTCAGCTCTTTTTCGAACTCGGGATAGAAATCTTCCAGCACCTGTTTCCAGGGAAGTTTTCCGGCTTCCACTTCATCCAGCTGTGTCTCCATTGCCGCGGTGAACTCCGGATCCACAATGTCCTGAAAATAATTCTGCATCAGATCCGTAACCATCATGCCCAGCTCTGTCGGATAGATTTTTTTCTTTTCCCGCGTAACATATCCTCTGGAGATAATGGTTGAAATGGTAGGCGCATAGGTGGAAGGCCTTCCGATGCCTTTTTCCTCCAGGGTTTTCACAAGGCTGGCCTCCGTATACCTGCTCGGCGGCTGGGTGAAATGCTGCTGCGGTTCAATCTTTTCAACCAGAACCGGAATGTCCTTCTTCAGGTTCGGCAGAGCCCCTTCGCTTTTCTGTACCGTATCTTCGTCCGTTCCCTCCTCATAGAGGCAGGTAAATCCGGGAAACGTTTTCTGTTCCCCGTAATAGCGCAGACCGACATTGCCGTCGCCGATTTCCACCGTCATGGTCATATATTCCGCGGGCGCCATCTGGCTTGCCACAAAGCGATTGTAGATCAGCCGATAAAGCAGGAACTGATCCCTGGTAAGGGATGCCTTCACCGACTCAGGCGAGCGCTGCACATCCGTAGGGCGAATGGCTTCATGCGCATCCTGTGCATTCTGACGCCCCTTGTAACTGAAGGGTGTTTCCGGAAGATAATCAGGACCGTACTTCTGCGGAATCCAGGCTCTCAGGCTCTCCAGCGCTTCCTCGCTGATCCGCACGGAATCCGTACGGATATAGGTAACAAGGCCCTGGGTTCCCTCGCCTTCGATATCAATTCCCTCATAGAGCTGCTGCACAATCTGCATGGTTCGGGATGTGGTGAAGGAAAGCTTCCGGCTGGCTTCCTGCTGAAGGCTTGAGGTTGTGAACGGAGGCGCAGGCATCCTCTTCTTTTCCTTGCTGCGGACATCCTGGATTTGCAGAGCGGCCCCGCTGATCTCCTTCTCCGCGGCCCTGGCCTCTGATTCATTTGATATTTTCACCTTCTGCCCGTGCAGGGATACCAGGTGGGTATCCAGGGAAAAGTCCCTTTTCTCCATCCTGCCGGAGCACCGGACGTTCACATCCCAGTATTCTTCCGGAATAAACTCTCCGATTTCTCTTTCACGGTCGACCACCAGCCTGGCCGCGACGCTCTGCACGCGCCCTGCTGAAAGGCCCTTTTTAATCTTTGTCCAGAGAATGGGGCTGATTTTATAGCCTACAAGCCTGTCCATTGCCCGCCTGGCCTGCTGTGCATCCACCCGTCCCATATCCAGCGTGCGGGGGTGCTTCAACGCATTCTGGACCGCTTTTTTTGTCACTTCATGAAATTCGATTCTGCAGGGCTTCTGCGTGTCCACACCAAGGACCTGAAACAGATGCCAGCTGATCGCTTCCCCTTCACGGTCCGGGTCTGTCGCGAAGTAAATCTCTTTGGCGTTTTTTGCTTCCTTTCTGATGCGGCTCAGAATATCGCCTCTGCCTCGAATCGTGATATATTTCATCTCAAAATGATTGTCCGGGTCCACCCCCAGCTGGGATTTGGGCAGGTCGCAGACATGACCCTGAGAAGCTTCCACTTTATAGCTCTTCCCGAGATAACGGCTGATCGCCTTTGCTTTTGCAGGTGATTCAACGATTACCAGCTTCTTTTTCACTTCCGTCGCCATTGCGGTTTCACTTCTTCCTTCTGTTATTGTGCTTTTCTTTCATACCGTTTTCCCGGCAGGGCTGTAATCAGGCCCTGGATCTGCAACATGGAAATTGTTGCGTTCAGGAGGGATGCGGAGACATCCATTTTCTCCAGCAGCTGTTCAAAGCTCAGTTCTCCTCCGTCCAGCTCCTGCAGAAGCTTTTGCTCCATCGGACTGAGCTGCATATCCTCGCTGCTGTGCTGCATATTTTGCCCTACATCCGCGGTCTTGTCAAGCCAGCCCATATCCTCCAGCAAATCCTCTGCGCAGGTAAAGTAGATCGCTCCTTCCCGGAGCAGCTGATGATTCCCCTCGGACCGGGGGCTTCCCGGTTCGCCCGGGTAAACAAAAACATCCTTTCCCTGATCCAGCGCATGATGAACCGAAGTCATGGATCCGCTGCGGATTCTGGCTTCCATTACGGTCAGGCAATCCCCCAAAGCGCTGATAATCCTGTTTCTCCAGGGGAAATGCCATCCGAGAGGTTTCTCTCCGGGCACATATTCGCTCAGGATCAGTCCGTCTTTCCGGAGAATCTCCTGTTTCAGCCCTGCGTTCTCCGCCGGATAATCCATATCCAGTCCACAGCCCATGACAGCAATTGTCGGACTTGAGCCCCGAAGGCATCCCTGATGCGCTGCTGTATCAATTCCATAGGCCAGCCCGCTGACGATCCCGACGCCGTTTCTGCTGAGTTCCTCCGTAATATGCAGGGTGGCCTCCATTCCTTTCCGGGAAGCATTCCGGCTGCCGACCACTGCCACTATGTTCCTGTTCAGTGCGGAAAGATTTCCCTGATAAAAAAGAATTTCAGGAGGATCAGGGATTCCCTGAAGCCGCACCGGAAAATTCTCATCCTGCGAAGTCGTTACCCTGATCCGATGCCGGGACAGCTTTTCCGCCCAGATTTGCATGGCCTCCACGGTCCCGTTTTTTTTCAGCACTGCAGCCAGGTTCTTTTGAATTATTACATCCTCCAGCGGGAAACAACCGTTTTTCCAAAAACCGGCATAAAGCGATTCCGGGCTGATTCCCGACCGCAGCAGGCGGCTGATGATTTCCGGATTCAATCCGGCGCTGGCAATCCAGGTCAGGCAGATCTCCCTTGTAAATTCCACTCATGCCACTCCCTTCAAGCGCTTCTTCAGGCCTGTGCAGCCCCTTCCGGTCTTTCCTGTCAGCCCCAGTATTTTCCGTCCAGTTCCCGGAACTGGATTGCCTCCGCAACGTCTTCAGGCCCGATGGTTTCGCTCTCCCGAAGATCCGCCACCGTCCTTGCCACCTTGATCACGCGATGATATGCCCGCATGCTCAGTTTCATGCGTTTGACGGCAGCATGGAGCAGATTCTCCGCTGCATCTGAAAGCCCGCAGTACTTTTGAATCCCCGCATTATCCAGCTGGGCGTTGCAATGAAAACCGGTTCCCGCGTAGCGGTCCAGCTGGAGTAGCCTGGCCTGAAGAACCCTGGCGCCGACCGTCTCAGAGGATTCAGCCGGCTTCTCGTTCCGGATTTCCGAAACAGGCACGGAATCCACCTCAATCTGCATATCAATTCTGTCCAGAAGAGGCCCTGATACTTGGTCCAGATAATGTCGGATCTGCTGGGGCGAACATCTGCATTCCCGCTGAGAACTTCCGTAATAGCCGCAGGGGCATGGGTTCATACTCGCCACAAGCATGAAGGAGGACTGATACTTCTTTTTCTGACGCACGCGCGTAATGGTAACCATTCCGTCCTCCAGAGGCTGCCTCAGTGCTTCCAGCGCTGTTCTGCTGAATTCCGGAAGTTCATCCAGAAACAGAACGCCATTATGCGCCAGGGAAACCTCTCCGGGACTTGCTCCGGAACCGCCTCCTACAAGAGAAGCGACGGATGCGCTGTGGTGAGGTGCGCAGAAGGGCCTTTCCACCATCAGGCCGGCCCCCGGCTCCAGCTTTCCGGCGATGGAAAAAATACGGGTCGTTTCCAGGGATTCCTGGAAGCTCAGGGGCGGAAGAATCCCGGGCAGACATCTTGCCAGCATGGTTTTTCCGCTTCCCGGAGCGCCGATCATGAGAAGATTATGACCGCCTGCAGCGGCAACCTCCAGCGCTCTGCGGGCCCCCTGCTGACCTTTTACCTGACTCAGATTGATTTCAATACTCCGGTTTTTCAGCAACTCTTCATAGGAAACCTGCTGCTGCGGAGAAATCTGCCGGTTTCCCTCCAGGTGACCGATCGCTTCTGCAAGGGTGGATACCGGATAAATATTCATTCCCTGCACACAGGCAACCTCCATGGCGTTCCCTGCAGGGAGAAGAATATCCCGGATCCCCATTTTGCTGGCTGAAATCACGATGGCCAGAGCCCCGTGAACAGGTTGAACCCGGCCATCCAGGCTCAGTTCTCCGAAGATCACGATACGGCTGAGGTCCAATCCGGACCGAAGTCTGATTTCGTGGTTGGCGATCAGCAACCCGATGGCGATCGGCAGATCAAAGGATGGACCCTCTTTTCTGATGTCCGCCGGAGCAAGATTGACCGTGGTTCTTTTGGGCGGCATATCCTTCCCGCTGTTGATAATCGCAGCGTTTACCCGTTCCCTGCTTTCCCGGACCGATGCGTCCGGCAAGCCGATGATGTCCATCCCCGGCAGCCCCCCTGCAGAAAACACCTCCACCTGAACAGGAAATCCATCCACCCCGGAAACGCCGAAGCTCAGCACCTGTGAAATCCGATCGTTCATATGAAGCTCCTTCTGTCTGTATCAGTACCAGATGTGCAGGAGTGACTTCCCCGCTTCCAGCCATGCCACGGGCGCAAAGATCCCGCTTGCGTAGGGAAAGAGCAGGATAAAGAAGCAGAAAGCAGCCAGGATAAATCCGGCCAGGCAGAGATACGCAGCCTTATTTCTGTAAAGCAGGAGCTGCTCCGCCAGCAGCGTCATGGAAACGATCAGGAAAGGAACGCTGGCAAAATAATGATAAATATACGTTCCCCGGGGAACAAGCGTCCAGGGAAGATACTGCGCCAGGAAGCCAATCAGCAGGAAAAACAGATGTGTGTCCAGCGTTGCAAGGTGTTCCAGGTCACAGCCGTATCCGGGCAGATGCTCCTCCCGGTTTCTCAGCCACAGCCAGACCGAGCAGCACATAGCCGGTATGCCCAACCACCAGATCAGCGGGTTACCGAAGGCAAAAATGCTGAAGGAAAGCCCGCTGTCAAATACATACTGCTTATTGGCATAATACATCGGCTTCCCGATCACAGGCCATTCATACCAGGGGGAATAGAAGGGATGATCCATTCCAAGGCCTGGCGTGGAATGATAATTGAACATCCCGATCTGGCTGGAAATCACCGCTTCGAAATATTCCGGAACGGAACTCAGATGCTTGTAGGCAAAATACGGCAGATAGCTCAGCAGATAAATGCCGACAGGCAGAAGGATGAAAAACGGGATGCACCAGGCACAGATCTCCAGGAATCTTCCCAGAGGCCTGATGGGTTCTGAGGGGAAATCCGGTACGCCGGAAAGCTGCTGTGCAGCTGTTTCCGCAAATTGAATCCGATGAAGGCGCATCACGCGGATCCCATGCCAGAAAAAGAGGACCGCAAGCCCCGCTCCGGCATAGATTCCGATCCATTTGCTGGCGATGGAGAAACCCATGTTCAGCCCGCAAAAGCCCAGGTCTGTCAGAATCCGGGATATGTTTTCCTTTCTCCAGTCCGTTTGGATAAAGCGCAGCATGAAAAAATAGGCGAGCAGAATGAAGAGCACGGGAAAGCTGTCGATCGTCGCGATCTGGGTCTGGGTCAGATGCATGGAATCCAGAGAAAGCAGGCAGCAGGCAAAGGAAGCAAGCGCGGTGGACTTTGTAAGCTGCTTGGCGATCAGATAGATGGCCGCCAGCATCAGAACGCCGGCAAATGCTCCTGCAAATCTCCAGCCGAAGGGGGTCATGCCGAAGATTGCGATGCCCCAGCTCATCAGAACTTTCCCCAGTGGAGGATGACTTGTTTCATAGGGGGCCGATCCGTTCAGGAATTCCCAGGCCGTACGCGCATGATAAATTTCATCGAAATAGGTTGAGTTCCACCAGGACGGCTGCGGGATCTTCGGACTTTCTTCCCCCTCCGTTTCAGGATCCCCAGCCGGAAAATAAAGCGGAAGCCCTTCCAGGGTGTCCTGCTCGTCGCAGATCCTTGCGGGATCCGAATAGACCGAGGACTCCGGATCCCCGTTCACCCGGGTCACGGAGACGATGGGAATCCGTTCCCCGGACGCATTCCGTACAATCACCTCGCACAGGGACAAATTCACCTGATGGGATGTGATCCGCAGATACCGGCCGGAAAACCAGTGACGTCCGGCTCCGTAGGTTCTGGTCCCGTTTTCGTTCTGCGTGGACTCAGTGACATATTTCCATTTCCAGCACTGGCCCTGGTCCATCTGCGCCCAGGTCTCGTCCTCCCAGTTCTTCCCATCCGTACTGGAAGCTACGCTGAAATCATATCTGCTGACCCGTGAAAAATAGAGTACCGCAAAGTTTTCCTGCTGTTCGCCCAGATCCAGAATCACGTTTTCATCATAGTCCGATGAGGTCCAGGCGGACTGCGGTGCTCTACGGCTGCCCAGCGTACTGAAGGCAACCAGGGAATATACTGCCAGAATCAGGCAAAGCATCCCCGTATCTTTTTTTCTCCACTGCAGGCGATTGTCCTTCTCCGAATCCCTGGCTACCCGCTTCTGAATCCTATGCCGTTCTCTGCCATGGGAGAGTTCCACCCCCAGCCAGGTGGCATAAACCGCCGCCCAGCAGTTGACCGCCGCAAGAATCATGGCAAGAACCTGAGTATCTGCATTCAGATGTCCCATGGAGGATCCAAGGCGGATGCTGTTATCCAGAACGATGCCCTCGTTGATGAATGTCGTGCAGGTAACAGCCAGGAAAGGCAGCAGAATACGCCGGTCCCGGTGAATGGCAAAGGCTGCCGCAAAGAACAGGAAAGCCGGAAAAATATAACGTTCGTGCATCTTGATTCCAAAGACATACAGAAGCACAAACAACAGTCCACCCAGATAAGGGAGGAAAGCGGGATTTCCCCTCCGAAGGCAGCAGCTCAGCACAATCAGGAAGGCAAAAGCCATGGCACCGATTCCAATCCGCTGCCATGAACTTTGGGTGAACGCACAGAAGAGGAACCAGGCTGTAAACGCGCAGGAAATACCGGTTTCAACCCGATTCCACTTACTGAGTCCCCTCCCCCTGAACCAGGTAAAAACCGCATAGGCCGCCGTAAATATCAGGAGTCCCAGGGAACAGGCCAGGGGGGCCTCATTCTGGATTCCGCTCCAGTTTCCGCCGCACAGATAGTAATAATTTGCTGTGTTGACCGTTGCGTAAGGATAGGAGCCCAAAGTACCGGCATACTGATCGATGATCCAGAATGGATTCTGCCGGAGGCTGAAGGGAACAACGATCACCAGAATAACCACCGCGGAAGCGATTGCCCCACGGATCAGTTTTCTGCGCGCATCCTTCTCCCGGATCCAGACATGAACCGCTGATGCCAGTCCCAGAAAGCCAAGCATCAGCGCCTGCGGCTTTACCAGAACGGAAAGGGTATAGACGGGCAGGGCGTATTGCCATTTTCCTTCCGCAACCCACAGGGCCACCAGCAGCAGGAGAAAGGAAAGCACGCTGTCCATCTGGCCCCAGGCCGCGGAATTCAGAATTGACACGGGGTGGAAGGCAAGCAGAAGAAGAGAAAGGGTTTCCTCTGCCTCCGGGATATTCTGATCACGCTTCCGGATAAAACGGTCAAGAACGATACAGCTGAAGATATCGCACAGGGAGGGGAAAAGACGGAAAATGAAGCGGGAAAAGCCAGGACCTGCGGCCGGAAAAAGGCCGCAGATTATGGAATTCAGCCCCAGGATGTAAGTATAGGCCGGCGGATAATCACAGAAATTTGTCTGGGGATAAAAACCAATCGGCCCGTATTTGGCCATCGTTGCTCCCCAGGATGTGAAACAGTTCACATCCACCATATAGCCTTCCACGCAGAAGCTCAGCGCTGCGCGGGCCAGAAAGGCCAGCAAAAGGCCAACGATAAGGCAGAGATGGCTGCGTCCTGCGGTCAGCTTTTTTTCAGGCTTCCTGCGTACCCATTGAAGCAGCAGCGCTGCAGCAAGAGCATAGCAAAGCGCCCCCATCGTCAGCATGGTCCAGGCAGGCTGACTGTTTTCCTCCTCCGGGCTTTCATCCTCGTCGAAATAACTGATATTCCGGGCATCATACCAGCGGGAAGCAATGCCGTCTCCCGGAATCGCTTCCACCTTTTCCAGCGACAGATCATCGAACCAGGCTTTTCCCTTGCTTTCGCCGCTGTAACCTCCCAGACGCGCAAAGATGGTGACAGTGGTCTGGTCCGGACCGGTTTCTCCGTACCAGGTGATGAACTGCCAGCCTTCCGAGGTATCATAGATGCATGTGCTGAAGGTATAGAGCCCCTCCACGGAAAAGTTGGCTCCCTTTCCGCCTTCCACCTGTTCCGTCCGGATGTATCCGCTCAGCCGATAAAGGCTCTCCGGTTCAACCCGGACGCGCTGGGAAAACCGCGCATCGTTTTCTCCGAAATTACGGATACATGCAGCCCTTTCTCCTTCCGTGGCATCCTCTTCGGAAACCGTAAAAAGAGTATAGCCTTCCTCCTGATTATAGGCATCCGTAAACCATCCCGCTGGCATCCCGTCCCGGTCCAGTTCCTCAAATCCCGGATTGCTGAGAAGATTCTCAGACCGGGCACAGGAAAGGAAACATGCCATGCTGAGGATCAGGCAGAAAAAAGCGATCCATGATTTCTGGATCCCGGTTCTGCTCAGACTGAAAGCTTTCAAAACATCATGCCTCCTGGCTGAAATGCATTGGGAATATGCAGGATCTGCTCCTGATTGATCTCCAGGACGTCGAAGCGGACCGCCCGTTTCAGCCAGTTTTTCCTGGCAAGAAACAGTACCGCAGCCCTGGCGATTTTTTTCTGCTTGGCGGGCGTGACCGCACTCAGCCCGAAGCCCTGCTGTCGCTGGGAAAAGCGGGCTTTGACCTCCACGAAAACAACGGTATCCCCGTCCTCCATGATCAGATCGATTTCACCGGGCTTTTCCCGGTACCTGGTTTCAATACACCGCATCCCCTTCCGGATCAGGTAATCCTTCGCAATTTCCTCTCCCTGAAGGCCGGCTTCATAGGTGACTTTTTTCATGGTACAAAATGCCCTATAAATGTCTTCCGATGGATGGGGCATGGGCCATATTTTTTCAGTGCTTCAATATGCTCAGCCGTTCCATACCCCTTGTTGCGAATAAAGCCGTATTGCGGATAGCGCTCGTGAAGCTTCCGGATCTCCCGGTCCCGGGTCACTTTCGCGACAATGCTTGCCGCGGCAATGGCATAGGAAAGCGCGTCGCCTTTGATCAAAGCACATTCCCTTCCATGCAGTCCGAGGTCCTTCACGGCGTCAATCAGGAAGATCTCCGCAGGAACCTGGGCTGCAGCTTCCCTCATCGCCTTCCTGGTGGCCTCAAGGATATTGATTTCATCGATTTCCTGCGGCGTGCTCCTTCCGATTCCGATATGGACAGCGCAGCCGAGAATCTCCTCGAAAACGGACTCCCGGCGCTTTTCGCTGAGCTTCTTGCTGTCATCCACCCAGTAAATGACCGGATCCCGAGGCATCACAACGCAGGCTGCAATCACATCCCCGGCCAGAGGGCCCCGGCCGGCTTCATCCATTCCGGCCACGATCCCTACATACCGGCTGTCGAAATCCAGCAGCTGCCGGGCTCTTTCCTCCCTGCTTTTTCCGGTCCCCGCCAATTATTTCTCTCCTTCCGGTTTCTCAAGCGTTATGCGTCCGAGCTTTCCGGCTCTGAATTCATCCAGTACCACCTTCGCGCACCTTTCATAATCCGGTTCATTGCCACGGCGCAGAAACCCTCTCCCGATGCACACCGAATCCATCAGCTCCACGCCCCGTACGGACATATCACTGATATGGAACCTTTCTGCCACTCTGTCGGGGATCAGCTCTGCAAGATCGTTCAGCAGATACAGCGCCAGATCTTCCAGATTCAGGATCTCGTCTCGGATTGTCCCCAGATAGCTCAGTTTTCGCGCAGCCTGCGGATCATCGAGCCTGGGCCACAGAAGTCCGGGAGTATCCAGCAGTTCCAGATAGGGAGAAACCCGAATCCATTGATTGCTTCGGGTAACCCCCGGTCTGTCCCCGGTCTGGGCAATGTGCGCATTCCTCAATCTGTTGATATAGGTGCTCTTTCCCACATTCGGAACACCCACCACCATGGCGCGTACCGTCTTCCGGACGCCGCGGAGGGCGGCTGCTTCCACCAGGCTGCGGGTTGCGTTTTCAATTTCCTTCAGAGCATCCTTGGACTTGATGGTATTGGACTGAACAAGGCTGACCCGCAGCCCATCCTTCCGGAAGTGGCACAGCCATCCGGCGCTTACCGCCGGATCCGCCAGATCCGCCTTGGTCATGATCAGGATCCGGTTTCTGCCGCGAATCATCCTGTCCAGATCCGGATTCCTGCTGGAAAGCGGCAGCCGTGCGTCGCACAGCTCGATGATCAGATCCACCTGGGAAATCTGTTTTTCCAGGCTGCGCCTGGTCTTGGCCATATGCCCCGGGTACCAGTTGATATCCATGTATTCTCCTGTCCTGAGTTAGTTTTCGATTTTTTTCCGTAAAGGAGCAAGATCCACGCCATCCAGTCCTTTCAGTACGGCATAGATCTCCTCCAGCATCTTCCGGGCACCTCCGGGTACATCGCTCTCGCAGTTCAGCGGCAGCACCGGATCATGCACGCTCAGACGGAGCAGGAACCATCCGGATTCCTCTTTTCCATCCAGATTGAAGGAAACGCGGACCCCTTCCCTGTTATCCGGGGCCAGATGCCAGAGATCCGATTTCTTTTCATAGTCCAGAATGCGCTGAATCGCTTCCTCGCCCTTCTGACGGAAATTCTCTTCCGTGATATTCAGCCTGATCTCTTCACTTTCCACAGGCTCTCCAAGAGACTGAATCAGAGATCCCAGGGTTTTCCCCTGCTGCTTCAGCTTCATTGCCCGGATGATCAGAAGGGTAACAAGGTACATCCCGTCATCCAGGAAATGGTTTTCCTTCAGGGCCGCGTGTCCGCTCGTTTCGATGGCCAGAGGACATTCCACCCCTTCAGCGTTGAGTCGGACGGCCTCATCTATCACATTGCGGTAGCCCCGCTTATAGCGGTAATGGGTCCCGCCATGCGACTCAATGAACTTTCTCAGACCGGAAGAGGTTACGGAATCCGTAACAATGGTCTGTCCCGGCTTTTCTTCCAGCAGAATTGCACTGATCAGGGCAATCAGCCGGTTGCGGTTGATTTCCCGTCCGTCCCGGTCCACCACCGCAGCCCTGTCGCAATCCGTATCAAAAATCACGCCCAGATCCGCCTGGGAACGCAGCACGGCGTTGCAGATGCTTCTGATTGCATCCGGGTTCTCCGGATTCGGAATATGATTCGGAAACATTCCGTCCGGATCCAAAAACTGACTTCCCTCCGTGTCCGCGCCCAGCTCCTTCAGCATGGCGGCATAAAACCCGCCCGCTCCGTTACCGGCGTCCACGGCAACATGCAGCCCTGTCAGCGGAGCGGGATTGTCCTCCTGCCCCAGACCTTTTCTGATTCTTTCAGCCAGCTGCCTTGTATATTCCGGAAGAAACGGCTTGTTCTCCACCGTCCCGCGCACCGGAAAGTCCTCCGGATTTGCCGTCTGCGCATCGCGGAGTATTTCTTCCACATCCCTGCCTTCAATTCCCCCCGCCTGGGTAAAGAACTTTAACCCGTTCCTGTTCCAGGGATGGTGGCTGGCGGTAATCATGATCGACCCGTCCGGTTCATACCCGGGAGTAATGATGGCCATATACATCGCCGGCGTGGTGCACATATCAAAGCTGACAGCATGAGCTCCGGCGCGGCAGATTCCTTCTGCCGTGGCCTGCAGCAGAGACGGGCCGGTAATTCTGCTGTCCCGCCCCAGGGCCACCGTAACCGATTCCACGCTTTTATTCAGCTGTCTGGCCAGTCTCCGTGCAAAGACAAATCCCAGCGTCATCGCCACCTGATCTGTGATCACCGCGTCATCCCCGCAGGCAACTCCCCGTACATCCGAACCGCTTTTCAGTTTCAGCCATTCCACTGTGATCATCCTCCCCTGTATTTCTTTATTTATTTCTTTTCATCATAGATTCCACGAAGCAAACGATACAAAGGCGCCATAGCCAGGAAATCAGATTCCATTTCCTTTCTCAGCCGATCGGAAAAAGCGATCCTCCGCTCCGGATCCACTTTCCCGATATACATTTCCTTACTCAGATACCATCTGGAAAGCCCGGAAGGAACCGATTCGGGAACAGGCATGCGCTTATGAAAGGTTCCTCCAAGCCCCAGATGCCTTTCCGGAAGATCCATATCATGAATCAACGCCTGAATTCCATCGGGGTTTGCGACGATCTTTTTCCGGAAAACATCCAGAACTTCCCGGTTTTCGCCCCAGATTCCCATGCCCCAGCCCAACTGATCCGGACCGAATTCCCCGAAAAAGAAGAGGGATTTCTCCCGCGGCTCCGCGCTTCTCCGGAATAAAAACCAATGATGATCCCGATACGGACTCTTGTCCCTGCTGAACCGCGTATCCCGATGAATCCTGGAAAGGCATTTATGAGGCCTGATCTCCATTTCCGGATCAATTTTCAACGCTGCCGGAGCCAGATCCTCAATCAGCCTGTAAAAGGGCTGCTGGACCTCTTCCACATACCTGTCATGATTGGCATGAAAGTATTCTGCATAATTATGAAATCGCAGATCCATCAGAAATCGGACCGTTTCATCCGTAAAACCGGTAAACATCCCCAGCACCTCCAAAAAACCATTCCTATTATATGCATTTCGCGAAAGGATTGCAAGAAAATGACCGGATTGATCCGCCGGCCGGTCTGAATCAGGAAACGAAAAAAGGAGAAAGCCAAAGCTTTCTCCCATTTTCTGTTCTTCCGGTCATCCCTCCGGGGATCCCCGGAACAAAGGAGGCCCTGGAAATCAAACACGCTTGACTTCCTTGATCTTGGCCGCCTTGCCCTGCCGGTCGCGAAGATAATACAGCTTCGCGCGGCGCACTCTGCCGTGGCGGATCATTTCCACGTGATCAACTCTCGGAGAATGGATCGGGAATGTACGTTCGACGCCGATGCCGTAGGAAACGCGACGAACCGTAAAGGTTTCACGGATTCCGCCGTTGCGCTTCGCAATCACGGTACCTTCGAAGGCCTGCAGACGCTCCCGGCTTCCTTCCACAACCTTGACCCACACGCGAACCGTGTCGCCAACGTTGATCTGCGGAAGATCAGAGCGAATCTGCTTTGCTTCAATAGAGCGAATAATCTCGTTCATAACACTGCCTCCTTCCCTCTCAGACGTTCGTTCACCTGCCCACCCGTCCGAACGGACAGGCGCCAGGACCAGGCCAGAGGAACGCCCGCATAACTTCTAAAGTTTATCACAAGTCTTATCAAATTTCAAGGTTACAGATCAATAAATTTTTCGAATTCCGGCAGAATTCCGATGCCGTCCGGATAATGGGCGGCAAACTGAGGAATCGCATGACTCGGGAAGCTGTTGCCTTCAATAAAGGTAGGTCCGTCGGCGGTAATGGCCACATCCCAGGCGATAAAACGCATCTGGGGAATCACCTTCGCAGCCTCCAGACAGATCCGTTTTGCTTCGTCCCAGAAAGGAATCTCAAAGCCGACGATATCGGCATGCGTCATGGGATGCTTCCTGAAGGTATTACCCATCTTATCGGCACCTACGGTAAGAAGCTTGCCGGATTCAATATCGATTCGGGCTGCCATACCGCCGCAATCCACGTTATCCATCACTTTTCCGTTCCCGATCCGCAGAAATGCATAAACAATTCCTTCCTGTTTATCGCCCATCAGCGTGGCAATTCTGCAGGTATTGACTGAGGTCGGACACAGCGATGCCATGGCGGGATGCTGCACAACTAGCTCTTCCAGAATTCCGATTCCGTCCTCGCGCAGCTTCTTCAGAAAAGCCTCCGGGCCGGACGCCCACTGTTCCTTTGTGTATTTCAGGATTCCCACACCGCTGGATCCCTCCAGCGGCTTTCCGAGCAGCGCTTCGTTCCGGCGGCACAATGCGTCCAGTTCCTCTGCGGAGGTACTGTCATCAATCCGGAGCCATTTCCGTGGAATCCATTTTGCAAAAACCCGGTTGAACTCCGTTTTGTCATCAAAGGTATGCCAATACTCCTTCGGATTCATCCGACGAACAATTTCATTGGAAATTCCCCTCGTGATGACCGTTTTCCGCTGGGCATCGTTCAGCCGGTACATCTGGGCGATCTTATAATCAATATAGCCTGCATTGTAACGGATCCCGCATTTCAGCATATCTGCGAGCAGCCATATCCGGCTTTTTCCGCTTCTTTCCTTCAGAAGCCCCGTGGTCTTCCACATGGCCTTCCAGTCCATTTTCACCAGGCGGTTCCAGAAATAACGCAAACGGGACACTGTCTCGCCTCCCCCGCAAATCACACGTTGAATCTGAACAGAGCAATATCCCCGTCCTTCATGACATATTCTTTTCCTTCGCTGCGGATCAGCCCCTTTTCACGGCAGGCTGCCATGCTGCCAAGCTCGGCAAGCGTATCGAAGGGAATAATCTCAGCCCGGATGAAACCCTTCTCAAAATCCGTATGGATCTTTCCTGCAGCCTGAGGCGCTTTGGTCCCCTTGGTAATGGTCCAGGCCCGGCATTCATCCTCTCCGGCCGTCAGAAAGGAGATCAGCCCCAGCAGATGATAGCAGGCGGTGATCAGCCGGTCCAGACCGCTCTGTCCGATGCCAAGCCCCTCAATGAATTCTGCTTTTTCCTCCGGGCTCATCTGAGCGATCTCTTCTTCAATGGCAGCAGAAATCACAATGATCTCCGCATTTTCAGCAGCGGCAATCCTTTTGATTTCACCCAGGAACGGGATTTCGTCCTCGCTTTTTCCAAGGTCGTCCTCAGAAATGTTTGCGGCATAAATGACCGGTTTCGTCGTCAGCAGAAACCAGGAGGCAAGGATCGCTTTTTCATCCTCATCGGCCGGATAGGTTCTCGCCGGAAGCCCCTTCTCCAGATGGCTGAGGATCGCATCCGCCAGCTCCGCTTCAGCGGCGGCATGCTTGTCTCCGCCTCTGAGGTTTTTCTGGGCTTTGTCCTTCCTGCGCTGAACGGTTTCCAGATCCGCGAAGATCAGTTCAAGATTGATCGTCTCGATATCCCGCACCGGATCCACAGAGCCATCCACATGAATGATTTCATCGTTTTCAAAGCAGCGCACGACATGAACGATGGCATCCACTTCCCGGATATGGCTCAGGAATTTGTTGCCCAGGCCCTCTCCCCGGCTTGCGCCCTTAACCAGACCTGCGATATCCACAAACTCAATAGTGGTCGGCGTTACTTTCTTGGGATGATACATCTCCGCAAGCACCTGAAGCCGATGATCCGGAACCGTTACAACGCCCGTGTTGGGCTCGATCGTGCAGAATGGATAGTTTTCCGCCTGTGCACCCGCCTTTGTGATCGCATTGAACAGAGTGCTCTTGCCAACATTCGGAAGTCCCACAACACCCAGTTTCATATCATACCCTCTCTTCTGATGATCTCGAAGCAGCTCCGGCCAGGCAAGCTTCCGCGCTTTTCTCTGAGCCTCTGAACCCCCGGCCGCAGCGTGACCGATTATATCACAGCGGAGGGCTTTGCTCAAGCCTGGCATTCCCGGTTCATATCTTTATGCCATCTGATTTGCGGTCCTTCGTGTCACTTCTCTGACGTATAGTTATTCTACCCGGTTAATTGCCGCTGGTTTCCGAAAGAATCAGAGATGGATCAGGTTCTCCAGCGTTTCAAACAGTGACTCCGGCTGCACGGGCTTGCTGAGGTGCGCATTAAGCCCGGCCTGAAGACTTCTCTGTACGTCTTCATCAAAGGCATTTGCCGTAAGAGCAATGATCGGAATATTTCCGGCGTCCTCCCGGTTCATGGCACGGATTCTCCGTGTGGCTTCCAGCCCGTCCATCTCCGGCATCCGCATATCCATCAGAATGGCATCGTAATACCTCGCGGGATGATTTGCAAACATTTCCACCGCCTCTTTCCCGTTCACGGCATGATCCGTTTCAATCTCCCTCATCTGCAGCACCATCATGATTATTTCAGCGTTGATCTGCATATCCTCCGCAAGCAGAATCCGCTTTCCTTTCAGCTTTTCTGCGGCATTTTCATTCTTTCCCGTTTGATTCTTTCTGTTAAGTGCAGACTTGTATTCCTCCAAAACCGTGGAAGCAAAAATCGGCTTGGGCAGAAAACTGTCCACTCCGGCCTGCAGTGCTTCAGGCAAAACATCATCCCATTTATAGGCCGTCAGGATGATGATGGCAGATTCGTTTCCGACAACGGAACGGATCCTGCGAGTTGCTTCAATCCCATCCATTTCCGGCATCTGCCAGTCCATCAGGATCAGATTGTAGGGTTTCATCCTGGCTTGGCGCAGCCGTACCATTTCAAGCGCTTTCACTCCGGAAGGCGCGGTCTCTGCTGCGATTCCGATCTTTTCCAGAACCAAGGCTGCATGTTCCCTGGCAATCGGGTCATCGTCAACAATCAGGGCCGTCATATTATTGGGATGAATTTCATTCAGCGAACTCTCCGCCTCGGTCCGGGAGGAATCATCCAGCGTTACGGTCACGATAAACCTGGAGCCTTTTCCTTTTTCACTCTCAACCTGGATATCTCCGTTCATCATTTCCACTATGTTTTTGGTAATGGCAAGGCCCAGACCGGAACTTCCGTATTTACTGGTTGTAGAGGAATCCTCCTGGGTAAACGTATCGAAAATGTGCGGAATAAAATCCTTGCTCATTCCGATACCGGTATCGGAAACGGTAAAGCATATCGCGGACTTTCCGCCATACTGCGCCTTGCATATCACTTCCAGCTCGACCTTGCCGCCCTTTGGCGTGAATTTGACCGCATTTCCGAGAATATTGATCAAAATCTGACGGAGTTTCATATCATCGCCAATATAGAAATCAGAGATTTCATTCATCAGACGGCATTGATATTCCAACCCCTTCTCTGCGCATTGGCTGCTGAACATCGTATTGATGGCTTCCAGAAGTTTCCGGAAAGAAAACTCTTCCTTCTTCAGCATCATACGTCCGGATTCTATCCGAGACATATCCAGAATATCGTTGATCAGCTGAAGCAGATGCTCGGCGGAAGATCCGATTTTTTCCAGGTAATTTCTCGTTTTCTCCGAAATCTCCGGATCATGAAGCGCAATGTTGTTCAGTCCGATGATTGCGTTCATAGGCGTGCGGATCTCGTGACTCATGTTGGAAAGAAATGCTGTTTTTGCTTTGTTGGCTTCCTGTGCCGATGTAAGGGCGTCACTCAGGGCCTGTCTTTGCGCCATCACTTCGCGGATTTCTGAATCCACATTCACAAAGCACGCTCCGACCCTGTTCACTTCTTCCCCATCCATCTCATCCGACCGACGGACACAGGCAAACCGGACCGTTTCATAAAGTCCGCCCCCATGCCTGTGTACCTTATAGGTGTAGGAAATGACCTGCTGAGTGCACAGGTTCCGACGTATGGAAGCAGGCGAAACGAATTCAAGAAACTCTTTCCTGTTTTCATCCGCAACATACCTTTTGGCATAATCCTCAACACTTCTCAGGTAAGGGAACCTTTCTCCGACCTTGAATCCGGAATGATCGAGGTCCGCATGGGAACGGTAGCAGGTTCCTTCATCCTTGTCCAGTTCGATATAATATACGCTCCAGTAATCAGATGAAAGTGCGGTAATCATCTCATCCTGCTGCTCCCTGTATCGGGTTTCCTCAAGCAGCCGGTTCTGCAGATCCAGCCTGTGTTCAAGCTCCTGCTGTTTCACACGGTTTTCCGTCTCAGACGTTTCTCTTTCCAGCATCAGGGTATTGTTCCTTTTTACCTGCAATAAAGTTCCGATGAACATCAGAGTCATGATAAGCAGGGTCAGACCGGACTGCAGCAGGCTTCTCTGAATTGTGCGGTTTGAAATCGCGCTGATGCGGTCACTGATGACACTTTCTCTGATCAGATAAGTCAGCTGCCAGTCCGTTCCTCCCACAGGAATATAGGTCAGCGTTTCACGGATCCCGTTGTATACAAAGGATACGACTCCCCGGCTTCCGGACTGGAATTCTTCGGTGAATTGACCGTAGGAATACGGTTGCTCAAAATCAGCTATCAGCATCGCATCCAGCAGATTATCTTCCTCGGCAAGTCCGCCCAGAACCGCATTGGTAAGCGCCTTTCCATCATTCGTATACAGATTGCAGAAGGTCGCTCCTCCTGTATTCGTCGTCATGGATACGCCCGTAAGCATTTCTTCCATCGCCATGGACATAAAGCAAACTGAAAGCGTTTTACCTTGAAAGCGCATCTTCACAGGTACCGCGATGATCACCTTATTATCAGAATCCGGGCTTCCGAAAAGAGAAATATCAGGCTGCGAAAGCGTTTTATAATCAAACCTGTATTCATCAATATTATCTTCCATGCCGGTTGAGGTATAGATCAGGCCGTCTGTATCCACAAACGCAAATCTTTCCAGCTTGTAAAGCTGCTTCATATGCGCCTGGTAGGCTTCGAGATGCGCTTTGTCGCTCAGATCCGCTTCCGTCATGAGATCAATTGCAACCTGGATCGTTTCAATTCTTTCCTTCAGATTGTTTTCAACAACCTGTTCTCTTCGTCCGGCCAGCTCATCCAGATACAGCAGGCTGACGGAGCGCACGGCCTCCTGGGTATCCTCCTGCGCGCTGCGGCCCATCCAGATCGTTCCAGTGACCAATACAATCGCCAGAAGCAAACTTCCCACAACGGTAATATTCATGGAACGGATTTTTTTGAAAAGCATTCCTGTTCCCCTCCAGGTTTTTATTAACAGCAAGAATGTTGCATAGATTGCAATGGCTGAGCCACGAATTGAGCCTTCATATTCAGGACCTGCTTACTGCCTTTCATCCGTGTTCCGGACACTGCAGAAGCTTCATTCAATCATAGGAATTCTTTTTATAATTGTAATGGTTTTACGGAAAAAATTCAATCGCCTGCGATCATTTGATTCCGAAGTGTCCTTAATATTCTATGAATCGCAAATCTTTCCAAATTTGATTTGATATGTTAAGATATAAAGGTTTGAAAGGAGGAGATTCTTTTGAGTATTCTTCACTCCGCTCTGCTCGGACTGCTACAGGGTCTCTGCGAGTTTTTACCGGTTTCATCCAGCGGCCATCTGTTGCTGGCCCGTCTGCTTCTCGGAATTCAGACGGATTCCCCCGCGCTGAAGATGCTGGATATTCTGCTCCATGTCGGAACGCTGGTTCCGGTCCTCGTCATTTTCTGGAAAGACTGGCTCGATATGCTTCTTCATCCGATTCGGAACAAAAAGCTTCTGCTCCTGTTTATTGCCTCCGTGCCTACGCTGGGCATCTATCTGCTTGCAAAGAAGCTTTTTCCCGAAACGGATGGATTTGCCGTGTTTGACAGCGGCTGGTTCCTTGGCGTCAGCTTTCTGATTACTTCCCTTTTTCTGCTTCTGTGCGATCTGGCCGACCGCCGGGCCGGCAGCAGAAAAACCGAGGTTGGTTTTTTCACAGCTATTGTCATGGGGCTCTTTCAGGGAATCGGCATGATTCCCGGCGTATCCCGCAGCGGCTCCACCATCACAGGCGGCGTTGTTACAGGGGCGCGCAAGGAAACCGTGGCACGTTTTTCCTTTATGATGAGCGCTCCGGCCATTCTTGGTTCTTTCCTGATGGAAGGCAAGGATGCGCTGGAAGCCGGCTATTATACCGAAATTGAGTTTTTCCCCGCACTGATCGGGATCCTGGTTGCCTGCATAGCCGGTTTTATCGCGATCCGGTTTATGCTGAAAATCATTTCAACTGTTCCGCTCTGTTATTTTTCCCTTTATCTTGCTGTGCTCGGGGTTGCCTACCTGCTGATGCAGCTGCTGGGAAGCCCGTTTGTTCCCGCGTTCTCTCCGGTGCCGCCTGCCATGGGATGATGCTTTGAATCATAAAATGCAATGAAAGGAGGAGTATGTCTTGAAAAAAATCATCATTCGCTGCTTGTCCATGCTTCTCCTTCTGATTCTTTCCTTTCCTGTTTCCCCGTCCCGGGCTGAGTCTGCAGCGGATACGATTCCCGAGCCCACCTTGTCCCCGGAAGCCGCTCCCTATGATCCGGAGCATCCGGACAAGTTGGAGCCCGATCAGCTGTATGCCCTGTCCGCGATACTGATCACGGCTGACAAGGGGGAAGTCATTTTTGAAAAGGACCCCTATGCGATCCGGTACCCCGCCTCCACAACCAAAATTCTGACGGTGTTGCTTGGCATCATGATGGTGGACGATCTGAATCAGACGGTGACCGTCTCCGAAAGTGCCATGGATATTCCGGAGGATTCATCAAAAATGGGGCTGAAAGTCGGAGAAGAGATCCGTTTTATCGACGTTCTTTACGGAACCATGCTGCTTTCCGGCAACGATGGCGCCAATGTGATTGCAGAGACGGTTTCCGGGTCCATACCTGCCTTTGTCGATCTGATGAATGAAACCGCTTCCCTTTTCGGATGCATCAATACGCACTTTGTAAACGCCCACGGCTATCACGATGATCAGCATTATTCAACCGCATACGATATGGCCCTGATCGCCCGGGAAGCGATGCGGAATGAAACCTTCCGGAAAATTGCCGCCACCGTGACCTATTCCATTCCGAAAACAAGCATGCAGCGGGCCCGCTCCATCACCACAAAGTCTGAATACATGCTTTCCGGAACAGAGGAAAAGCCCAACAAATACTATTTTCCGGATGCAACGGGCATCAAGACAGGAAGTCATTCCCATTCCGGATACTGCTTTGTCGGATCCGCTTCGAGAGACAATGTGGACCTGATTTCCGTGGTGTTTTTCACCGGGAAGCGTGCCAGATGGGCTGATACCATCAAGCTGATGAATTACGGTTTCAGCCAGTATGTCAGCGTAACCCCCCAGACCCTTTACCAAATGAATCCCATTGTCATTGAGACCAGTAACTATTCCACCTCCGACCAGAACAGAGGGCGTGTTGAGCTGCTTTGCCGGGCCCGGCCCGGGACCTCGGATCCCGTGATCGTCGCAACCAAGGCCCAGGTGGAATCGCTGGCCGCCAATATTCAGGATACGCTTTATATCCAGTATGATCGGGATTTTGAAGCGCCGATCTCCGCCGGGGAAACCATGGGATCGCTGACCTACTTTCCTGAAACAGGGGATCCTGTTACCTACGATCTGATTGCTGCCAGAAGCATCGCCGTTCGTGAGAATGTGCCCAAAACCCTCGAACAGATCATCGCGGAAACCTATGCGGATCCGAACCCGTTCCCTCCGCTCTCTTTTGAGCTTGTACTGATTTTTCTTTCCCCGTTCATCGTTTTTCTGATTCTGCTTTTCCTTTTCTTCCTGCTGAAGCGGCTCTTCAGAAGGCAGCGCAGCAGAGGGCCGAAGCCAGGCCGGAGATACCTGAAATAAAGAACGATGCGAGATTCCGGAATTCTCAAATCCACATTGCAAAATACACGCCGCTGTGTTAGGATAAGCAATAGGCTGCAGATATTGATTCCATATTTTAAAAAGTATGAAGGAGTGATTATATGAAAAAGCTGATTGAAGGTGGCTCGGCCATTCTTGGCATTGAATTCGGTTCCACCCGGATCAAAAGTGTTCTGATTTCTCCGGATCATACGCCGATTGCCTCCGGCAGTCACGAATGGGAAAATGATTATGTGGATGGAATCTGGACTTATTCTGAGGAGGCGATTCTGAAGGGGCTGCAATCGTCCTATGCGGATCTGAAAAAAAACGTGGAGACGCTCTACGGCTGTAAAATCCGAAGCCTCCGGGCGATCGGCATCAGCGCCATGATGCACGGTTATCTTCCCTTCAATGAAAAAATGGAACTTCTCGTTCCTTTCCGCACCTGGCGGAACACAACAACGGCCGAAGCAGCTGAAAAGCTTACAAAAGCCTTCTCCTTCAATATGCCCCAGCGGTGGAGTCTCAGCCATCTCTATCAGGCGGTGCTGAATAAAGAACCCCATGTTCGGGATATCCGTTTCATGACGACGCTGGCCGGATGGGTGCATTATCTCCTGACCGGGGAAAAGGTTCTCGGAATCGGGGATGCCAGCGGCATGATGCCCGTGGACAGCAGCACTCTTGATTTCAATGAGGAGATGGTTCAGTGCTTCAATCAGCTGGTTTCCGGTCTCGGCTTTCCCTGGACGCTTCGTGAAATTCTGCCGAAGGTCCTGCCTGCCGGTGCTCCCGCAGGTCAGCTGACTGAAGCCGGAGCCCGGCTGCTTGATCCCAGCGGGGATCTTGCACCCGGATGTCCCCTGTGTCCTCCTGAAGGGGATGCGGGGACCGGCATGGCTGCCACGAACAGCGTTCGTCCCAGGACCGGAAATGTCAGCGCCGGTACTTCCATTTTCAGCATGATCGTGCTGGAAAAGCCGCTGGAAAAAGTATATCCGGAGATCGATGTGGTCACGACCCCCAGCGGAATGCCGGTTGGAATGGTTCATTGCAATTCCTGTTCTTCCGATATCAATGCCTGGGTATCCCTGTTCCAGGAATTCGCGGCAGCCATGGGGATTTCCCTGAAAACAGGAGATATTTTTACCACCCTGTTCCGGAAGGCGCTGGAAGGCGATCCCACAGGCGGCGGCCTCGTCAGCTTCAATTATTTCGCCGGAGAGCCGGTTACCGGCCTTCGGGAAGGCCGTCCCATGCTGGTCCGCCAGCCCAATGCCGAGATGAATCTCGCCAATTTCATGCGGGTGCAGCTTTATGCCAGCATGGAAACGCTCAAATACGGAATGGAAATTCTTGCGCAGGAACATGTAGCCATTGATCAGGTCTTTGGTCATGGCGGATTATTCAAGACGGAAGGGGTGGCGCAGCGCATCCTTGCCGCGGCGATCGAGGCTCCCGTCACCGTCATGCAGACCGCCGGGGAGGGCGGCGCCTGGGGAATCGCCCTGCTGGCTTCCTACCTGGTGAACCGTAATTCAGATGAATCCCTGGAGGATTATCTTTCAAATCATGTGTTCAGCGGGTTGCCGCAAAGCACAATTCAGCCGCAGCCGGATGACATTTCCGGGTTCAAGGCTTATATGAAATCCTTCGAAGCCTGTATTCCTGCTCAGAAGGAAGCAGCTGAAGGATGGAAGATTTCATGACCTCATTTCCATATCAGGCTGTCGCCTTTGATCTGGATGATACACTTCTGAGGGATGATCTCTCCATCTCGGATCGTACAGTCAGCCTCCTGCGTGCACTCTCCTCCTCCGGCGTAAGAATCATTCCAGCCAGCGGAAGAGCCCAGCAGAGTATGATGCCCTTCCTGAAGCGGCTTTCCTGCGCAGATCTGTACATTACCTGCAACGGAGCTGAAATCCGGGATGGATCCTCGCACGAGCTGATTCATGGAGAATTTTTTTCCGCCGAACTCGGGCGGGAAATTGCCGCCTTCGGAAAGAAGCATCACTGTTATGCCCAGACCTATGCAGATGAATATTTCTTCTACAATGAAGAATCCGTATGGGCAGAAAGGTATGCTTCAGCTTCCGTACTGAAAGGCATCCACGTCGGAGATCTGGAGACTTTCATTCAGGAGCCCAGAAACAAAATCCTGATGATGGCGGATGAAGCCAAAATCGCCTCCATGCTGGCGGAAGCCGGCAGCCTGTTCGCCGGACGTGTCTCTGTAACCTGCTCCAAACCCTGGTTTCTTGAATTCAATCCCCTTGGCGCAACAAAGGGCGCCGCACTGAAGCAGGCTGCAAAACTGCTGAACCTGGATGTATCAGGTTTCATCGCATTCGGTGACAGCCTGAATGATCTTTCCATGCTGCAGATTGCCGGCCGGGGCGTGCTGATGGAAAACGGGCGCCGCGAGCTCAGACCTTTGACTGATGATATCTGTCCCTCCAATCAGAAGGATGGGGTGGCTGAATACCTGGCCCGAATTTGGGAGGCGTCCGCATGATCAGAGCCGAAAGCTTTCAGAAGGATCTGAAACTCAGTTGCCTTGTTGCGCCGGTGCAGGCGGAGCTGAGCATTCAGTCTCCGGATCTGAACCGGCCCGGAATGCAGTTCTGCGGGTTTTATGAACATTTCGCCTGGGAGCGGCCTCAGCTGATCGGCATCGTGGAGATGGCCTATCTTCAGCAGCAAAATCCGGAAAATCGGGTCCGTATTCTTGAAAAGTTCTTCAGTTTTCAGTTGCCCTGCGTGATTATATGCAGGAATCTCGAGCCCCCGCCCGAGATGCTGAAGCTTGCTGCCACGGCCCGGATTCCGGTTTATCGGACCGACATGGTTACGACCCGTTTTACAGCCCTGGCGATTCATTATCTTTCGCGCAAGCTCGCCCCTCATGAAATCCGTCACGGCGTGCTGCTGGATGTGTATGGACTTGGGGTACTCCTTTCGGGAAAGAGCGGCGTAGGAAAAAGCGAAGCTGCACTGGAGCTGATCAAGCGCGGTCATATGCTAGTTGCCGACGATGCGGTTGATATCTGCCGCATTTCCGAAACCCAGCTTGTAGGCACCTGCCCGAAGCCAATCCGCCATCTGATGGAAATCCGTGGAATCGGGCTGATTGATGTCCAGGCCATGTTCGGCGTAGGCGCTGTCACAAACTCCAAATCCATTGATCTCGTGCTGGAGCTGGAAGCGTGGGACAACAGCAAGATCTATGATCGCATCGGTCTTGAGGACGAAACGACGGAGATCCTCGGGGTGCCTGTCATTCACCAGATGATGCCTGTCCGGCCCGGGCGGAATCTGGCAATCATTATCGAGGTGGCCGCAAGAAATCTGCGCCTGAAACGAATGGGCTACAGTCCTGCACAGCATCTGAATCAGCTGCTGATCAGGAAAGAAAATATGCATCTGCATCACATCAAGGAGGAATTGGATCATGATCAGGATCGGAATTGATATCGGCGGAACAGGCATTCAAATCGGCGCTTTGAATGAAAACTTTCAGATATTGAACCATGCGTCCATCCCCACCTGTACCGGGATTCCTTTCGAATCGCAGGTGGATCAGATGGTGGATTGCATTCATGATCTTCTCCGGCCTGTGATCAATCCGCAGCTTTCCATGGATCAGGTTTTATCCATCGGTGCAGGCATTCCCGGCATCGCTGACGCAGATGGGAATGTGATCAACTGCACAAATCTCGGCTGGGTAGACGCTCCCCTGCGGAAGGAATTCCAGAAACGGATTCCCAAACCTTTTTTTGTGGACAATGATGCCAATGTGGCTGCGTTGGCGGAAAGCGTTGCGGGTATCAGCGCCGGCACTTCCTCCAGTGTCTTCATCACCCTGGGAACCGGAATCGGCTCCGGAATCATCATCAACGGAAAGGTCTGGAAGGGCTTCCACGGCATTGGCGGGGAACTTGGCCATATGATCCTGAAAATGGGCGGACAGCTTTGCACCTGTGGAAACCATGGATGTGTTGAGCGGTATTGTTCCGCTTCCGCCATCATCCGGATGGCCCGTGAACAGCTGGCAGCCCATCCTGAGTCCCTGATCGCCTCCATCTGCGGAGGAAATCCGGAGAAGGTAACCGCAAAAACCGTTTTCGACGCGCTGCATGAAGGCGATGTTCTGGCTGAGCAGATTTTCACTGAATATGTTTCCTGCCTGGCGCAGACGATTGCGAATGTAACAAATTTCTTCGATCCCGAAATCATTCTGCTGGGCGGCGGCGTCAGCAAAGCCGGAGCTGTTCTTCTGGATGCGGTTCGGGAGGAATTCCCCAAGTATGTGCTCTTCAACAATCAGCCCCTGCCGAGAATTGAAATTGCTTCTCTCGGTGCGGAGGCCGGCGTGATCGGCGCAGCCATGCTTTCCTGATCGCACGGTTCCCGCAATCCCCTGTCCTGAAAAAACGACCGTTCCCCTGCCGGGAACGGTCGTTTTCATCTCTTCTGCGTTTATTCTGCTTCCACCATGAAAGCATGATAGGCACGGACGCCCTCATAAAGATCGGCCTTGTTGATGATTTCATAGGGGGCATGCATGCTCAGCACGGGAATTCCACTGTCAATCACTTCCATCCCGTAGAGGGCGCAGATATAGGCGATGGTTCCGCCGCCGCCGACATCGACTTTGCCAAGCTCCGCCGTCTGCCAGGAAATACCGTTCTGATCCATGATTCTTCTGAGCTTTCCGATATACTCCGCATTCGCATCATTCGATCCGCTTTTCCCGCCGCGGCCCGTAAACTTGTTGAAGCATACTCCGCGGCCCAGGAAAGCAGCATTTTTCTTTTCAAATGCGGGGGCATAAAGGGGATCGAATCCGGCGCTGACGTCGCAGGAAAGCATGCGGCTGTGCCGTAGCGCACGGCGCAGGCTGATTTCACGATAGCTGCCGCACAGATCAAGTATTTCAGCCACTGCGTTCTCAAGATAGTTTGCCTGCATGCCCGTCGCGCCTACGCTGCCGATCTCTTCCTTATCCACAAACATGCCGCAGCAGGTATACTCCGGGATTCCCTCAATGCTTTCAATCGCCTTCAGTTCCGCATAGGCGCAGACCCGGTCATCATGCCCGTAGCCCAGGATCATGCTGCGATCCAGCCCGAAATCCCGAGCCTTCCCGGCCGGCACAGCTTCAATCTCCGCAGAGATAAAGTCCTCTTCCTCCATGCCGTACTGTTCCTTCAGAATCTTCAGCAGCAGCGCTTTGACCGGCTCCTTCTCCTCTCCCGCAAGCGGCCTTCCGCCGAGAATCAGGTCAAGATCTTCCCCGGTCACACCTTCGGACAGCTTCTTGCTCATCTGTTCTCCGGAAAGATGAATCAGCAGGTCACTGACTCCCACCACCGGATCATCCTCTTTTTCGCCTATCTCAATTTCCAGGCTGCTTCCGTCTTTTTTCACTACGGTCCCGTGAAGCGCCAGGGGATGCGCAACCCATTGATATTTCTTGATTCCTCCATAATAATGAGTATCGCCGTAAGCAAGGTCGGCCTCTTCATAAATCGGATTCTGCTTCAGATCAAGCCGTGGAGAGTCAATATGCGCTCCGACGATATTCATCCCGCATTCAAGGGGCTTTTGGCCCAGATGGAAGGAAAGCACGGCCTTCCCCATCTGAACAGTATATATCTTAGCTCCGGCTGTCAGCGGTGCCTTCTGTTCCCGCAGCTGCTCAAGAGATTTGTATCCATTCTGTTCCAGCCGGCTCACGATCATCCGCGTCCATTCCCGCTCAGTCTTGCAGCGGCTGATCAGGTCCATGTAATCGTCGCAGATTTGCCCCAAAGCAGCCAGATCTTTTTCCGTATAAC
>CAZRLU010000001.1:0-6644 GCA_964600995.1 uncultured Oscillospiraceae bacterium | reverse complement strand
TCCATGTAATCGTCGCAGATTTGCCCCAAAGCAGCCAGATCTTTTTCCGTATAACTTTTCCAGGCGTTTTTCCGTTCCATTTTTTCTTCCTCCGTTTTTTTACGCTTTCTGTCGGAACTGATGTCCGCATTTGGCGCAGGTTATCATCTTTTCACCGCATCCCCGCTTCAGTCTGAGAAGCTGCCTGCATTCAGGGCATCTGAAATACTTGTAGGTCTTTCTGTTGCGGGTTCTCTGGATAAACTGATGCATTTTCAGGGAAAAATTCCCTGTCAGCTCCATATATTTCTGATTTTCCTTTCTTCGGGCCTCGATATTCCGGCTGCACATTCTGAAGATGGTCACCACATAGAGCGCAAATCCGAGAAAGGAAACGAAGCCCCATCCGGAAAAGCTTCCGATCAGGGACAGAACAAGTCCGGTCATCAGCGTAAAGATTCCAAGCTGATCAGTCCCATTTCTTCCTCTCATCCAGTTTTGTACAGCTGTTGAAATTTTGTTCCAGAATCCCATTTCTGTTTTCACTCTCCTCAAGATGATCAGGCTGATTCACCCCGTATCTCATTTCTTTAACAGCAGAACCAGAATCTTCCTCCAAGGCAGCAGTTAAGCACCATATTCATGGCGCAGCAGCTGAGGAAAGGATTCCCGCATAAGGCAGAACGGAAATCATATGCCGTGTTCCTTGTCTGCTGATACCGCTGCCTGTCTGTCTCCACCTGACGCAGCAGAGTCTGATAATCCGGATCCTCCGGCGACATTCTGACTGCGGTACGGGCGTGGTCCAGGGCGGAAATGCGGTTTCCGAGCCCGATATCAGCCCTTGCGTACAAAGCATGCCAGTCCGCGTCATGCATCGGAATGCGATTCAGAAGGCTGATGGCTTCCTGATAGCGCTCTGCCAGCAGATGGTCCTCCACGGTCTGAAGTTCAGGATTATGATACTGGCGGCGGCGAAAAGATGTTCTTTGTCGGAACGGCCCCCCGGAGGCGAAAAAAGGATCAAATCCGAAGCCGCCAAAAAAGGGATCCTGCTGGAACTGGGATCCCCCCTGCTCTCCGGATGAATATCCGTAGGGATCGTTTCCCGTCCGGTATCCGTACTGCCTGGATCCGGCGCCTCCGTAGGTGTTCCGCTGCCCTCCGCCCTTCCGGATCTGCAGCGCCTGCGCATAGGCCTCATTGATTTCCTTCATTTTCTCTTCTGCCTGTCTGTCACCCGGATTCAGATCCGGATGATACTTTTTGGCAAGCTTCCGATAGGCGGATTTAATCTCATCTTCCGTGGCTGAAGATGAAACCCCCAGTACAGAAAACGGATCATTCGGCATTTTTCTGCGGTCTCTCCTTCTTCAAATTCCGGCGTTTCAGATCATATTTCTGCCACACGCCACTATACAGCACATTCCGCAGAAGATCAAGATCCTTCTCCAGCGGCAGCAGCTCAAAATAGGAGCACGCTTCGCCGATCAGCATTTCCATCGCTTCCTTTGCAAACGCCTCCGTTTCCGTGCTGTACCGGTTACACACCAGGGGATTGTAGTTCCTTTTTCTGCGATCTGTCTCCTGGTCGTCCCATGCATCCATCCAGTATACGAATCTCCCCAGCCCGCAGCCCAGGCGGTATACTGTTTCTTTCCAGTAAGGATCCAGCCACTCCGGCGTAAAGGCTACTCCGAGCATTTCGCCGCTCAGATTGCAGAGCCGGTCCGGATCCGGTTCCTTTTGCTGTTCCTCCTTCCAGAGATCGTTCAGGACCCGGTCAATCGTCCGGAATTGGACCTCATACTGCCGCGCTGTTCTTTCCAGAGCAGGACGAAGCATCCGTTCACCCGCTCCGGCCAGCCCGGATCCGCCATCGCGGATCTGATCCTGCAGCTTGAAATGGAACAGAATCAGATTCATGGCCGCGCTGTACTCAATGGATCTGCAATGTGCCATGGTTCGCTCCCGAATTGGATGCAGGACACAGCGGCTTTTTCCATCTGTGCATTCTTCATCCGTGAGAGACTGCAGAAGAATGGCCAAAAAGGTCATATCATGGCTCAGCAGCAGTTTCCCGCTGTTTCCCGAAAGGTTTCCCAAAGCGCTGCACAGGCCGCAGTAGAAGCTGCGATACCGGTCTTTCTGGGATTCCGTTAAAAGATCCATGCGCGGTGCGATATATCCGAACATGTCTTCCCTTTCCTTTCAGGTCTATGCATCCATTGCCCCGTCATCCCCGAAGCCGGAGCTGTTTTTCCGGTTTCCTGTCCTCGGCTCCCTCTTTTTCTTCATATCTTCTTCCCGATAGGATTCCGCTTCTCTGATCGCCTTGTCAATCTCTTCCCTGGACATGGCTCCCGACCCGGAGATGACTATTTCCTGGCTTCTGTTGGTGCCGAGATCCTTTGCAGATACCTGGACGATGCCGTTGGTATCAATCGTGAAGGTAACCTCTATCTGCGGAATGCCGCGCAGAGCCCGCCGGATCCCGTTCAGCCGGAACTTGCCCAGAGACCGGTTTCCGGAGGCGGTGGCCCGCTCTCCCTGCAAAACGTTGATCTCCACGCTTGTCTGAAAATTTGCTGCGGTGGTAAATACCTGGGAATGATGGCAGGGCAGCGGTGTATTTCTTGGAATAATCTGCGCAAAGACATCTCCCATTGTTTCAATTCCAAGCGACAAGGGGGTCACATCGATCAGCAGAAGACTGTTGACCGCTCCGGACAGCACTCCTCCCTGCAGGCAGGCGCCCATGGCAACGCACTCATCCGGGTTGATATCCCGCGATGGTTCCTTTCCAAGCAGTTTTCGAACCGATTCCTGCACCGCCGGAATCCGGGTGCTTCCTCCGACCAGGAGCACACGCTCAATCTCGGAAGCACTAAGCCCGGCATCCTCCAGGGCCTGCAGTACCGGCCCCTTCGTGGCCGCCACAAGATGCGCCGTAAGTTCATCAAAGAGGGACCTTGTAATCACCGTCTCCAGATGGCAGGCCTCCGCTCCTTTCTGGGCGAGGAACGGCAGGTTTACCGTTGTCTCCCTGGCGGCGGAGAGCTCCTTTTTTGCGGTCTCCGCAGCTTCCTGAAGCCGCTGCATGGCCATGGGATTGCCTGAAAGATCCATTTGATACTTATGCTGAAAATCATGCAGCAGATAACCGACCAGGCACTGATCAAAGTCATCCCCGCCCAGATGGTTGTTTCCGGAAGTGGCCAGTACCTCGATCATATCGTTCCCGATTTCGAGAATTGAAACATCGAAGGTACCGCCGCCGAGATCAAATACCATGATCTTCTTGCGGGTTGATCCCTTGTCAAACCCATAGGCCAGCGCGGCAGAGGTCGGCTCGTTGATGATTCTCAGCACATTGAGCCCGGCAATGGTCCCCGCGTCCTTCGTTGCCTGCCTCTGTGCGTCGGAAAAATAGGCCGGCACCGTAATGACTGCATCCCGGATTTCTTCTTTCAGATAGCTTTCCGCGTCGGCTTTCAGCTTCTGCAGAATCATGGCGGACAATTCCTGCGGCCGGTATCTCTTCCCGTCAACAGCATATATTTTATCTGACCCCATCTCCCGTTTCACTGAGCTGAAGGTCCTGTCCGCATTTGTAATGGCCTGCCTTTTGGCCGCCTCTCCCACGAGCCGTTCCCCGGTTTTTGTAAATGCCACAACGGAAGGCGTTGTTCTTCCGCCTTCCGCACTGGGAATCAGAACCGCGTGACCGTTCTCGAGAAATGCCGCGCAGGAGTTGGTTGTTCCAAGATCAATTCCGATTATGCCGGGCACCCTTCTCATTTCCTTTCAGCGATGGAGTCGGGGAGATATTTTCCCCTCCGGACTATATCATAAAAACATTATCAATGATGGAACATTCTGTGATGGTTTGCTGAAAAAACCGTGCAGACAATCTTCTTCAAAGCGCATTGACCGCGCTTTCCATCTCCTCGTCTGTTGCCAGTTGATCTGCCTGCAGCTTGCCCAGCACCCGCCCAACGCATCGCACCGGATCCCCCGCCGGAAATCTGATCGGAGGATAATCCGGGTTCAGGCTGTACAGCCCGTCTTTTCTGTATTCCTTGATATATCCGGAATCATCATGCACAAAAATCCCGATTTCACCCTCCCGAAGGCTGTCGGTATATTGCAAAAACACAATATCCCCGTCATGAAAAGCCGGTTCCATGCTGTCACCGTTTACGCGAATCAGTTCATCCGCCTGTTCCGACAACCTGTCCGAGGCAAGATATACCTTTTCCCTCCCGTTTTCACCGAGCACTGAAACAGGCCCCGCTGAGGCAGGGGCATCATTCAGAAACAGCGAGATGATTTTCCTCGATGCCCGGGGAAGCTCTTCCTGCTGCTGTTGATACAGCCTGTCCATCTGCCGCAGAATGAGTTTCCGGTTCCGGATATTCAAACGGAGGAAGCGCTCCTCCCAGATCCGGGCAGGTCCCATCTTCTGACCGAAGAAAACATTCAGGGGAATATCCAGAATCCTGCACAACTCCGGAATGCTGGATAAATCCGGCCTGCTCCTTCCGGCTTCCCAGGCACCCACCGCATTCTTCTTGACCTGAACCATTGCGCCAAGCTGCTCCTGGCTCAGGTTCTTTCTCTTCCTGGCGTCCCGGATAATCCTGCCAAAGGGAATTCCGGATCCATTGAGCATCTCCGCATTTCCTGCCTTCATTCTCCTGCCTCCTTTCGCTTAAGTATAGCACAAAATTTTTGTGCACACAACTTTTCCGCATTGACCTTCAAAAGCCGATCCCTTATAATAAAGCATCTTTTTTTCAAGGAGGTCCGAGCCATCCATGTTTCATCTTGCCCGAAAAGATTTTCTTAAACTGCTTGATCTGACACCGGAAGAGATCACCGGGCTTCTGAATCTTGCGGCGGAGCTGAAAGCACAAAAAAAGAATGGGATTCCGCATCCGCTTCATCCCGGAAAAAACATTGCACTCATCTTTGAAAAAACTTCCACCCGTACCCGCTGTGCCTTTGAGGTTGCAGCCCATGATCTGGGCATGCACGCCACCTATCTGGATCCTTCCGGAAGTCAGATCGGAAAAAAGGAAAGCATTGCCGATACCGCAAGGGTGCTGGGCAGAATGTTTGACGGCATCGAATACCGGGGTTATGATCAGTCCATTGTGGAATGCCTTGCCAGATTTTCCGGGGTACCTGTCTGGAACGGGCTGACAAATGAATTCCATCCTACGCAGATCCTCGCTGATTTTCTGACCATTCAGGAGCATTTCGGTTCCCTTTCCGGGAAAAAGCTCGTATACTTCGGGGATGCGCGTTATAACATGGGAAATTCTCTGATGGTCGGCTGTGCTAAAATGGGGATGCATTTTATTGCTTGCGCTCCCGCCGCCTATCAGCCTGATATGGAGCTTCGCCGGATCTGCTCGGAGATCGCCTCCCGGACCGGAGCCACCCTGGAATTCAGCGAGGATCCGGAAAAGGCTGCCGAAAATGCGGACGTCCTTTATACAGACGTATGGGTATCCATGGGTGAGCCTGATGAAGTCTGGGCTCAGCGGATTCACGATCTGACCCCTTACCGCGTCACCGGCCGGCTGATGGAGATTGCCGGTCCGCAGGCCCGGTTCATGCATTGCCTTCCCGCTTTTCATGATCTTGAGACTGAGATCGGAAGAAAGATTCATTCTGAATACGGGCTGACCTGCATGGAGGTTACTGACGAGGTGTTCGAAAGCAGCGCATCCATCGTCTTTGACGAAGCGGAAAACCGGATGCATACCATCAAGGCAGTCATGGCCGCTACCCTTTGAGATGAAAGAACGCTCCTCCCGTGATCGGGAGGAGCGTTCCTTTGATTTGTTACCGTCTCACAGCTGAGGGCCGGCAGCCACAAGCGCCTTTCCGGCTTCATTGCTTTCGTATTTCACGAAGTTCTTGATGAAGCGGCCCGCAAGATCCTTCGCCTTCTCTTCCCACTGGGATTTGTCCGCATAGGTATCCCGGGGATCGAGGATTCCGGTATCAACGCCGTTCAGCTCCGTGGGAACCTCCAGGTTGAAATACGGAATCTTCTTGGTCGGAGCCTTCAGAATATCCCCGTCCAGAATCGCATCAATGATTCCTCTGGTATCCTTGATGGAAATCCGCTTTCCGGTTCCGTTCCATCCGGTATTCACCAGGTAGGCTTTCGCGCCGCTCATCTCCATGCGTTTCACAAGCTCTTCCGCATATTTGGTCGGATGCAGTTCGAGGAAAGCCTGACCGAAGCAGGCGGAGAAGGTGGGAGTGGGCTCGGTAATGCCACGCT
Source organism: uncultured Oscillospiraceae bacterium (assembly GCA_964600995.1). GTDB lineage: Bacteria > Bacillota > Clostridia > Christensenellales > Aristaeellaceae > Aristaeella. The sequence goes on along the minus strand of CAZRLU010000001.1, from coordinate 361 downwards.
CAGTTCCGGCGAGCTTCGCGGTGAAACCGCTCAGGAAGTAGTATTTCGTCTGCTCAGGCGTCAGCACAGACACAGGGGGCAGCACGCCGAAAGCGTCGGCAGAGAGGAAAATTACATTCTTCGCGGCGGGGCCGGCGGAAACGGGCTTCACAATCTTCTCAATATGATCGATCGGATAGGAAACGCGGGTGTTCTCCGTTACGCTCTTGTCCGCAAAATCAATTTTCCCGTCCGCATCCACCGTAACGTTCTCCAGCAGGGCATCCCGACGGATCGCATTGTAGATGTCAGGCTCGGAATCCTTATCCAGGTTGATGACCTTGGCATAGCAGCCGCCTTCAAAGTTGAACACACCGTTGTC